>CAYTSY010000064.1:0-8443 GCA_964440555.1 uncultured Desulfobacteraceae bacterium
TTCTTTCATCCACGCCTGAAGAACGCCCATGGTCAGCAACAGGGGCAAGCCTGAGGCATATCCCATCAGAAGACAGACCAGCATACGCCGGCTGAAAATACGATTTAAAATGGGCAGGTCGGTTTTTTTATTCATGACGGCAAAAT
The DNA here is from genome assembly GCA_964440555.1 of uncultured Desulfobacteraceae bacterium. GTDB lineage: Bacteria > Desulfobacterota > Desulfobacteria > Desulfobacterales > UBA5616 > CAYTSY01. Next base: position 147 of record CAYTSY010000064.1, read on the forward strand.
AGCAACGGGCAACGGCAGGCCGTTGCCCGTAATTTGAGAAGAATCGGTTTACTTTTGGTTGAATTGGATTAAATTTTCCGGGGTGGCGACCGGACCAAATGCCGCTTTTAACGATAAAAGTTCTTCGCGTTGTTCGTTTAACACCGTAAAAAGTTTTTCCGGTATATGGGGTTCTTTCCCATAGGCCTCCACCTGAAGGTCGATTCGCAGCAGGATGTTGTCGATATACAGGGAAAATTGCTTGCTGTAGAGATCCCGGGGGTATGGCTTGTCAAGGATAGCGGCGAAAAGTTCTTTCAAGACCTCGTAGGTGGGAATTTTGCCGATGGGCGTGACAATAAACGGCACTTCCCTGCGGGCCATTTTCGCAAGCCATGTGAGCCAGACTCTGACGTCCCGCTTTTCACCCAACAGCTTTTTGGAGTTTCCGCCCCTTGCCTCATGGGTAAGGAAATAATTTAATCCGGCCATGACCGGGCGTTTGTCTTCCTTGATTTTGGGGTTGTTGAAAAACAGAAACTGGGCTTCCATGTAGTCTCCCAGCGGGCCCGGTATAAAGGGCGCATTTGCCCACGGCGCACGTTTGACGCCGGTTGCACCAACCTCCGTGGCCGTGGCGGCCGAAACGATGCAGGCGCCGATCGCCACGCCGTGGTCCGGATTTTTGGCTACCCATATCGGCGGCATGGTGTCGCTGTCCCGGCCGCTGTAAGTGATGACCCGGGTTTCAACGCCATTGGGGTCTTCGGCCATCAGGGAATAATTCGCCAGGGATGAGGAAGAAAGCGTACACCGGGCGTTGGGATGGGACAGGGGGACAGGTTTGCCGTTTTTATCGGTCATGCCCTGTTTCCATTCTCCCTGAAAGTTGAGCCCTTTTTTCGGAGCAGGTTCCCCGTTTCCGGTCCACTGGGGCACGCCGTTTTCATCGACAAGGACGTTGGACCAGATCACTTCCGTTTTCTTATTTCGAAGCACTTCCATGAGTTTTGGGTCGCCTTCCCGGTTCACATCTTCCACAATTCCGAAAATTCCGCATTCCGGGTTGATGGAACGGATGGCGCCGTCATCGCCGATCCACATCTGCGCCAGATCATCCCCGACAAAATGATGTCCTGCCATGGCTGTTGTGGTTTTGCCGCACCCGCTGGGGGCCGCGCCGGCAAACCAGGTGACCCGGCCGTCATCTGCTTCGATGCCGGTGATAAACATGTGCTCGGCAAGTTCGTTTCCCCTGTCTTCATAGATAACCTTGTCCACGGCAAAACGATGGTTTCCTTTTTTCAACAGCAGCGTATTGCCCGCATAGGTGCAATTGAAACTGTAGGTTGTTTGAAATTTCCTGTCCATAAACACCCGGGCATGGGGAAGATCTTCGGCGCGATTCAATCCTTCGCTGTGAATGTTGGTAAAAAAATGTTTCAGCCGGTTGATTTCACGATCAAATTCATTGTAGGCATTTCGATATAAAATTTCCGCACTGTGCGATACATAGGCGGAGCTTGTGATTTCAAGGGCCGGATTGGATGCCGGCGCCCCGACGGGTCCGCGCGAGTAAAAGCCGACAACCATGGTTTTACCGCGCATGATGCCGGCCATCTTTTCCTTGATTTCCATAAAAGCATCGTCCCTGAGTTTTTTGTTGGCCAGGGAACTGACCGGTTCGTTTTCATTGACAATGTAAAAGGTCCTGTCGATAATCCGCCCCTGTTCTTCCTTTAAATCAAAATGAATGGTATGGCTGTCCATGGGCAGGGGGGCTTCCTCCCCTTTTTTCAAAGCCATATGGCGGATAAACTGTCTGTCTTCGGAGGTTCCGGTGTTAATAAAAATGTCATCCGGTTCGCACATCGCCGCTGCGTTGGCGATTTTGATCAGGACGTCTGAATTTTTGATGTATCGGATTCTGGATAAATGAACAGCGTCCAATTTGTTTTCGAAAAACGCCACAGCGTCATTTTTTGATGTGATTCCGCCGATTTTAGCTGCAATATCAAACCGATCGTTTTTTATGGTCATAATGTTAAGCTCCTTTGACTGGTTTTTTGAGCGTCACAGTTTCTCCGGTACCGGCATGTGCCGGTGGATCCATATCACTATTTTTCCAAATTCTTCCTTTATTTCATGGAGAACTTTTCCCCGGTGGCTGACCTGATTTTTTTCCTGAAGGGTTAACTGGGCAAATGTTTTATCAAGCGGGGGGTAATAAAAAACCGGATCATAGCCGAAGCCGTTTTCTCCTGCCGGCGCTTCAGCAATAACACCCTCGCACCGGCCTTCGTAGGTCAGGGCAAAACCTGTGGGAGCGGCGATGGAAACAACGCATTCAAAGGCCGCGCTGCGGCCGGCCAGTCCTTCCATCTCTTTTAGCAGCGCACTGCATCGTTGCCGGTCATTAAGATGGATGCCCGCATAGCGTGCGGATAAGACGCCCGGGGCTCCGTTTAATGCTTTGACGACAAGGCCGGAATCGTCGGCCAACGCCGGCAGACCTATCACTCTTGCAGTAAAGGATGCTTTCTTGTAAGCGTTTTCCTCAAAAGTAGCGCCGTCTTCTTCCACGGATGGAATAGGGCCAAAATCGTCAAGACTCTTCAGATTAACCGGGAAACCGGCCAGTAAATCTTTCAGCTCCTTTATTTTACCTCTGTTGCGCGTTGCCATAACGAGGGTGATAATACCTTGCATAGCAGTGTCTCACAGTAAATGAATACAATTCATTATTATCTGTTTTCATTAAACATATCAATAAAATTAATCGACAAAAAGCTTATAAATCATGGATTGCGCTTTGTAAAGCCTTTTCAGGTTAACATATTCAAAAAAGCCTTTACACCGGCTATACGCCTGTTGTAATAATTTGATTTTAATTGGATGCGATCAATATAGAAAGCCCGAGGATAAACCTATGCATAAACTTCTTGAGAACCAGCCCGGCAAAAAATTATTTTTATTGGGAAACGAGGCCATTGCCCGTGGCGCGATGGAGGCGGGCGTCGCCTTTGCAGCCACCTATCCCGGTACCCCGTCATCTGAAATCTCGGCAAATTTTTTCGACATATCCAGGGAAACGGATCTGTATTTTGAATACAGCACCAATGAAAAAGTCGCGCTGGAAGTGACGGCCGCGGCCGCTAACAGCGGCGTAAGAAGCATGTGCATCATGAAGCATGTGGGCATGAATGTCGCCGCCGACGCCCTGATGACCCTGGCATATTTGGGGATAAAGGCCGGCCTGATCATTGTTTGCGCGGATGATCCCTATATGTTTTCAAGCCAGAATGAACAGGACAACCGGTACTATGCCAAGCTGTCCGGCTTGCCCATGCTTGAACCCTCTTCTGTTCCCGAGGCAAAGGAAATGGTACGGTATGCGTTCGAATTATCTGAAAAGACCCGCGAGCCCGTGATTTTCAGAACCACGACGCGGATCAATCATTCCACGGCCCTGGTGACGCTGGGACCCCTGAGGGAAAGAAAAGCCAGTGGAGATTTTTTACGGGATCCATTCAGTTATGTTGCGGTTCCCGCCGTATCGCGAAATCTTCATATCAAGCTTTTGAAAAACATCCAGACCGCCGAACAGCTCAGCGATGATTCCCCATTCAACCCGATTGAAGGCAGCGGGGATTTCGGCGTTATTTGCAACGGCGTAAGCCGCCTGTATGCGGCGGATGCGGTAAAAGAACTGGGGCTTAAGAATAAAGTCAAGATTCTTCGCGTGGGATTCACCCATCCCATGCCGAAAAAAACGATCCAGAATTTTTTAAAAACGTGCAAAAAAGCGCTGGTGGTCGAAGAAGGCGAGCCCTATATGGAAGAAGCGGTGAAAGCCTGTGCACAGGAAGCGGGCTTAACTCTTTCCATCGGCGGTAAAGGCGAAAAACTGTTTTCCCGTCTGTTTGAATTCGATCCCGCAATGGTTAAAAAAGTCATGTGCACCTTTTTTGATATTCCCTTTCCGGCGGAATCCAAAATCGATCTTTCGGACTTGCCTAAACTGCCTGTCCGGCCGCCGGCATTGTGTCCGGGATGCTCTCATCGGGCCACCTTCTATATCGTTAAAAAGGCGGCTCAATCCATGGACTATATGTGCACGACGGATATCGGATGCTATACCCTGGGATTTTTCCCGCCGTTGTCCATGGGCGACTTTTTGATCTGTATGGGGGCTTCTTTTGGAACCGGCTGCGGTTTTTCCAGGGCAACCCCCAAAAAAGTGATTTCCTTTATCGGCGATTCAACATTTTTTCATTCCGGAATCCCGGGGCTGATCAATGCGGTTTTCAATCGTCATCATCTCACCCTGGTGATTCTGGATAACGGAACAACGGCCATGACAGGCCATCAGCCCAATCCCGGCGTGGATATGGCGCAACTGAATTTTGAGGGATATCAGCAAGTGTCCATCGAGGCGCTTGTCAAGGCCATCGGGGTTCCCCATGTCTCGGTCATCAAACCGTATCGGATTAAGAAAAGCATCGACACGGTAAAAGAAGCGCTGGATTTTCCGGGCGTTTCCGTCGTCATTTCGCAGGAGCTGTGCACCCTGTACGGCAAGAGTTTAAAAAAAGTCAAAACAAGGCCGTTTTATGTAAGCGACAAGTGCAAAAACCATCGTCACTGCATCAACGAACTGGCTTGCCCGGCATTTTTTATTCACGGCGATCAGATAAAAATCGATCCAACCCTATGTTCCGGATGTGCGGTTTGCGCTCAGGTTTGCCCGGAAAATGCCATTTTACCGTTAAAAGAACATTAAACCGTAGGGGCGAATGGCATTCGCCCTTCACTGTATGGCGGAAAATGCCATTTTACCTTTAAAAAAAAATAAACAGGACATATACAGTGAAAACGACACGATTGATCATCGTTGCAGTGGGAGGTCAGGGAAACCTCCTTGCATCGAAAGTTTTGGGGGAGGCTGCCCTGGATTCGGATATCCCGGTGAGGATGAGCGAAATCCACGGCATGGCCCAAAGAGGCGGCGTGGTTGAGTCTTCCATGGTTTTTGGGGACGCCCAAAGTACGATCATTTCCGATGGACAGGCAGATGTGCTCGTGGGGTTTGAGCCCTGTGAAACGTTGAGGGCCTTAAACAAGTGCAATCCGGACTCCACTGTGATCACCAACCTTACCCCTGTTCCGCCGTTTACCGTAACCACCGGTCAGGCCGTTTACCCCGATATTGAAGTACTTCAGACGTTGATCCAAAATAAAACCCGAAAAATGATAGCCCTTCATGCAGTGGAACTTGCCAAACAAGCCGGGAATATAATGGCGGTGAACATGGTTCTTTTGGGTGCGTTGATCAAAACCGGAATTATTCCCGTATCTGAAGCCAGTGTGAAAAAAGCGATTTCCACAAAAACCAGAAAAGAGTTTGCCGAAACGAACTTAAAGGCCTTTGATCTCGGATTTAAGGCGGCATAGGAAAAATTTTGAGGTTTTTTAATCCGATCACACTTTTTTGATCTGGGAACCCAATCCCGAAAGATCTTGCTTCTTTCGCTCATGTCTTTACCGGAGACCGGATAATGCTGTGCGAACTTGCCATAAAAAATTTTGCCATTATCGATGATGTCCGGGTCGTATTTTCAAAGGGGCTGACCGTTTTGAGCGGAGAGACGGGGGCCGGTAAATCGATTGTGGTCCATGCCATGAACCTGACGCTGGGGGGCAGGGCGTCCGCCCACTTAATCCGGTCCGGGTGTGAATCGGCTGAAATTGAAGCGTTTTTTGAAATTTCACCCGGATGCCAGACGGAAAAGGCGATGCGGGAAAACGATATCGACATTGGCGACGGCCTGTTGATTCGCAGAATCATTGCCATAAATAACCGGCACAGGATCTACATTAACGGACGCATGGCAACCCTTCCCCTGTTGAGCGCGGTCACCGAAAATCTTGTCGGCATCTCCGGCCAGCACGCGCACCAGGGATTATTAAAGGAAGACCTCCAGTTGGCGCTTCTTGATCAGTTCGGGGGCTTGATTCCTCTCCGGGACAAGGCTGCCCATTGTTATCATCAGACACTCCCATTGATCGTGAAGCTTGAGGATCTTTTCCGGATCCGGGAGCGCCGGACCGAACAGTTCGACCTTCTTCAATTTCAGAAAAAGGAAATCGAGGAAGCGGGGGTACACGCCGGCGAAGATGAGGAACTGGCGATAGAGAGAAGCCGCCTTAAAAACGGCGAACTCCTCTTCAGGACCGTAACCGAATGCATTGACTCGCTTTACGATGCCAACGGATCAGTTTTTGAACGCCTGTCTTCAATCGCGAAAAATATGGGCCGATTATCGGAAATCGATCCAGCACTGGGAAAAAACACAGCGGGCATTGACGAGATACTTTACCGGACTGAAGATCTGTCCAAAGAATTGAGGGCCTATCTCAAACAGGTGAGGATCGACCCCGGGCGCCTTGAAGAAATTGAGAAACGGCTCGACTTCCTGGCAAAATTAAAGCGAAAATACGGCGGATCCATTGAAAGCGTTCTCGAACGGTTCGACGCAATTGCACAGGACCTTTTTTCCATTGAAAATATATCGGATCAAATCAGGGCCGTAGAATCAGAAATAAAGCAAAGCGCTGATCAGTTGGCCGGCCTTGCGGTACAATTGTCCGCAGACCGTCAAAAGGCGGCAAAATTGCTGGCTGTCCATGTGCAACAAGAACTGTCGGAACTGAAAATGCCTCAAACAAAATTTTGCGTACTGCTCCGCCATCAGGCTTCGGGTAGAGAAACCAGTCCTTATCTGACCACCGCCGGGAAGACGATTTTTGAAACCGGCATTGATCTTGCGACCTATATGATTGCACCCAACGTGGGAGAAGAACTCAAACCTTTAGCCGGCATTGCTTCCGGCGGAGAGCTGTCCAGAATCGTCCTGGCATTAAAGTCGATTCTGGCCGGGACCCAATCGGTTGAAACGGTGGTTTTTGATGAGGTGGACGCCGGCGTCGGCGGCGGCACGGCGGAAGTTGTAGGGAAAAAGATGGCCCAATTGTCCCGGCACCATCAGGTGATTTGCATCACCCATCTGCCCCAGATTGCCAAATTTGCTGACCATCATTTCAAAATAACCAAAGTGGTGAATCAGGGAAGAACGAGAACCGCCATCGAACAGATTTCAGAAAAAGACCGTGTTGAAGAAATCGCCAGAATGCTGGGCGGTGAAACGATTACAAAAAAAACACTGGATCATGCCAGGGAAATGCTGGTTAAAAGAGGATGAGCCTTTACAGCATACCGCCGTTTCTGACACTTCTAAGCTTTTTGGGATTGGCGGCGCTGACCCTCAAGCAGGGCCGGCTGAAAAAGGCCGATGCCTTGTTTTGCATGATCTGTCTTCTCGGGTCTTTCCTGTATATTGACATTCTGCTCGTCTTTCATGTTCAGTCCGCTGAAACCGCCCTTTTCATCAGCCGCACGGATCACATTTTCGTTGTTTATCTTTTCCCGGTTTATCTTCATTTTTTTCATGTGTATCTGAAGGTAAAAAAAAGAAAATGGCTGATCTACGGGGCATATGCATATTCTTTCGTGCTCATGTGGCTCACCCGGTCCGCCCATTACATCCAATCGATGCATCAATACGAATTCGGGTATTTCGCAAAAGGCGGGAACTTATATCCTTTGTTCGGGATGAGTACGCTGTTTGCAATGGCGTATGCACTGTATTTGATTCATCGGGCAATCCGGGCCGAAAAAAGCGATGTCGGAAAATATAAGCTGAGGTACATGTTTGCGGGGTTCGGCCTCATGGGAGCGCTTAATGCGTTGAATATTTTACCCATCATGGGGTATGCCGTATACCCTCCGGGTAACTGGAGTTTTATCCCGCTTATCATTTTCGGTTTCGGTTTGTTCAAGCATGATTTGCTCGGAAGAGGCGCCTTGATCCATAAGGGGCTGATCTATACCCTTTTTACCTCGCTTTTAACGGCCATGTATGCAGTCGTTATTCTCGGGACGGAAAAACTGACCAGCGGATTAAATGAAGCGAACTCCTTTTATTTTTCCCTGGGCTTTATTTTTCTTGCCGCCTTCAGCGCTGCGCCGGTTAAAGATAAGATTCAAGCCGCCGTTGACCGTTTTTTTTTCAAGGGGAAATTTGACTACCGGAAAACCATAAAGGCGGTGGGGCGAACCATTACATCCGTGTTAAATGTCAACGATATTGCCAAACTCATTCTGGAGGCGGTTTCCACTTCGATGCAGGTGCAGGACTGCATACTTTTTCTGAAAAAAGCGACGGGGGAAACCTTCACCGTCTGTTGCGGCACAGATC
>CAYTSY010000064.1:8453-18896 GCA_964440555.1 uncultured Desulfobacteraceae bacterium
AAGCGACTCGCCGGTCATTTCAGTTCTAAGGCCCTTTCGGGGCCCTGTTTTCGTAAAGCAGGCCTTGGAGCGGATGAACCGTTTTGAGGCCGGTCCGTTGATCCGTGCATTTGAGATGCTGAAGACCGAAATGATTCTCCCCCTGGTGGTAAAAGGCGAATTGACGGGTTTCATTTCTCTGGGGAAAAAACAATCCGGCGATCTTTTTACTGCCGAGGATCTGGATTTACTGGAGATCCTGGCCGATCAGGGCGCACTGGCATTTGAAAATGCAAAGCACTATCATCAGTTGAGACGATTGAATGAGGATTTGGAGAACACCGTCGGGGAAAGGACCCGTGAACTCAAGCAGGCTTTATACGAAAAGGAAAGATCCCAGGAACAGTTGATTCGGTCCGAAAGTCTGGCCGCCATCGGCCAACTGGTTGCCGGCGTGGCGCATGAGCTCAACAATCCCCTGGCAACCGTAACCAGCATTCTGCAATCCTCCATCGAGGATTTTGGCCATTTGAATGATAAAGCCGCGCTGGGGGAGGATTTTATGGATGACCTTCATTTTGCCGAAAAAGAACTCAAAAGGGCTAAAAAAATTGTGGAGAGCCTTTTGGGCTTGTCACGGCAGACGCAGCCGTTTACTGAAAAAGTAAACATGAACAGGGTCATTGAAGATGCATTGCGGGTTTTAACCAATCAATACAAGCCGGAACACCTGATGATTGTTGAAGATTACGATCGTCATCTTCCTGAAATCTGCGGAAATTTTGCCAATCTCGGGCAAGTCGCCATCAATATCATCCAAAACGCCATTTATGCCACGCGCGAAACCCATGGAGAAATCCATATTTATACACGCCATGATGAAAAATCAGGACAAATCCGATTCGGATGCAAAGATTTTGGTCCGGGGGTCGAAAAAAAGCACCGCATGGATATTTTTAAGCCCTTTTTTACCACCAAGGCCGAAGGGCAGGGGACCGGCCTGGGCCTGTATATTTGCCATGAGATTGTCAAAAAACACGGCGGAACCCTTCGATTACAAGATAATGATGGTCATGGTGCACATTTTGTGGTATTTTTACCTGTTATAAAATGATTGAATTGAGGTGAAAATATGCCGATCTATGAATTCAGATGCCTTACCTGCAATGCGTGTTTTGAACTGCTGGTGATAAACCGGGATGAAATGGTTAAGACGCAATGTCCGGAGTGCGGGGCGGAAGACTTTGAACGGATTATGAGTGCCTCCCGCCACGCCGTTTCCGCCGGCGCCGGGAGTTCGACGGCAGGCAGCCAAACCCGGAACTGTCCGGGGGGGTCCTGCACAACCTATGATCTTCCGGGGCCGGGGAGATAGTGTCCATTTTCGTAGGTCGGGATTCACATCCCGACATGAAGACCAATCAAAGGAAAAGGACAATGTCGGGTAAGAAACCCGATCTACGGGGACAGGGCCGCCGTAATGTGATTATCGGGGGTCGGGATTCATATCCCGACAAAAAGGCCGAGTAATAGCGATGGGGGGTTTTGATGAACCGCATTTTGTGGATTGTTTTTTTCATTCTGTTATGCAGCACGATCGCTTTTGCGCAGCGATTATCCGTTTCGGCGGAGACAGCCAATATTCGTTCCGGCCCGGGAACCGAAGGATATGAGATTGTCTGGCAGGCCGAGCGATATTACCCGATTGAAATTTTGGAGCAAAGGGGGCCATGGATTCTCTTTCAGGATTTTGAGGGAGATAAAGGCTGGATCAATAAGTCGCTTGTCGCCGATACGGAGACGGTGATCACGATTAAAGATAAAAGCAATGTGCGCTCGGGGCCTGGAACCGGGACGGAATATCCCATCGCGTTTACGGTGGAGAAGGGGGTTCCGTTTAAAGTGCTTGAACAAAAAGGGGAATGGATCCATGTGGAGCATGCCGACGGCGATGTGGGCTGGCTTCACAAGTCCCTGGTATGGTGATACAGATTAAACGGTGGAGATGGACACGTAAAAACCATCAACCGGAGGCAATATGGCAACAAATAAAAGAATTTCCCGTTCAAGAAAAAGAGAACTTGAAGCGCCGGATGAGTTTCTGACATTTTCCGGTAGGCTGTTAAAATTTGCAACCGAAAACAGGCGTAAGATAGGAACCGGCGTGGCAGTTCTTCTGGCATTGATCTTTATCGGCTCGGGACTCCGGTATTACTCTTTTTATACGGAGAAAAAAGCTTTTGAGATGCTGGATAAGGGAATTAAAAACACGGAAGCCGCACGCAAGGAGGGGGATCCGGTAAAAGTTTATCAGGCGGCAAGTGCAGATTTTAAGAACATTTTGGACACATATCCGGAGAAGAAGGCCGCAAAAATCGCACGGGTCATGTTTGCCGATATCGCCTATGCCGCCGGAGAATATGATGTTGCCATTTCGCTTTATAAGAAGGCGATAGAGGATTTTAAGGGGGACACAGTATACCGGCACCTGATTTTAACGGATCTGGCTTATGCCTGTGAGCAAAAAAAAGATTATGAGAATGCGTTTAAGTACATGAAAATGATCGAGACGGATTCAGATCCGGAACTAAAAGACGAGGTTCTTTTTAACCTGGGAAGACTCCACTCAAAAATAAATCCTTCCGAAAAGGAAAATGAATACTATAAAAAAATTCTTGAAGCGTATCCGAAATCGGTTTACGCGGATATGGCGAGGGAAAAAACCGGCTCAGCTTTTTAAGTCGTTATCGACGTCCAAGTTGTACTTTTTGATTTTTTGGTTCAAACCGCTTTTCCCGATTCCCAGGAGCTGGGCCGCATGGGACTGAACGTTGTCCGCTATTTTGAGAGCCCTGATAATCATTGATTTTTCAACGCTTACAAGGGTTTCGTAAAGAGCGGCATCGGGCGGAATGTCCATTTGAAGCGTATTGGTCATAAATTCCTTAGGAAAGTCGGACGGCGTGATCCATTCTCCGTTGCATAGGATCATGGCTCGTTCTATGAGATTTTCGAGTTCCCGGATGTTTCCCGGCCAGCGGTATTCGTAAAAAAGCCTTTCAGCTTCGTAATTAACGCCTTTTATGGGGGCTTGGCTCCGTCGCTCTCCTGAATATTTGTCGATAAAATGATTCACCAAAAGCCGGATATCCTCCTGCCTCAGTCTGAGCGGCGGCAGGGTAATCCGGACCACATTTAAGCGATAATATAAATCATCCCTGAATCGCCCTGCAATAATTTCTTTCTCCAGAGTTTTGTTTGTTGCCGCAATCAGCCGGATGTCAACGGGAATCGGTTTGATGCCGCCTACCCGTTCAATGGTTTTTTCCTGGAGGACCCGGAGCAGTTTGACCTGCAGGTTCTGGGATAATTCACCTATTTCATCCAGAAAAAGAGTGCCGCTGTCGGCCAGTTCAAACCGGCCTTTCTTCATCGAAACCGCTCCCGTGAAGGCCCCCCTTTCGTGACCGAAAAGCTCGCTTTCCAGAAGCGTATCCACAAAAGCCGAGCAGTTTATGGCGATAAACGGCTTGTTATGCCGAGGACTGTTGAAATGGATCGATTTGGCGACAAGCTCCTTGCCGGTTCCGCTTTCACCCTCAATCAGGACTGTGGCCTGGGATGGCGCCACTTTTTGGATAGTGTGGAAAACGTCTTTCATGACTTTGCTTTTGCCGATGATATTGCCGAACTTATATTGGGACGCAAACGTATTGCGAAGCAGGATATTTTCTTTGACCACCCGGTACATGGCGATCGCCTTGTCGACATAGAGAACCAGCCGGTCGTTTTCAAAGGGCTTCAGAATATATGTATAGGCCCCCTTCTGCATGGCTTCAACAGCCTTGTCAACAGTGCCGTGAGCTGTCATCATGATGACCGGAAGATCGGGCTGATCCATTTTGATCTTTTCAAGAAGTTCTATGCCGTCCATCCCTGGCATTTTCATATCGGTGAGGACCAAATCCACATCCGAATCCCGCAAAATGGCAAGCGCCTCCGGGCCGCTGTTGGCGGTAAGCGTCTCGTAGCCTTCCTCTTGGAGAATGGCGCTTAAAATCGGCGGATAATTTTTTTCATCATCAACAATCAAGATGGTTTCCATGTACCGCCTCCCTGATCCGTTGGCAATTCGACGATAACTTTTATGCCTCTTAACGGTGCATTGTTTTGGATGACGATGTTCCCCTGGTGGGATTCAATGATGTTTTTTACAATCCCCAACCCCAGACCCGTGCCCATGTCCTTTGTGGTAAAAAACGGATCCCAGATTTTTTCCAGATTTTCTTCGGAAATTCCCTCGCCCTCATCTTCGAAAATTATGGATAAATAATGATCCGTTGCATTAATCTCGATCTGGATTTCACCGCCGCCGGGCATGGCCTGCATCGCGTTTAACAGTATATTGAGAAAAGCCTGATACAACATATCCGTGTCCCCTGAAATCCGGGGAGGATGATCGATGTAGTATTTTTTTATGATGTGACCGTTTTCTTCCAATTGTGGTTTGAGGTACGCCAGATTCTTTTCTATGATTTCTTCAACCCTGCAGGGAAGCAGATGCGGCATTTTCGGCTTGGCGTAGTTTAAAAAGTCCGTAATGATGTTATTCAACCGGACAGACTCCTCAATGATCATGTCCGGAATTGTATTGGAAGGGTCAAGAGACGACATCTTTTTTTTAAGATGCTCCGCGCAGCTTTTGATAATGCCCAAAGGATTGCGGATCTCATGGGAAATTCCGGCTGTCATTTCTCCCAGAGAGGCCAGGTGCTTGGCCCGGCTTAACTTTTCTTCCAGCTTCAATCGTTCAAGAGCCCGTTGTGAAATAATGCCTTCCCCTCTTTTGACGATGAACAACATAACCAGGAAAATAAGGCCCATGATAAACGTGATGGTGGAAATAACGAGTATCTGGAACTTAAAAATGGAATGGTAATCTTCAGAAATATCCTGAACGATTTCAACAACCCCCAATACCGGCCCGGAAAGAGCCGAGAGAGGCTTTTCAGCCCGGAGCGGGGCGAATGTGACGATCAGGCTTTCCTTTGGAATTCCGAGCAGCAATTGAAGGAGGTTTCCCCTTTGAACGAGTTTGGAAGAAAGGTGGCCTGAAACGGCATTGTGGTAAGCTGTTCCCCCGGCATTCTCTTTGCCGATGATTTCTTTGTTCAAGCTGTAAGATATGGTGTTGTCCAGATCATAGATATTGACCATATCGACATCGAAACTGTGAAACGTGCTTCTGACCACTTTGTCCATTCGCTCGAACTGCTCTGGATTTCTCAACTGGATCTTGCCGAATTTTACAACCACCGGGATGATGAACTGTAAGAACACCTGATGGTTTAAATTTTCAATCAGCACGCGGGCATAAGCCTCGCTTTTCTGTCGCTGCATCCGTCTGGCGAGATGCATGTTTAAAACGGAAAGCACGATTGTTCCGAAAAAAATAACCACAAGGCTGGAAAGTGTGAAATATTTGACCAGTCTGAAGGGTTTGACTTTTTCCTCCGCAGCGTCATGTTTCATGGATTTGAATACTTAAAGGAAAGGGCGGTCAAAGTCAAGGTCGAGAATTGAGAATTCAGAATTCAGGAGCCAGGAGTTAGGAGTAAATGGAATGTTTTTCTTTTTATTCTGAATTCTGGCTCCTGAATACTTTCTGGCTTTCGGCGCCCCAAACAGGATGTTTTTGTAATTATTTTACTTGGATGCGGAAATTAAAATACAATGGGTTGGGGGATGGTTTTTAATTAACACAAGATATGTGAAGTTATATATAATTATATAAAAACTACTTGACATGGCAGAAAAAAAAAGAGATGGTTGCACCATAAATCAGGTGATATTTTTTTCTTGTCTTTTACATATAACATATGAGATAGGATAATCACATTTCCCCCCATGAAACCAAACGCCTTAAAAAATATAAGGGAATCCCTTATGTTAAGTAAGTCGGAACTTGCCAGAAAGGCTGATCTCTCCCCTCTCACCATAGACCGCATTGAAAGCGGTAAGCCTTGCCGAATGGAAACAAAACGGAAGATTCTTTTGGCTCTTGGATTGAACCTGACAGATAAAAACAAAATATTTAACCATTAAGGCAAATTATGCTATTAGCCAAAAAAAACAAACTGGTCGGACTCGATATCGGATCAAGATCCATTAAAGCAGGCGAAGTTTCCGAAACAAAAAAAGGCAGCAGTCTGACCAAATTCGGAATGGTGGAACTTGCACCGGGCCTTATTGAAGATGGAAATATCACAGATCCGGTACAAGTGGCCAATGCCATTCGACAATTGTTTAAGGCTTATAATATCAAGGAACAAAATGTCGCTGTCTCCATCGGCGGGTATTCGGTTATCGTAAAGAAGATCAACGTGCAGACCATGTCTGAAGATCAACTTCAGGAGACGATTCATTTTGAAGCCGAACAGTATATCCCCTTTGACATCAGCGACGTCAATATCGATTTTCAGATTCTGGGGGAAGCGGAAGGCAATCCCAACCAAATGAGCGTCATCCTTGTTGCCGCCAAAAAGGAAATGGTCAATAATTACATCAATCTGGTTCAACTGGCCAACCTCAACCCCTGCATCATTGATATCGATGCATTCGCCCTGCAGAATATATTTGAATTAAATTATGAAAGCGAAGGCGAAAGCGTTGCGCTGATTGACATCGGCGCGAGCAAGACGTCATTAAACATACTAAAGGACAAAGCCTCGGTGTTTATGCGGGATGTTTCGCTGGGATGCGGGCAGATCAATCAGGAAATTGCCTCTGCCGTCAATTGTTCGATCGAGGACGCCGAGCAGATCAAGATCAATAACCCGGGCGACAAGCTGTCCACGGAGCAGCTACAGAGCATCGTTTTATCCGTGGTTACGGATTGGTGCAACGAGATCCGGCGCGCGCTTGATTTCTTTTATTCAACGTATCCGGACGATCAGATCAAAAAGATCATATTGAGCGGGGGAGGCGCCAACATCACGGAGTTTCGCCAATTGCTCGCCGAGGAAACATTCGCGGAGGTCGAAGCGATCAATCCGTTTAAAAATATAGAGATTGATATTGATCGTTTCGAGACATCCTATCTAAAAGCCATCGCACCCCAGGCAGCGATTTGCATGGGACTAGCACTGAGAAAAGTGAACGACAAATGATACGAATAAACCTACTCCCTTTTCGTGCGGCACGTAAAAAAGAGAATGTCCGGCGGCAATTTTCGGTTTTTCTGCTTTCCCTGGCGTTGATCGTCGTCGTCCTGATCTTTGCCCAGACCATCCTGGCAGGCAAGATCAATCAATTGAACGATCAGATCACGTATACAAAAAGTGAGATCGAAAAATACGCCAAGATCAATGAAGAAATTCAGACGATCAAGAAAAAAATCGAAGTGCTGAACAAGAAGATCGAGGTAATTAAAAACCTCGAGGCCAATCGGACCGAACCGGTCAAGCTTCTTGACGCCATGACGGGTCTGACAGTGGTCAACAGAATGTGGTTTACCGATTTTTCTTCAAAGGACGGCACGGTGACGATTGATGGGATTGCGCTGGATAATAAGACGGTTGCCGATTTTATGACGCGACTGGAGAAATCAAACCTTTTTTCCGTCGTAAATTTAAAGACGTTGAGGCAGACGACTTTCCAACAAATCAATATGAAAACTTTTTCCATTAATTGCAATAAAGTAAACTAAAAATGAAAAAAATAGATATCTCCACCCAGGCGATCCAACCGTATATCGATAAGATAGAAAAACTGACAAAAACCCAGAGGATTCTTGCCAGTCTCGGCGTGATTGCCCTGATTGTCGGCGCTTTTGTTTATTTTTCTATTTTTCCAAAAGTTAAACAGATTGATACCCTCACCAAGGAATACAATGAACTCAATGCGAAAATGATTAAGATGAAAGCGGATGCCAGCCAGGTGGCGAAGTACCGGAACATGATGAAAGACGCCGAGTCTCAATTCCGGCTGGTAAGAAAAGCCCTCCCCGATAATAAAGAGATCCCGGCGCTTTTGACCAGCATATCTCAATCCGGCCATGATTCGGGGCTGGAATTTCTTCTTTTTGAGCCGCAAAACGAAGAGATGAAAGATTTTTATACGGAAATACCGGTTTCCATTTCCGTTTCCGGAAGCTATCATAATGTCGGACTTTTCCTGAGCAGAGTGGCAAGCCTGTCCCGGGTGGTGAACATTAAGAATCTTCAGATGAATCCTTTAAAAGAAGCGACTTCGCTGAACACGTCGTGTACGGCGGTGACGTACAGGTTTGTGGAAAAGCAACCCGAAACCCAACCAAAAGATGCCAATAATAACAAAAAGTAGCTAAAAACATGTATAATTACTTTGCGACCATTCGAAATTGGATTGTTTTTGCGGGATGTTTTTTCCTTTTATTTTCAGGGTGTGAAAAGCAGGCCGGTACACCTGAAAGCAAAAAGGTAATCAGTAAAAAGATTGTTGCCCCAAAGTCGGATGCGCCAAAGGCCGAACCCCGGCAAGAAGCGCCTGGCGTTGAACCGGCAGCCCCGGAAAAGGCAACGACTCCTCCCCCGGTTGAGCCTGCTTTACAGGAAAAGATGCCGCCGGCTCCGGCTTCCGGGGAAAAGGCATCTGAGCCCCGGACATCCCCGGAAAAAGCACCGGCTCCGCCGGTGATTGCGGAATCGGACGTGCAGACGCCTCCCATCCAAAAGGGTGTACCGGCAGCGGCGCCTGAGGGGAAAAAAGATGAACCTGCGGCCGGAGGCCCCGGTCCCTCCGTCGCCATTTCGAAAAAAACCGGTGATGTCGCCTACGCGTATGATCCGACAGGCAAGATAGATCCTTTTGCTCCCATATTCAGGGAGAAAGGCGAGTCCCCGGAAGCTTCCGAAAAGAAAGAGGGCAAGCCGGAGCGCAAGCCTATGACTCCCCTTGAACAAATCGCGCTGAGCCAATTGAAGCTGGTGGCTGTTATGATTGCACCCAGTGGAAACAAGGCGCTTGTCGAGGAAGCCTCCGGAAAAGGATATATCATTCATGAAGGAACTTACATCGGCACGAATTCAGGCCGTGTCCTGGGCATACTGCTGGATAAAGTCGTGGTGGAAGAAGAAGTGGAAGATGTCTTGGGGAAATTAACCATAAAAAAAACGGAAATGAAACTTCAGAAGACTCCTGGAGAATAAAGACATGAATTATAATCGTATGATATCATCACGGGTGAGAGACTTTTTTTTTGTTGCATTGCTGGTCACAAGTTTTTCAATTGCCGCCTGTACGTCTTCCATGCCGAAAAAAGGAGACACACTCTCTTCAGCTTCACCATCGGCCCCGGCTTCATTGAAAAAGATCACCCACATCACGACAGCAGACGCCCCGGACTCTACGACTGTTTCAATTAAGGGGACGGATCAGCTCACCTATACATCGGTCAAACAGCCTTTCCCACTCGCCGTGGCTCTGTATTTTCCTGAAACGGAAATTGATCAGAGCGGTTTGAACGTTGCGTCCGGCAGCGATGTCGTGAGTTCAATCGAAGCCTCCGGGCCCACGCCAAACAGTCCTGCATCAAAAATCAATATTTTATTGAAACGGGATGCCGCCTATGAGGTTTTACAGAAAACCGCCGGTCTTGATGTCGTTTTTAGAAAAACGCCCGGAATTCCGGTGACAACGCAGGCCGGTGAAATCAAACCTGGTGAGACCGACCAGGCCGGTCGGATGATGGCGGTAAGCGACATTCAAAGCAAGGATGCTGCCTCCTCCGGGGGTTCAGCTTCCCAACTCTCCGATGTTCAAGCGGAGAAACCAGCGGTTGCTTCCTCCGGCAAGCCGGCATGGGTCAATAAAATTGATTTTGTAAGTGAAGAAGCGGGGAAATCAACCATTCTGATCGGGACATCGCATCCGGTGGAATATGATGTTGAAAAAGTATCCGATAACCGGCTCAACCTTAATCTGTTGAATGCCAATATTCCGGACTACCGCCAGCGACAATTGATCACCACCCGTTTTGAAAGTGCTGTGGATAGAATTATACCGGTTCAAACCTCAAAAATGAGAGGCAATTCACTTATTTCAATTGAATTGCGGGAGTCTGTACCGTACTTCGTAGAACAGTCCGAAAATCTTATCAGCATCCATTTTGAAGCCTCGGCGATTGCGCCGCGGCCGTTGGAAAACGCTGAATTGCCCGCATGGAAAAACATAATTTCCGAAGCTGAAGCGGAACCGGAAATGGAAACGGCCGAAGCGCCGGGTGAGGAATCCGGGACGATTCATGAGACGGATAAATATTTTCAGAAGAAAGTGTATACCGGCGAAAAGATTGCTCTGGATTTTTACGAAACTGATATTAAGAACGTGTTCCGCATTTTAAGGGAGATCAGCGGTAAAAATTTTATCATTGACGACGACGTCAAGGGCAAAGTGACCATGACGCTTGATAAGCCCATTCCATGG
>CAYTSY010000065.1:0-18817 GCA_964440555.1 uncultured Desulfobacteraceae bacterium
TAATGATTGCAGCTCTGCTGTTGCAGGTACTTGCAGGGTATGCGCGGCGCCCTGACTGCTTATGAGGCTAAATGTCAGGCCGGCATCCACGGCGCGGGCGCCCGGCCTCACCTCTATCCGGCTATCGTCTACGGTAATGGTTTGCCCTCTTGCTCCCGTGGGTCTGGCCATGTTGAGTGTCAGGGATTCGCCCGGCCATGGCCGCCATTCCGGAAGCCACCTGCCAAAGTGGTCCTGATGATGAACCGGGTTCAGGCCCGAAGTTTCCATATGCCACAGAGGGCTTACATCCGTGCGCCATACTTCCACCCAGGACAAGGTTTGGGGGGCCTTCAGCGTCATTTGGGACTGTTTTTTTAATACAGACTTCCATGCCAAAGACTGTTGGTCCTGCCCCATATTCACGAGTACCTTGCCGTCTCTAACCGGAAATCCGGCCGTGGTCACGGATTCACCGGGAATCAGCGGAACCTCGATGACGACCGCGGCTTTCTGAGAGGATACGCGGACAATGCGGTTTTCGACATGCCAGTCCAATCCCAGAAGGAGGCTTCGCTCAAGTCTGACAAATGGCATAAACACACTAGGTTCGAGTGGCGCACCGGTTTTCTCGTTTGCTGTCTCACGAATTCTTTCTATCTGAAGTTGGTTATCGGCAAGGCCGTTTTCATCAACTCCGCGTACAATCCATTTTTGTGTTGCATAGCTGACGAACCGGGGTTTGAGCGGAAGCGGCAATTGTACGCTGTCATGCATCGGTAAAGGCCCGGCCAACACCACCTGATGAATGCCTTCATCCATCTGCATCCACAATTCACCGCTCCCCAGGCGATACAGGCCCACCGCATCTGCGCCGTTGTCCGAAACCCGGTCAGGCAGCCATTGGCCTGCTTTTCCCGGCAGAGGAACACCTACGGCAGCCATGGCATGGATTTCCATGCGTATGACAAGAATTTTTTCATCCATTTCCAACGCCATTCGCTGAATTTGCGCGCAATTGGGAAGACATTTTGGAGGATGCAGCAACTTTGTCCGGAGTTCTTCCAACAGTTCAGGGCCAGGGAAATCCGCTTTTGCAGCCTGAGGGGAACCGGACAGGATGCCGATGATCAGCAGACATGCCGCGGTCCGCCGGTTCAGGAAAGGCGGCCATTTGATCTGAAAAGCGGTTTTAAATAGCGGCAGCGACAAAATCAGCACCATCAAAACGCCGAGGAAATGAACCAACAGGGTCATTTTCGGCGACAGCAGCACCAGATGAATCTGCTGATCGCGCTTGACCGGTCCATTCCATTTCAGGGGAATGGATCGCCACTGCCATTGCGGAATACCCGGTCCGGTCTGTATTTTCGCGTCCGGATCAACCTGGTCGAGGTCTTTGTTACGGGCCGATCCTTGATCCTTTTCGCTGAAAACCTCAAGATCCTCGGACGGACGGCTTTTTGCCATGGACCGCATATGAGGTAGGAGCGGCTCTCCGGCCTTTTCCATGCCGTCAGAGGTTGATTGGGTCAAATCGGCTGTCATGGGCGTCACAATCGGTCTTACGGGCGTTTCCAACTGCGGGAATAGCCCATTCCGTACTTGAACCACCATGAATGGCACTGCGATCAGGATCAGCGCAATCAGGCCCATGTTGCGATAAAGCCTTGCCGTGCGCTTGAACCGTCCGTCCGGGAGAACCCGCAGCAACGCCACGGCGGCCAGAATATTGAGCCAGACGTAATGCGGGGCACCGGGTTCGTGCCAAACCAGGATCATGGTGAGCAACGCAGATGCGCCCCATCGCCAGTGCCACAGTTTAAAAAAGCTGATGGCGGTGATAAGCGCCAGAAAGATATCCATCAATGTCCATTGTGAAAGCCATGTGCCCTGTGCAATATCCGAACCGCGCAACGAAATCAGCTTCCATCCCGGAGGCAGATGGAGCGTGGCGGCGACTTGTGCAAAGTCATGGTCCCACCCGACGGCCGGCAAAGACCGGGATGCTGCTTCATAACGACAGTCCGCGGTCAGATTCAAAGCCCCCCGGCGAACCTCAATCCCTCGTTCCTCAGAGTTTTCCATATGGGTGATAAACTGCGCAACCCCGTCAAGGGCCGCTTTCCCCAGATGGATTTCAGGATTCATTTCCAGGCGCCAGCCGCGGGTCATGGTTCCCGTGATCTGGTCCTGAAGCGTATATCCGCCGCCGTCAAAATCCAGCCAATAATTTCTTTGCAGATGCAGTTGATTCGGTTCGGGCTCGGGGTCACCTCTGCGCACAACCTGCAGCGTGAGTGCATCTCCCGGCAAAACCCGGTAGGCCGGCAGATTTTTCCAGTCTTCGGGCATGGTGGTTTGACGCGGGTCGATGCTTAAGAGGCTTTTTACCTCCACCAGGCGGAATTGATTCCGGGCTTCAAAGGTCCAGGTCTCTTCCTTGGGCCAGGGTTGGGCAATCTTATCAGCGGTTATCGATGTCATATCAGCCGTATTTCGGGCCAGAACCTCGATCTGCCAGTTTCCCGGCCGTAATTTAAGGCGGAGCCGTCCATCCGGATCCAATCGTGACGGCAAGGGAGAATCAAGATTTAAGGGGATAAAGCCCTTGGGCAAAACAGGGCCCAGCAGAATTTCTCTTTCCTTTCCCGCCGCTTTGACCTCGATTCTCGTCAGGATCTCCATGGGAATTTGATCGATAATCCTTCTGAATACATCAACGTCGATTTGATCGCCACGGTTCTGTTGGCTGCTGGAACCCACTTCGGTTTTTTTCAGCAACAGACGGCCGCCGGGATCGATATCCGGGAAAAGGAGCTTTTTGCCGTTGACAGTGAGAAATATCACCCCTGTATTTTCAGGAATAGATAAAATTTCCGGCAGTAAGGGCCAGAAAAATTCGCCCTCCACGTGATGCCGGCCCGGTTCAAGCAGCACGCCCGGCCTATCCCCATCAATCGTCACCATGGCGGATCGGCCGTCAACCGTCACCTTCTGGGGCCAGAGTTTGGTGCTTCCGGGAAGAGGCACGGTCTTTTGCGCATACACCAGCCAGGACTGGCGAAACCGACCGGAGGTCTTTCCTAAATCCAGATCCAGCGAGGCGGGCCAGGCGCACAGGCGTTCTTCGTCGGTGTTATACGGAAAGGGGCACTCACGGGACGTTTCATCATCCAGAACCCAGTTGATCCATGGTTTCAGTGGTTCCGGGACTTTTTCCGGAGAAATCGAATGCACGTTTGAAGAAAACCACATCCCCTGCAAACACAGGACAATGAAAATCCAAAATCCGGTCAGGCTGACGTTGATGTTCAGCTTCTTCATGGATACCCTCCTGTCCATACGCCATGATCTCTTATTGACAAACAATGGCGCTCCAGCAAGTTTTTTCACTGTTCACTGTTCACTGTTCACTGTTCACTGTTCACTGTTTATTTGTAATCCTCCCGCACCGGATAAAACACATCCAGAATAAAGCAGTCGGTCAGCGCCTTTCCCACATGGAGCGCTTTGGATGGGATCACGGCGACATCTCCCGGCCCAAGGATATGGGTTGTGCCTTTAATAGTGAATTCAAATGCCCCTTCAATGACGCTCGAAACCTGCTCGTGGTCATGGGAGTGCTCCGGGACAAGGGCCCCTGCATCCAGGCTGACCTGGGAAATGGTCATGTTCAGCGTATGAATCAGTTTTGCCCGGCACCCCGGGAAAAGCTCCCGCTGGGGGATGTCTTGTGATGAATAACAGGTCATTTTGATTCCTCCTTTAGGCATTTTGAATAACGGCGGGTTCCCTTGCATTCAGGATATGCGCGACATCCCCGGAATTGTGATCCCGCGTTGTTTCCTTTTTTGGCGGTTCGCAGCGCCATTGCCTTTCCACAGACCGGGCAAGCAAGAGTGTTATCAGACCGATCGGTCGGATCCGACGAATCGGTCTGATTCTTTTTCCCTACTTCCCTCACCTGCATGGCCTTGGGGTCATCCTTTTCCCATTGTCTGAACCCTTTTTGACGCAAAAAATCTTCATAGTCGAGCAGCAGCTCATCCAAACTCGCCCGCGCCACATTCACCAAT
This sequence comes from uncultured Desulfobacteraceae bacterium, assembly GCA_964440555.1. Taxonomy (GTDB): domain Bacteria; phylum Desulfobacterota; class Desulfobacteria; order Desulfobacterales; family UBA5616; genus CAYTSY01. The sequence continues at coordinate 4,059 of CAYTSY010000065.1, forward strand.
CGCAGCTCGGTCTGGCTAGAGGTTGCCGCAGCGCGGCTGCCTTCAGCAATATTTTGTCGCCCGCTTCGCGCCGCCTGCACCATCTGGTCTATCAAGCGTGAGCGTTTGTCAACAAAACGGGCGCAGAAAGAAACCGTGGCATCATAAACAATGGTCGCTGCCAGGAAAGACCGCAGCGTGCGATATCCGCCGCTTGGGCGCAGGCTGGCCATGGTGATCCTTTCCCTGTTGAATGGGGGTCTGATGATTGCCTGAAAAAACAAAAAGGGCATCTTCAATAAAAGATGCCCTTTTTTGATGGTGTTATTTTTTAAGCCGGGTATTTTCTAATGCGAGACTTCCAGCTTAACGGAAACAGCGATTTTATAAAGGGCCGTTACAACCAAAGCGCCGATGCCGTAGATGGCGGCAGCGATAACGACTTCGGGAACGGTGGGTATATATTCATTCACATGGTGCAGCGGGTTGGGCACGAAGCCCCCTGAAATCATGCCCAGGCCTTTGTCTATCCATGCGCCGATGAACACGACAGCGCAGGCTACGGCCAGGACGCTTTCATTTTTTCGGGTAATCGGATTGACCAAAAGAACGATCCCCAACCCCATCAGCGACATGGACGCCCACATCCATGGCACATACGCCCCGTGCCCATGGAGCCCGACAAACAGGTATTTGATATGGTCCATGTGCTCGGGAATCCCGCTGTAAAACGCCACAAATACTTCGCACAGAAAGAAAAAGATATTCAGGCAAATGGCATAGGCGACGATTTTCGCCAGGGATTGAATCTGTTCCTTGCCCGGATCAAACTTCGTCAGCTTCCGGATGACCATGCACAGTAAAATCAGCAAGGCCGGCCCGGCAGCAAACGCCGACGCCAAAAACCGGGGAGCCAGAATTGCCGTGAGCCAGAAACCTCTTCCTGGCAAACCGCAATACAGATAGGCGGTGACCGTATGGATGCTGACGGCCCAGGGTATGGAAATGTAAATCAGCGGTTTGACCCATTTCGGGGCCGACGTGCCGTGTCTTTCGGCCTCCAGGACGTTCCAGCCGATGATCACATTCAACACCAGATATCCGCTTAAGACCACGGTATCCCAAAACAGGACGGAATTGGGCGACGCATGCAGGAATACATTAAATACCCGCATGGGCTGGCCCAGATCCACCAGGATAAACAACACGCACATGGTCACCGATGCAATGGCCAGAAATTCGCCAAGGATGGTGACTTTGCCGAAGGCCTTGTAATTGTGCAAATAATACGGGAGAACCACCATCACGCCTCCTGCGGCAACCCCGACCAGAAAAGTGAAATTGGCGATATAAAACCCCCAGGATACGTCGCGGCTCATTCCCGTAATGCCAAGGCCGAAAGAAAGCTGCCACATATATACGCAAAATCCGGTCCCGATAACGCCCAGCAGCGCGACGATCCAACCCCAGTACCTTTTATCTCCTTTGAGTGCTAATTCAAGCATAACCACCTCACACTATGTAGTAAATACATGGCCCGGTTCCCAGGCTTTGTTTACGTCTGATCGTGTAGTTTTCCTTCAGGACTTTCCGGATTTCCGATCCCGGATCTTCCAGGTCTCCAAAAATGAGCGCGCCGTTGGATGCCTCCACGCAGGCGGGCATTTTCCCTTCGGCGAGTCTCTCCGCGCAAAAATTGCATTTCTCCACGACCCCCTTCATCCGTGTGGGAAACTCCTTATTCGTCTTGGCGATAAACGGACGCGGGTCTCTGAAATTAAAGCTTCTCGAACCGTAAGGGCAGGCGGCCATGCAGAACCGGCATCCGATGCATCGATGAAAATCCATAATCACAATGCCGTCTTCCCGTTTAAACGTGGCCTTTGTGGGGCAAACCCGGACACAGGGAGGATTTTCGCACTGGTTGCAGAAAATCGGAAACGGCGTTTGCTCAACCCGTTCATCGAGATATTTATTCTCATTGCCGGGAAACGCATGGTCATAGGATTCTTCCCATATCCACTTGATCTCATGCTTTTTATCGCTGATGAGCGTCGGTATATTATGAATTTTGTTGCATGCCGCAATCAGCGGCTCGATATCCTTTGAGGTTTTTAAGTTTCGGGTATCAATGACCATCCCCCACTGCTTGGCAGTCAGGGCACTCGCTGAAACCTTCATTTCGGGTTCAAGACCGGCCTCTTTGGCAAAAGCTTGGAGCACCGGTTTTGCCCCTGCCAGACCGATGGCTGAAACACCTGCGATTTTTAAAAACTTTCTTCTGCTGCGTTCCATTACTCTTTCTCCTTCGGATTATCGATATGGCAATCCCAGCAGTAAGGATCCGCCGAAGCATACGTATGGCACCTGTCGCAAAACTCCGCTTTGTTTGAATGACAATCCAGACAGGTATTGGAAAGGCTCATCGTGAACTCTTTCCCACTGCTGTTCACGTAAACCCGTTTGCCTTCCCGGACAACCGAATCCCGCCAGACATCAAGCAATTGCATGTGTTCGGTCTTCATATATTGAGTCTCCCGCACGCACTCTTTGGCGGCATTGGCCGTGGCGGGGGGCTCCGGTTCGGGCATTGGGGCGGCTTTTCCCATGTTAAACCAGAAGGGAAACGTTATTATGACGGCAAAAATAAGTAAACCCGCGATGATCCATTTTTTATCATTCATCCGCTTCTTCCTCCATTCCCGGCAGCGGTTCGCCGCGCAGGTCAGTCGTTCTTTCCGATTCGCCCGGCAGAATCAAGGCGTTGGCCACCAGTTCATGCAGGCCGGTGACCCCCACTTCAGGAACCCAGTATTTCATCAAATCCGGGAATGCGGCCCGGTCAACGGCGCAAATGCAGGCCAGCATGTTGACCCCGTATTTTTGATGAACATGTTTCACGGCATTGGCCCTGGGCAGTCCACCGGACATTCTTAATTCCATATCTTCCCCCGCGTTCAATCCGGAACCGCTGCCGCAGCAAAAGGTCTGCTCCCGGATGGTGTTGGGCGGCATTTCATAAAAATGGTTGCAAACGTTTTGAAGTACATACCGGGGTTCATCAAGCATTCCCATCCCCCGGGAGGGGTTGCAGGAATCATGATAGGTAACCTTAAGATTGTCGTTCCGGGAGGGATCAAGATCCAGCTTGCCGTGTTTGATTAAATCGGCGGTAAACTCGGCGATATGAACCATCTTCGTGGACTTTGCATTTTCAAATTTGGTGCCCGTGATCGGCGAAACCGGTTCCTCAAGAAAATCCGCCGGCCCGTTCATGGTATCCATATACTGATGAATGACGCGCCACATATGACCGCATTCTCCGCCGAGTATCCACTTGACCCCGAGCCGCCTGGCTTCCATGTACATCTTGGAGTTCAGCCGCTTCATGGTTTCGTGTGAGGTAAAGAATCCGAAGTTTCCCACTTCGGAGGCGTAGGTGCTCCAGGTGACGTCCAGGCCGTATTTTTCTTTTAAAAAGTGAAACAGGATCAGATACCCCATGCAGTTGTAAGTTCCCGGGTCCGCGAACACATCTCCCGAAGGCGTAATAAACAGGATGTCCGCGCCTTTCTTGTTGTATTGGGGCTCCATGCGGAGACCGGTGATTCCTTCAATATCGTCTACGAAAAAGTCCAGCATGTCCTTGAAGGCGTGTGGCTGGATTCCGAGGTGATTTCCGGTGCGATAACAGTTGGCCACCGGCGTGGCGATCCAGTCGATATTGAGTCCCAGCAGGTTGAGCAGTTCCCGGCCCATGATGGTGATTTCCGCCGTATCAATGCCATAGGGACAAAACACCGAACATCGGCGGCATTCCGTACATTGGAAAAGATAGTACCACCATTCCTTGAGAACATCCAACGTCATCTTTCGTCCCCCGGCCAAACGGCCGAAGATTTTTCCGGCTGTGGTAAAATCGTTTCGGTAAACCGACCTCAGAAGTTCAGCCCTCAATACCGGCATGTTTTTCGGGTCGCCGGTGCCGATGAAAAAATGGCATTTATCGGCACATGCCCCGCACCGGACACAAATATCCATAAAAATCTTGAAGCTCCTGAATCGACCCAGCCTTTCCTTAAACCCCTCATGGATGATTTGCTGCCAGTTTTCCGGCAGGTGCCAATCCTCTTCGATGGGGTTCCATGCCCGCGGATAAGGAAGCCCGAGGTATTGCACGCTTTTTGGATTTGATGCATAACAATACATCCCCTTACGGATTTCGACGGGGGTGTCCATCCATTCCTTTTCACCGGGCGGCTTATGGCCGATCTTAGACAACAGCTCATCTGATTTTGGAAGGTTTTTCATTTCTTACTCCTTTTCCACCGGCAGTCCGGCCTCTATCATTTTTTCCCTGAATTCATCTTCGTATTCCTCATACGTATGGACCGGCACCGGGTAATTCCACGGATTTACATGCCTCGCCGCGCGGGTGTTGTTTGCCAGGTTCCGCGTGGGGCTTAAGAAAACACCCGCCAGGTGCATCAGTTTGCTGAATGGGAAATAAGCCAGAAGAACGCTGACGAAAAACAGATGCACATAAAAAAGACTGCTGACGCTTTCGGGTATCGTGGGGTGAAAAGTGACCAGCCCCATGGCGAGCGCCTTGACCCCGACGATATCGGTTTTGGTGAAATACCGCATCATGATTCCGGTGATCGCAATCCCCATGATCAGGAAAAGCGGAAAATAATCGGCGGCAAGAGAAATATATCGGACCTGGGGAATGACAATTCTTCTTAAAAAAAGAAATGTTGCGGCGGCCAGCAGAACAAGGCCGCTGATATAAATTCCGGGAAGTCCGACATTTAAAACCGGGCTTAAAAACTCGATTCTGAAAAATCCGTCCACCAATTCGATCAGCTTGACCACAAACGGAACCGGCTCCAGGAAAAATCGAAGATGTCTGATCAAGACCACCAGAAATGAATAGTGAAAGGCCAGGGCAAAGACCCACAGCCAAATCTCCCATGTATAGCTGAGTTTGGCCTCCTTGAGCTGCATGCGGGTATTTCTGAACAGGGATCTGAACAGCAGGACTTCCAGCGCCATGCGCGCAACAACGCCCAACGTCGTGGAGGGATTGTCTATTTTATTCTGCTTAATCCAGGAAAACGACGCCTGTTGGCCGCAGGTGGTGGGGATTCTAAACGGAACGGGCGAGCGAGCCCATCCCAAAACCCGTGAAAAAAACCCCGCGACAAATATGATGAACGCCGCATAGGGGATCACCACTCCAAACAGCGCCGCAAGCCCCATTGCTTCTACCCCCACATAGGCAAGTAGAAAAAGCGCGACGACCATTATGAGGGAAAAGATGTAATTGACATTCATTGACCAACACCTCGCTTTCGGCTTTCAATTGATTTTCGAATACTCGAACAACCTTTCTACCGATCGATAAAAGCCTTTTGTCTGTATGATTTAATATTCTTTGGAATTCAGTTGTCCTGAATTTCCGTTACCAAACCCGCCCGTTCAAATGCCCTGAAAACCTTGCTTTTTTCCTGGTTTGCCTTTATTTCATAAATTTGTTCACGACATTTGACAAATACATCAAAAGCGGCAAGCCCCAGCGCATCGACTTTATCTTCAAAAACCGCCAACTGCATCAGGGCCTCACCATTTTTCAATTCTTTTTTCAGATTATCCCGGATAACCTTTTTCAGGTCAAAGATAAAGGAAACGGCCTGGGAAGGGGAAAAAATTGTTTGAACCGCCCGAATTCGAATGATGTTATCGAGAAAATCCGCAACATCGGACCCCGTGACAAGATGATCCAAAAGGCCGGAAAGGCCGGATAAGAGAGTGCCGCCGACCGGATTGGCAAAAGGGTCCTTTTGGCTCTTGAGAAAATGCGCCGTGTCGCGGGAATAGGCGTCTGCCACCCGGGAGAACCAGTTTTCCACGATATTCGACTTTCTGGATTCCAATAACGCTTCGATCCGCACCGTCTGACCGCCCTGCCCGTTTTGGTCGTCGATGATTCCAATGACCATGATTTTAATGGATTATTTACAGCAACAGATTCAAGGAGCAACCTATAATCAAGAAGAATTTTCATGTCAAGAATAAATCATCGGGCAGGGATCGGGCAAGCAAAATAGAAGTTGTCAAACATATCAAAGTTATTTATGTTGCCTCACGGTTTCAGTGATCCTGTGCCGTTTGTCGTCACGCGTTTCCAGGGGAGGGAGTATGTCGAGCTTTAAAAACAGTTTTGGTGCGCTGTCGGTTTTACAGACCCGAAGCGGTCCCGTTTCCTTTTTCGACATTTCAAAGCCGGCTTGTGCCGGTTTTGAAAATATTCATCGGCTGCCGGTTTCCATAAGAATTCTTCTGGAAAATCTGATGAGAAACGAAGACGGAGAGGCGATCGCGGAAGATCACATCGAAAATCTGGCGCGGTGGACCCCCGGAAGACTCCAAAATCACGAAGTGCCGTTTATGCCCGCCCGTATTTTGCTTCAGGATTTTACCGGCGTCCCGGCCATTGCCGATATTGCCGCCATGCGCGACGCGGCGAGACGTTTATATGGCGACCCGCTGAAGGTGAAACTCAAAATTCCCGCTGATCTGGTCATCGATCACAGCGTGCAGGTGGACTATTGCGCCTCCAAGGATGCGTTGAGACACAACATGGAAAAAGAGTTTGCCAGGAACGCCGAACGCTATGCATTCTTACGGTGGGGGGGCGGTAGTTTTGAAAATCTGCGGGTTGTACCGCCGGGCATGGGAATCGTCCACCAGGTGAACCTCGAGTACCTGGCCGAAATCGTGTTTTCCAAAATAACCGAAGGCGGGATTCTGGCATTTCCCGATACCCTCGTCGGGCTGGATTCGCATACCACCATGATCAACGGCACCGGGGTCTTGGGATGGGGCGTGGGCGGTATCGAAGCCGAAGCGGTGATGCTGGGCAGACCTTATTATTTGTTGTCGCCTGAGGTTGTCGGGTTGAAATTGACCGGCGCCATGCCCGAAGGCGCAACAGCAACGGATTTGGTGTTAACACTCACGGAGCTGCTTCGAAAAAAAGGAGTTGTCGGTAAATTCGTTGAATTTTTTGGTTCCGGCCTGTCTTGTCTCCGGCTTGAGGATCGGGCGACCATCGCCAACATGGCGCCTGAATACGGAGCGACCATGGGGTTTTTCCCGGTAGACGACGAAACGCTCAACTATCTGAGAATTACAGGCCGAAGTCCGGCCAAAATTGATCTGATCGAGCGCTATCTCAAGGCCCAGGGACTTTTCAGGACCGCCGGCACCCCGGACCCCGAATATTCGGACACGCTTGAGTTCGACATGGGAGAGGTTCGGCCATGCCTGGCCGGCCCCAGCCGGCCCCAGGAACGCATATTGCTTTCCCGCATGCCCGCAGCATTTATGGAAAGCACCAAAGACGCCTGTGAGATCGGGCAAAGTGTTTCGGGAAACATTTTAGGCGAGCAGCAACACTGGGAAAATGAGGGCGGGTCTTTTACCGGGCCAACCGGTTCGGATTCCGATGCGGCGGAATGCACCCTGCCGGAATCAACCCGGGGCGTTGTGGTCCGCCTGATCAACGGAAAGGAGTTTAAGCTCTTTCACGGATCGGTGATCATCGCCGCCATCGCCAGTTGCACCAACACCTCCAACCCCTTTGTCATGATCCAGGCCGGATTGCTGGCCCAAAAAGCCGTATCGCGGGGGTTAAAAACAAAACCCTGGGTAAAAACCAGCCTGACGCCCGGAAGCCGGGTTGTTACGGATTATCTGTCGGCTTCCGGTCTTTTGCCCTGGCTTGAAAAACTGGGGTTTCATCCAGCCGCCTATGGCTGCGCCACCTGCATCGGCAACTCCGGACCGATTGAAGAGCCCATTGCCAGGGCTGTTTTGGAAAATAACCTGGTCGCAGCCTCCGTGCTTTCCGGAAATCGGAATTTCGGCGGACGTATATCCCCCGTCACCGCTTCCAATTACCTCGCCTCCCCGCCGCTGGTCGTGGCATATGCGCTCGCCGGCAATGTGGGTATTGACTTTGATCGCGAGCCGCTGGGGTACGACGTGGCCGGCAAGCCGGTGTTTTTATCAGATATCTGGCCGTCGTCGGAGGAAGTCCGGCAGGTTGTGTGTGCCCATATTTTGCCGGACATGTTTGCCCGCGCATACCGGGATGCTTTTCAAGGGCCGGATCTCTGGCAGTCTCTGGATGTTCCCCGGGGCGCTTTGTTTTCCTGGAATGATGCTTCCTCCTACATTAAATCGCCGCCGTTTTTTGACCTGGTCGCGGAAAAAATACCGGCCGTACCGGATATTCGGGGCGCACGGGTGCTTGCGCTGCTGGCTCATGCCGTGACCACCGATCATATTTCTCCGGCAGGCGCCATTCCCAAGGAGTCTCCGGCAGGCCGCTACCTGATCGACAGGGGAGTGGCTCCCGATGAATTCAACTCATTCGGTTCCAGGCGGGGAAATCACGACGTCATGATGCGGGGCACATTTGGCAGCATCCGGTTGAAAAACCGTCTTGTACCGGAAGTCACGGGCGGTTTCACCCGTCATTTCCCGGATGGCGAAGTGATGAGCATTTATGATGCGGCCATGAAGTATAAAAGCTCGGAGATACCGCTGATCGTCATCGCCGGGAAAGACTACGGAACCGGCAGCTCCCGGGACTGGGCCGCCAAAGGGGTCAGGCTGCTGGGCGTTCGAGCCGTAATTGCGGAAAGCTTTGAGCGTATTCATCGCAGCAATCTTATCTGCATGGGGGTTCTGCCCCTCCAGTTTACGCCCGGTGAAAGCCAGGAAACCTTAACTCTTGACGGTACGGAAATCTATGATATCGTCGGCATTGAAAAAGATCTTGAGCCCGGCAAGAAATTGTTGGTGCGCGCCGAAAAACCGGGCGGCAAAACCATTGCCTTTTCCGTAATCGCCCGGATCGATGCGCCGGTGGAGCTGACGTATTATCAGCACGGCGGGATCTTGCCGTTTGTGTTGAGAAATTTGAAATAGACGCATATGGGAAAATGCACCAACCATCCGGAACGGGAAACCCCCTATCAGTGCCTGAAACACGGCATTTACCTCTGTGAAGAATGCCTGGAATGCCGGGACCCCGATATATACTGCAAATTCCGGTCATCCTGCCCGATCTGGTTTATGAGCCGGAAGAAAAAAGGATTGGACGCCGAGTAAATCATGCCAATGCCGTTTGCATGGCTTTTGATGCTCATCAACAGGCCACCTGTTTTTCAAAAGGCCAGCAGGCGATTCCGCCGTCTAAAAATCTGACTTTTGAATATCCCGCGCCTGTAAGGATTCTCTGGGCCTCATATCCCCTGAGCGATATTTTGCAAAAGGGGATGATCTCCTTGTCTTTGGGCAGCTCATCCAGCCTTTGCCGCAACTTACCCAAAGGAATCAGCTTGACCCGGGGATCCACGATGCAGATCTCCTCGAATTCCCCGGGGGATCGGACATCGAGAAAAATAAAATCGTCGCCGGCATCAATTTTGGCCTTCACTTCATAAGGGGTATAGGCGTGCGCGATCCCGTTGAGCTTGTTTTCGGCGATATTGGCCGTTGTGATGATATTGTCCATGGCCGGGGAAAACGGCGGCGCATAGGCCAGATCATAGCCGGCGATATCTGCAACGTGGACCCCGGACGTGATGTTGGCCACCGCCACTTCCATCCTTTTAGCCACGTCACCCGGCCCCACCATCTGGGCACCTAAAAGTTTTCTTGTCTTTTTATCCACGATAAACTTGATAATGACCAGTTTGGCTTCTTTTAAAAAATGCGCTTTGTCCGGGGCCGGATTCAAGACGGTGATGTAATCATAGCCTTCCTCTTTGGCCCGTTTTTCCGTCAGGCCGGTTCGGGCAATGTTGCAGTTGAAGATTCTGCATATCGCCGTGCCGGAAACCCCGTTAAATTCGGATGCCATACCGCAGATGTTGTCTGCGATCACCCGGCCGTGTTTGTTGGCGGTGGAGCCCATCGGCACATAGACCGGTTTGCCGTTGACAACGCTGATGTTTTCCACGCAGTCTCCGCCGGCGTAGATGTTCGGGTCCGATGTCCGCATATGGCGATCCACTTTAATGGCCCGGGTTATGCCGATTTCAAGGCCCATCTGCTCTGCAAGTTGGGTATTGGGCCTGACGCCGACGGCAATCAGCACGATATCGGCCGGGAATTCCCCCTGGGTCGTGACTACGGATTTGATGTTTCCCCTGTCATCCCCGCTGATCTTTAAAACCGATTCCCCAAGCCGCAGGTTTACGCCGTTCGCTTTGAGCTCATTGTGGAGATGAAAAGCGATTTCAGGGTCCAGCAGTTCCCCCATGGCCCAGTCCAGACGCTCGATCATCGTAATGTTTACACCTTGCTTTTTAAACGCTTCGGTGACTTCGATGCCGATCAGCCCGGCACCGATGATCACGGCGTTTTTGCCTTTCAACAATCCGTTTTCATTTCTGATCCGCTGGGCATCTTCAATGGTCTGCAAAAAATGGACCCCGGTCAATTCCGTTCCTTCAAAGGGTGGAACCTGATATTTGGCGCCCACGGCCAGAACCAGATCGTCATAGGGAAATTCCAGTGCCTCTCCGGTATCGATCCGGACCGCGTGAACGATTTTCTTTTCCCTGTCCACGGAGCGGACCAGGGTGTGGTTTTTAACCACGATATCCTTAACCGCCTTGAAAAAGTGGGTATCCCGGATCACGCCCGCCGGGGTTGCCATCAATTCGTTATGGTTGTGAACTTCTCCTGCAATGTAAAACGGCAGGCCGCACCCGGCGTAGGAAAGAAGTTCTCCTTTTTCAATAAGGGTGACTTCAATATCAGGGTTCAATCTTTTTATTCTTGACGCGGCCTTTGGTCCGCAGGCTACTCCGCCGATGATCACGACTTTTTTCTTTTCCCTCATGGATCCTCTCCTGTCGTTGTCTGAAATGCCGAAATATATTGTTTGACTTAACTTTAACCTATTAATGCATAAAATGAGGCGGATCAATTGAAATTTATATGTGTTCCCGATTGGTTTAAGATTTCCGGAGCATGCCCAAAATATTATATCTTGAAATAAATGGCGGGAATATACTATAAAAACAAAAAAATCAGACCTTGTTATATAAGAGATGAAAGCCATGCTGCCAGGTTTTGAAAAAATCGTTGAAGAGCGCATCCGGGAGGCCCAGCGAAGGGGGGAATTCAATAATCTTCCCGGATCCGGCAAGCCGCTTGAATTTGCAGACGTTGGCCATGTTCCGGAAGAGCTGCGGATGGCGTACAAAATTTTAAAAAACGCGGATTGCCTGCCGCCTGAAATCGAAACCAAAAAAGAGATCCGCTGTGCTGAGGATCTTTTGGCCGGCATGACGGATGCGGTTGAAAAGTACCACCTGATTAAAAAACTCAATTTTTTGATCATGAAGTTGAATGCCAGTCGAAAATCAAGCGTGGAACTCGACATGCCTCAGGTTTACGCTGATCAAATAACCCATAAAATGGAATTAAAAAAATAAAGACCGGCCGTCTTGAAGGCGCCCATGCGGAAATGAAAAAAAGCAATGAAAAAGAAGGACTGATGAAAGGTATTTTCATGGCTTACGCCATATTGGTGTTGCATGTCGTTTTGTTGATGGGACTGGGATTTCTGGTTTTTTTCTTCCGCGGTGTCATTGTTTATATGGGATGGATTCTGGTGGGAGGCATTGGCGCCATCGCCGGATCCGCTTACTATTTTTACCGGCGGATGAAGCGGGAAGGCAAAACCTTGAAAGAAATGCTCAAAACGCCCCTGTTAAACGGCAGAAGCGTTGAGGTGAGTATTTTCGGCGGACTGGCCTCTCTCAAAATCGGCAGGCCCGGTGATCGGCCCCTGCTGGAAAACAGCGGCGTAGAGAACTCTCGTCTGCTGGAGGATCCGTCGACAACCGGCATCCGGGAACTCCGTGAACTTGTCAAAATGCTGGAAGACGGTTTGATTTCCCTTGAAGAATACAATCAGGCCAAGCAGCGGCTGTTTAAATGATTTAGCCTTAGATAAGACAGGTATTATGAAAAAAAAAATTAATGTAGCGCTTTTATCCGGCGGCAGGTCTTCGGAACGCGAGGTGTCGTTAAGCGGCGGCGATCAGGTTTACGAGGCGCTTGATAAAACCAGGTACAATATTCGGCGATATGATCCGAAAACGGATCTGACCCGTCTATCCCAAGACGCCGGCACGATTGATGTGGCCTTAATCATCCTTCACGGTCCATTTGGCGAGGACGGAACCATCCAGGGCTTTTTGGATCTTCTGGACATTCCTTACCAGGGATCGGGTGTTTTGGGCAGCGCCCTGGCCATGAACAAGGTCATTTCAAAAGAGATTTTCAGGCGGAACGGCATTCCGACCCCGCAGGATATGACATTTCGCAGAAATGATCCCATTGATGCCCCACGCTGCATTGAAACTCTGGGCCTGCCCATGGTGGTCAAACCGGGCGCCGGGGGTTCCAGCATCGGGATGTCTCTGGTCAAAACGCCGGCGGACTTTACTCCCGCCATACAAAAGGCATTTGCCGCAGACGATGTGCTGCTGCTTGAAAGTTATCTCAAAGGAACTGAACTCACCGCAAGCGTGATCGGCAATGAAGAACTCACGGCCTTGCCTGTGATTGAGATCATTCCCAATCAAAAATATGATTTTTTCGAGTATGACGCAAAATATCTGGCCGGTGAAACGCGGGAAATCTGCCCGGCCCGGATCAGCGATCATTTGGCGAAAAAGGCCCAGGAGTATGCCAAAAGGGCCCATCGCGCGCTTTCCTGCCAGGGATACAGCAGGACGGATATGATCTGCCATGAGGATGAAATTTATGTTCTGGAAACAAACACGATTCCCGGAATGACTCAGACCAGCCTTCTGCCCTTGGCGGCAAGAACCGCGGGTATTGATTTCAGTCAACTTCTCGACAAGCTCATCGCGTTGGGAATTGAAGCCTACAACAGGAGAAAAATCGGATGAAAGTATTGGTAATCGGCGGCGGCGGAAGAGAACATGCACTGGTATGGAAAATCGCGCAAAGCCCCGGGGTGAATCAAATCTTCTGCGCCCCGGGAAATGCCGGAATCGCGCAACTGGCGACCTGCGTCCCCATCGCCGCCGAGGATATCGATCAATTGGTGAAATTTGCCGTATCCAAGTCCATCGACCTGACGGTTGTCGGACCTGAGGCGCCCCTTGCCGCCGGAATTGTGGATATTCTGGAAGAAAAGGGCCTGCGGGTTTTCGGTGCAGGCCGAAACGCCGCACAGATCGAGGCAAGCAAATCCTTTGCCAAGGATCTGATGAAAAAATACAAAATTCCCACCGCCGACGGGCAGACTTTTACAAAATATAAGCCCGCAGAAGCCTTTATAAAAAAAATGGGGGCGCCGGTTGTGGTCAAGGCAGACGGCCTGGCTGCGGGCAAAGGGGTGATGGTCTGCAAAACGGTCCGTGAAGCCCTTGAGGCGTTAAACGAAATCATGGTGGAAAAAGCCTTTGGCAGCGCCGGAAACAAAGTGGTGATCGAAGAATGCCTGACCGGTGAAGAGGCCTCTTTCCTGGCATTTACCGATGGGAAAACCGTACTGCCGCTTCCCACATCCCAGGACCATAAACCGGTTTTCGACAACGACGAAGGCCCCAATACGGGAGGTATGGGCGCATACTCGCCCGCTCCCGTTGTGGATCGGTTCATGCACCGCAAAATTATGGAAGACATCATGATTCCCCTGGTGCGGGCCATGGAAGCTGAAGGACATCCGTATAAAGGGGTATTGTATGCGGGCCTGATGATCAAGGGCGACTCGGTCAAGGTCCTGGAATTCAACGGCCGGTTCGGTGATCCCGAAGCCCAGCCGCTTTTAGTCCGCATGAAAAACGACATCATTCCCATCATGGAAGCCGTTATCGACGGAAACCTCGACCAATGCAGGCTCGATATCGATTCCCGGTCTTCCGTATGCGTGATCATGGCTTCCGGAGGCTATCCGGGACCGTATCCGAAAGGCAAGCCCATCAGCGGACTGGCCACAGTCAAACGCATGCGCGATGTCGTGGTCTTCCATTCCGGAACCGCGGAAAAGGACGGAAACATTGTTACCGCGGGGGGGCGTGTTCTCGGGGTCACCGCATTGGGAGACGACGTGGCGGGCGCCCTTGCCAAAGCCTACCGGGCCGTATCCAAAATATCATGGGAAAAGGCCTTCTACCGAAAGGATATTGCCCAAAAAGCGATAAAACGGCTGAACCGGTTGCCGGAAGTGGGAATCGTCATGGGCAGTGATTCCGATCTGGGCGTAATGGATGAAACCGCTAAAATTTTAAAAAAATTTGATATCCCGTTTGAAATGACCGTTGCCTCGGCACATCGCAGCCCCAAAAGGGCCGCCGAATTCGCCGCATCGGCCCAAAAACGGGGAGTTAAAGTCATCATCGCCGGGGCCGGACACGCGGCCCATCTGGCAGGCGTTCTGGCAGCCCATACCATTTTGCCGGTCATCGGCGTGCCCATTGATTCATCCTGCTTAAACGGCGTGGATGCTTTGTATTCAACCGTCCAGATGCCCCCCGGAATCCCCGTGGCCACGGTTTCCATTGGAAAATCCGGCGCTAAAAACGCAGGGATTCTGGCGGTTCAGATGCTTGCGCTCTCCAATCCGGAGCTTGGGCAAAAACTTAACGCCTTTAAACAGGAGATGGCCGGGGAAGTGGAAACCAAGGCCAAGGCTCTGGCCGCCGGGTAAATGA
>CAYTSY010000066.1:0-1588 GCA_964440555.1 uncultured Desulfobacteraceae bacterium
AACGATGTGAAGTTTTTCAGCCCGGATCAGATCGCCGTGCTTTCCGCTCAATCCCACGGCTTTGCCTCCCTGACGGCTGATCTGGGCTACGATTTCCTTGTTGATCTTTCCCCCGAGGACCATTTCCACCACATCCATGGTTTCTTCATCCGTCAGCCGCATGCCCCTGACAAACTGTGGCCGTATGCCCATCTTGTCCAGGGTTTTGTTGATCTGGGGGCCTCCGCCGTGCACCACCACGGGATTTAATCCCACAAACTTCATCAGGGTGATGTCCCGGGCAAAATCCTCCTTGAGCGATTCGTCCACCATGGCATGGCCGCCGTATTTAACCACCACGGTCGTGCCATAAAACCGCCTGATATAGGGCAATGCTTCAATCAGAATGTCGGCAACATTGGGGTCCATATGCGTCTTTCGGTTCCTGCTGAGAAGCCAGAATTCAGAATTCAGGAGTCAGAATAAATAAGGATCCGTTCCGATTTTACATTCTGAATTCTGACTACTGGATTCTGGATTCGGTATTTATAATCACAAAATATACCGGCTCAGATCCTCATCTTCCTTGATCACCTTCAACTTTTCCACAACGTATTTTCTATCAATGACGATGTTCTTTTTCTCCATATCCGGCGCATCGAACAAAATGTCCTCCAGCAGGCATTCCATAAGGGTGTGCAGCCTCCGTGCCCCGATATTGTCCGTCATTTCGTTGACTTCTTCAGCGGTTTTGGCAATTTCTTCGATAGCGTCATCTTCAAAGGAGATATCGATGCCCTCGGTTTTCAACAACGCAATATATTGAAGCACAAGCGCGTTTCTCGGCTCCACCAGAATTCTTTTGAATTCATCCCGGCTCAACGCGCTGAGCTCTACCCGGATGGGAAACCGGCCCTGGAGTTCGGGTATCAAATCCGAGGGTTTTACGGCATGAAATGCGCCGGAAGCAATAAACAGGATATGATCCGTTTTTACCGGCCCATATTTTGTCGATACCGTACACCCCTCGACTAAGGGCAAAAGATCCCGCTGAACGCCCTCCCGGGAAACATCCGGTCCATGCCCCCCGTCTTTGCCGACAATTTTGTCGATCTCATCCAAAAAAACGATGCCGGACTGTTCCACCATTTCAACGGCCGTTTTGACTACTTTGTCCATATCGACAAGGGTCTGGACTTCTTCCTGGGCCAGGATTTCCATGGCCTCTTCGACCTTTATCTTTCGTTTTTTCGTGTTTTTGGGCATCATTCCGCCCAGCATGTCTTTAAAATTGATGCCCAGCTCTTCCATGCCGACATTGGAAAAAATTTCAACAACCGGCATGTTCCGCTCCGAAACATCCATGTCCACGTATCTGTCGTTCAATTTTTTTTCCCGGAGCATTTTCCGGAGTTTTTCCCGCGTGGAAGATGATTTGACGGAAAGCGAAACCCCGGTTTCATCGGCCGGATCATTCCGGCCCTCTTCCCCGGCATCCGGATTGGCAACCGATTTGGGAAGCAGCAGGTCAAGCATTTTTTCTTCGGCAATCTCCGCTGCCTTATCCCTGACCGACTCCTGTTCCGTTGTTTTAACCGCATTGACGGTA
>CAYTSY010000066.1:1598-13903 GCA_964440555.1 uncultured Desulfobacteraceae bacterium
TTTCAGTGAATTTTGATGCTTCCACTTTATTAAAGGGCGAATTCGTCAGCTTGGAGAGACGCCGGGCGATTTCGGTTTTCCCAACGCCGGTGGGGCCGATGAGAATGATGTTTTTGGGCGCAATCTCGTCTTGGAGGTTCTCCGGAACCTTGCGCCTTCGCCACCGGTTTCGCAGCGCAATGGCCACGGACCGCTTGGCATTTTTCTGCCCGATAATATATTTATCCAGCTCTATAACAATCTCGGAAGGTTTTAAATCACTCATTCGTCCTTTTCACCCTTCACTCCAAGCCTAGCCCATAGCTTATTGTCCATAGCCTATTGCCTAAAGTCTGTATTCTCATAATTTCTCAATAGTCACCGACGTATTGGTATATACACACAGCGACGCGGCAATTTTCATGGCTTCTTCCACGATTTGCTCCGCGGACAATTCAGTATGCCGGATCATGGCCGCGGCCGCGGCCTGCGCGCCGACGCCGCCGGAACCAATGCCGATGACGCCTTCATCCGGTTCGATCACGTCGCCGCTTCCGGATATCAGGTATGTCCGTGCGTCGTCCACGGCGATCATAATTGCCTCCAGTCGCCTTAAATACTTGTCCGTCCGCCAGTCTCTGGCCAGTTCAACAGCGGCCCGGGTCAGGTTGCCGTTATACCGGTCAAGCTTGGCCTCCAGCCGCTCTGAAAGATTTAAAGCGTCTGCTGTTGCGCCGGCAAACCCGACAATGATTTTTTCATTGTAAATTTTCCTGACCTTTTTGGCATGGTGCTTCACCACCGTGTTGTTTAAGGTCACCTGGCCGTCTCCGGCAACGGCAACTTGCCCCTTATGCCTTACAGCGAGTATGGTTGTTCCATGAAAATTCATTTTTGCCCCGTCTTCCGTTTTCCGATCCTCTGTCTTCCGCCCTCTGACCTCCGCCCCTCAGTTTTCCGTCCTCCCCTACTTCCTCGGGTGGGCCTTGTCATACACCTGCATCAGCTTGTCGATGCTGACATGGGTATATTTTTGGGTTGTTGACAGGCTCTTATGGCCCAGGAGTTCCTGCACCACCCGCAGATCGGCGCCGGCGTCAAGCATATGGGTTGCAAACGAGTGCCGCAGAGCATGCGGAGAAACCGGAATCGGCATTCCGATGCCCCGGGCCGCATGGTCCAGTATCCGTGCGATCGAGCGGGTAGAAAGCCGCCCGCCGTCTTTGTTCAAAAACAAGGGCCCGGTTGCATTAAACGGAATGTCCGCCTGACCGCGCAACGCTTCACGATAGTTGGAAATGGCTTTGAGCGCCTTTCTCCCAATGGGCACGATCCTTTCCTTATTTCCCTTTCCCCTGATCCTGGCGATGCCCTGTACGCCGTCAATATCCGCCACGTTCAATCCGGAAAGCTCGGAAACCCGGATGCCGGTGGAATACATGGTTTCAAAAACAGCCCGGTTTCGTAGCCCCGGCGGAGTGTTTTTGTACAAAGAGTCCAGGAGCCGGAACATGTCGTCAACGCTCAGATGGTTGGGGATCGTCTGACCGCGCTTGGGCGTGCGAACCATGTCCGCCGGATTGCCGGCCATCGCCCCCCGTTTGACAAGGTAACTGAAAAACGATCGAATTGCCGAAAGCTTGCGCGCGATGGTTGTCTTGCTGTTTTTCCGATGCAAAAATCCCAAATAGCCCCGGATCGATAATCCATTCACCTGATCCGGCATAATTTCCTTCGGGGTAGTTTTACCCCCCGGGACCGGCAAATCCTCAGTGCTTAAAAACTCTGAAAATTCCTTGAGGTCATGCGCATATGCCCGGCAGGTATTGGCCGAACACCCTTTTTCAGAAGCCAGGGAGTCCATAAAGATCCTGATCCACGCGTTTATGGAGGCCGAATTCATGGGCAACACCCTCTACCGGCAAATCGCTGCACGTTGATTGTTGGACCGATGGCGGAGCCTAAGCTGCTGCGCGACGCGTCTTCTTTTTCAGCCGCACGATCCTCTTTCGATAAATCGCAGCCATCTTCCCATCTTCAGCACTCTCGGCCGCAGTGCGGTCGACCTTCAATTTCCTGATTTTTGCCTTGATTTCCCGGGTTGAAGATCCTTTTACAACAGGCGCTTCATCGACAATCCCCTTTGATTTCTTGATTTCTGAAATCAACTCAACCTTGTTCATCCCGTGAACACCCGAAATTTCGGGTATCTTTAAGGCGAACTCCCTTAACTCCTTTGAAGTCATCTTGTCCAAAGGTTTTTCTTTTCCTTCTTTTTTCTTGCCACCCATCGTCTGACCCATCTCCTTTCAACACCGATATTGAAAAGCACAAGCGGAGGCCTTTACGCCTCCGCCTCTGAACCTGCCACCCTTAAAAACGCCCATCTGCAATATAATCAACTGATACGGCATTTTAAAAATTTTGTAATTTATCTATAATCATTTATAATGTCAATACCTATGGTTTTAAAAATGGCTTAAAAATATCCATCGGTATGGGGAATATCGTCGTCGTATTGTGTTCCGTAGACATTTCCTTCATCGTTTGCAGGTAACGCAATTGAAGCGCCACGGGATGATTTTGGATAATGGATGCAGCCTCCGCGAGCTTTGCCGCGGCCTGGAATTCTCCTTCGGCATTGATGACCTTGGCACGTCTTTCCCGCTCGGCCTCAGCCTGCCGGGCCATGGCCCGTTGCATCTCCTGGGGCAGGTCGATGTGTTTGAGTTCAACCGTCGCCACTTTTATCCCCCAGGGATCCGTGTGGGTGTCCAGAATTTCCTGAAGCTCCATATTGATCTTTTCCCGCTCAGACAGAAGATCGTCAAGCTCCGCCTGCCCGCAGACGCTCCGGATGGTGGTTTGAGCCAGTTGAGACATGGCGTACCCGTAATTTTCAACATCGAGAATGGCCTTGGTCGGATTAATCACCCGGAAATAAATCACTGCGTTGACTTTCACCGATACATTATCCCGGGTGATCACGTCCTGGGGATCAACGTCCAAGGCCACCAGACGCAGACTGACCTTGACCATTTTATCGATCACCGGGATCAGAATAATCAGTCCCGGTCCTTTGGCATTGAGCACACGCCCCAGACGAAACACGACGCCCCGCTCGTATTCGTTGAGAATGCGAATGGCGGCGGAAAGAAAAAAGACCACGATAACAACGATCGCAACGATATGATACAGCATGTCGGCTCTCCTTTTCTATACCCCTATTCCAGCGGTTCCACCTCCAGGTGCAGATTTTCCACCTTCACCACCTTGATGCGGACGCCGGCCTCGATGGGCGTTTTTGACGCGGCGTTCCATATCTCTCCATGAACAAAAACCTTTCCCTCCGGCATCAGCCGCTTTTTTACCACGCCCGTCTCTCCAATAAGCCCGGCCGCGCCGGTCCTGGGCCGTGAAATATGCGTCCTGAACACCAGACTGGCGATGACGATAAAAAAACCCGATACGAGGATCACTGTGGGAAGCAACACCGTGGGGGAAACCTGCATATCAGGATTCTCGCTGTCGAACAGCATCAGAGACCCCAGCAAAAAGCTCGTAACGCCCGCGATGCTCAAAAGGCCATAACTGGCAACCTTCATTTCCAGAATAAAAAAAATAATGGCCAGCAAAATCAGAAGAACCCCTGCATAACTGACCGGAAGCGTCTGGAAGGCAAAGAACGCCAGAATAATGGCGATTCCGCCCACCACCCCCGGGAATATGACGCCGGGATGGGAGAGTTCAAAATAAAGCCCGGCAAGGCCGATCATCATAAGAATATAAGCAATATTCGGGTCGCTGATCGTTTTTAAAATCTTGGTCCGTAAGCTTTCCTCAACGATCTTCCGAGCAGCGCCGTCAAGCTTTAAATCCCCTTTGCCTTTCACTTTCCAGCCGTTGATCCGTTGGATCAGGTCATCCATATCCACGGCGATCAGGTCGATGATTTTTTCTTTTAAAGCCTCCGTCTCGGTTGCCGAAACGCTTTCACGAATGGCTTTCTCCACCCATTTGGCATTCCTTCCCCGCTTTTCCGCAACGGTCCTGGCACGGGAGACCATGTCGTTGATGATTTTTTCATTCATGACCCCCTTCACATCCTCTCCCCCGGCTCCTACGGGATGGGCAGCGCCGATGTTGGTTCCCGGGGACATCGCGGCGATATCCGCGGCCATGGTGATCATCGCGCCTGCTGAAGCGGCCCTGGCCCCAGAAGGCGACACATAAACGACCACCGGCACCTTGCTGGCCAGAATTGCCATGATGATATCACGCATGGATTCCGCCAGTCCTCCCGGCGTATCCAGAGCGATGATCAGGCATGCGGCCTGCTGCCGGGAGGCATTTTTAATCCCGGTGACAATAAAATCAGCCGATCCCGGACTGATAGCGCCGGCCACCTTTATAATATGGATCTTTCCGGATTGGGCCGTCGCTGTTTCCGGAACGCATAAACACAAACACATAAAGCATGCTGCGACGAAATATTTTTTCATAGGCCCGGCTTTCTTTGTCATTTTTTATCAGATATCCGCCATCTGTCGTCTGTCATCCGTTTTTTTTGATTCCCATGGCGTTCATCAGCAGCTTCATATCTTCCCAAACCTCCCTTTTTTTATCAGGCTGACGAAGCAGATAGGCCGGGTGATAGGTGGGCAAAAGCGTTATGCCGCGATAGTCGTGGAAACGCCCTCTGAGCGATGAAATCGGCGAATCGGTTTCAAGGAGGTTTTGGGCCGCGACAGAGCCTAAAGCACAAATAAAATCCGGTCGGATGGCCTCGATCTGCCGCCTTAAAAATCCGGAGCAGACCGAAATTTCATCTGACTCCGGTTTTCGGTTTCCGGGAGGCCGGCACTTCACCACATTGCAGATAAAGACCTGGTCCCGGGTCATCTGAATGTCCTCGATGATTTTGGTCAACAGCCTGCCCGCCTCCCCTACAAACGGCTCGCCGGCCAGGTCTTCCTCTTTCCCCGGGCCCTCTCCCACAAAAACCAGGCGGGCCTGTTCATTGCCGGCGCCAAAAACGATGCTCGCACGGCTTCGGGACAATTTACACCGCAGGCATCCGTTAAGGTCCGCCCGTATTGCGTCCAGGCTGTCCACCTCCCGAGCAAAGGGTTTTTCCCAGGATTTAAAAATTTGGGTCATATCCCCGGGCTGCTCAAATCCGTCACACCCCATTTGCTTTAAAAAAGACAAATAAGCGTCAATATCATCAAAAACGCCCGATAAGGCCATATCGATTTCGCTTACCATACTCTTTCCCGTTCTTCAGCCTTCAGCCTTCAGCTTTGCAATCCTGTCCAGCAGAAGATGGGCCACAGCTTCTTTTTCCATAACCGGCAAAGGCTCTTTCGAACCGTCTTTGTAGAAAAAAGTCACCTGGTTGGTATCGGATTGAAAACCGGAGGCCGGCATATTGACCAGATTGCCGACGATTATGTCGAGGTTTTTGGCCTGAAGCTTCTGGCCCGCGTGTTTTTCAAGGTCCTCGGTTTCAGCGGCAAAGCCGATCAGGATCTGGCGGGTCTTTCTTGCGCCGAGCTCCTTTAAAATATCCTGGTTTTTTACCAGATCGAGAACCAATTCATCTTTGAGCTTTTTAATTTTTTGAGGGGCCCGGGTTTTGGGCCGATAGTCGGAAACCGCTGCTGTCTTGATAATAATATCGGCGGCATCCATCCGTTCAAACACGGCATCAGCCATCTCTCGGGCGCTGGTTACCCGAGCCACTTCAACACCGTATGGCGCCGACAAACCAACGGGGCCGGAAATGACCGTTACCTTCGCCCCCCGGTGCTCGGCCGCTTTTGCGATGGCATATCCCATTTTGCCGGACGACGGATTGCTGATAAAACGGACCGGATCAATGGCCTCGCGTGTTGGCCCGGCGCTGATTAATATGGTTTTTCCTTCAAAATCCCGTGGCGTCAGGCAGGCTTTCAACCGGTCGCAAATTACCTCCGGTTCGGGCAGGCGGCCAGCCCCCCGGGTTCCGCAGGCCAGTTCCCCGGCATCGGGTTCCAGAATGATCATGCCGTCGTTTTTCAGCGTCTGCAGGTTTCTTTGAACAGGAGGGCTGAAAAACATATTGGTGTTCATGGAAGGGCAGACCAG
Source organism: uncultured Desulfobacteraceae bacterium (assembly GCA_964440555.1). GTDB lineage: Bacteria > Desulfobacterota > Desulfobacteria > Desulfobacterales > UBA5616 > CAYTSY01. The sequence goes on from CAYTSY010000066.1 coordinate 7,707, forward strand.
TACCGGGCAGGTTGCCGCGAGCATGAACGTGCTTAAAGCATCATCGGCAATCCCATTGGCCAGCTTGCCGATTACATTGGCCGTTGCCGGAGCAATGACCACGGCCTGGGCTTCTTCCGCCCATTGGATATGGCTGACGGGCGCCTCATCATGATTTTCAAAAAGATTTAAACAGACCGGTTGACCGGACAGGGTTTCAAACGTTCCCGGTCCTACAAACCATTGGGCGTTTTTTGTCATGAGAACCCTGACCCGTGCGCCTTCTTTAACCAGGAGCCTCAGGAGTTCAACGCTTTTATACGCGGCGATGCCGCCGCATACGCCCAGCACGATATGTTTATCTTTGAGCAGATTTTTCATTCATTATCCTAACCCGGCGCAGCCGTACGAAAAAATTATATATTGCCTTCTGTTTCAGGCTCTCTTGTTTCTTTTTCCCTATGTTGGCGAAACCCCAGTGCAATCCATTTTTCATAAAGCGGCCTTAAGTCTTTTGCGGCCGTTTGCCCGGCCTGGTTCAACCGCCTCCGGATATCGATCAATTGTTTTTTTACGTCTTCCTGGTTCGGATTTTTTTTCAGCAGATACAAATAAATCTCAGCAGCTTTTTTCAGCTGACCCTGCTGGGTGAAAATCCGCGCCATGGTTTTTGTCTTAAACATGTCGTTTAAGCTCATTTGTGCCTGCCTCCCGGCGCTTCCGTCGGTTGCTCCATCCTGAGAATCACTTCATCCTTGCCTACCATTCCCAATTCCTGGCGGGCGACATTTTCAATATACTTCAAGTCGTTTTTTAACCGGTCAATTTCCCTGTACAGCATAAGGTTCTCATGCTCGAGATGTTGATTTTCTTTAACCAGTTGTTTTTTTTCAGATTCCAGCAATTGAAGCTCAAAAAGTCCGTTATCGCTGTATAAAATAAACAACGCCGTGAACATGAGCAACAAAATGACCATGAAAAAAAACATTTTTTCTTTAGCTTTCAAAGCCTTACCATTTTCCTTTTTTTAATCGTGCGTAAATCGCGCTAAATTCCGGGTGTTTGGTCCCAAACGCGCACATGCCGTAAACGACAATTCCGACAACGACACCGGTTAAGACACGAAAAATCAGGTCATGGGTCGCGCCTGATTCCGGGGAAGAAAATTTTTGCATTGCCATATGAACCGCCATTCCCATGACCACGGAGCTGACGACGGTCTTGCCCGCCGATACCGCAAGGCCTCTTAATTCAAGGCCGCCGAACTTAAGCGCTAATCCCCGCAAAAGCAGACAAACGTTTATCATCGAAGCAATGGATGTGGACAGGGCAATTCCCTGGCATCCCATTTTTGTTATCAGGATGCCGCCCAACACGATGTTGACCGCTACGGATGCGAGCGCCGTTTTGACCGGCGTTATCGTATCCTGAATCGCGTAAAAGACAGACACCACCACCCGGATCGCCGCAAAGGCCCAGATGCCGATGCCGTAATATAAAAGCGCGCTTGCCGTCAGCCGGACGGCATCGGCATCGAACTGCCCTCTTTCAAACAAAAGGCGGACCAGGGGTTCCCGTAAAACCATAAGTCCGGTCATCGCCGGCACGGTGGTAAATAAAACCAGCTTCAGTGAATAGTCAAAGGTCTCTTTGACCGCATTTGCATCGCCTGCCATGGCCTGCCTGGACAATGTCGGCAATACCGCCGTGGACAGGGCCACGGCAAAAATCCCAAGCGGAAACTGGATCAGCCGGTCCGCATAATATAAACAGGAAACGCTTCCCTCCGTTAAAAAGGAGGCCAGGAAGGTGCCAACCAGGACATTGACCTGGTATGCGGCGGCGCCAAACACCATGGGCAGCATATACCGCCCGATTTTGTTTATCCCCGGTTGACGCCATGCTACCTTCTTCACCCGGCATATCCCTTTTTTTATCAGAAACGGCGCCTGAAGTGCAAGCTGTAAAAAGCCCCCGATTAAAACCCCTGACGCAAGCCCGAGGATCGGTTCGCTCATATGGGGTGAAATCCACAGCATGGCCCCGATCATGGCGATATTAAGTAAAACGGGCGCTAAAGCGGGAGCTGCAAAATGACCCAGAACATTTAACAGCCCCATGCATAAGGCCGCCATTCCGATAAAAAAAATGTAGGGGAACATCCATTGGGTCAAGGAAATGGTCAGGAAAAGCTTTTCCGGGTGGAAAAGAAAGCCCGGCGCCAATAAACGGACCATCATGGGAGATAGCAGAACTCCGAAAAATGAAGCCGCCGCCAAAATCACGGAAAACACTTTCAGGGCGCCGGCGGCAAAATCATACGCCTCCTCCCGGCCTTTTTTGACCATGATTTCCGTGAATACGGAAACCACCGCTATGCTCAAAGAACCTTCGGTAAAAAGCCGCCTGAGAAAATCGGGAATTCTGAATGCAACAAAAAAAGCGTCCGAATAAAAGCCTGCTCCGAAAAACCAGGCGATGAGCATATCCCGGACAAAACCCAAAATCCGGCTCAACAGGGTTGCGGCGGCAACAACAACGGCTGCCCGGGTGACAAGCGCTTTTTCGGTCATTTTACGGCTTCAAAACATCTATGCAAGGAAACTCCAAAGGACCGGTTTCCATCGGGTATGATATTTTTCAGGGGCTCTTATTTGACAAACAAGGGCTGCCAATTATTGCTTGACAACGCCATATCGCGTATATATACTGCAACGATTTTAAAATAACAACAAAGGAGTTATATATCTTGGCTAATCATAAATCTGCAGTAAAACGCGCCCGGCAAAACGAGATCCGGCGGATGCGCAACAAGGCGGTTAAGACGCGGGTCAAAACCGTTGTAAAAGAAGTTCGTCTGGCTATTGATGAAAAAGCACCGGAAACCGCACCGCTGAAGCTCAATACGGCCAAATCGGTGATTGACAAGGCCGCCAGAAAAGGAATCATCAGCAAGAAAACCGCCGCCCGGAAAGTATCCCGCCTCTCCAGGAATATAAATAAGATCAATGCGTAGAACGACTTAAACGGGTAGCTGCGACGGTATCTCAGGCGTTTTTTTATAACGGAACCGCGCATTTTTCAGACCGCGTCACGGCTGACAGCGGTGGGAAATGCCGTTTTCGTTATGGATGGCCGGATGATCCGGCGCCCCAGGACAGGTGTTGAACAACGTTTTGCGCCATTTTCAGCGAAATGCGAGAAATCGCGTCGCGCAGGTTGAGTTCCGTCTTACGCTTATCCGGTTCCACGCGGTAGGCGTCGCTTGCCCACAGATTCTCCCCGGCCCATAAAATTTTCCCGTTTTTGTCCTTAAGCCGGATGTCGGCCCGGGCAATCACCCTCCGTTCAAGGGAACTATGCGTTTTTTCACGGGAAATCGATTCAACGGCAAGCGATTTGATCTCGCCGTAAAATACCGCGTCCGCTTCCCTCGCGCTGCTGATCCTCCATCGGCTGTCCCGCGCCAATTCGTTCATCAGGTCATTGGCAAATATCGTTTCAATGGCGGTTTCCGAGGTTTTGTTGTCAAACATGGCAACGCTGATGCGCCGGATGCCGAACGGCGGTTCGTCAGCCCCGGTAAACCGATACGCACAGGAAACCGTCATCAGTCCCGCCATCACTAAAAAAACAAGCGCTTTGTTCAGGTTCACCCTCCCTTCAGCCTTCAGCCTTCTTTCAAACCACAATATTCACCAGCTTGTTCTTGACCACAATTACTTTCCGAATGGTCTTGCCTTCAATAAATTTCAGCACGCGTTCATCCGACAGCGCCGTTTTTTGGACAAGCGCTTCATCCGCGTCCATTTCCATCGTGAATCGGCTCCGCAGTTTTCCATTGATCTGGACCACAATCACGGCTTCGTCCTTTGCCAATGCATCTTCCCGCCATACCGGCCATGGCGCCGAAACGACGCTTTCCGAATTTCCCGATATGGCCCACAGTTCTTCGGCGATATGGGGAACAATCGGGAAAAGCAACGCCACAATGGCGTCCAGGGCAAACCTCACCACCCGCAGGTCCTGAGCTGAAGCATGCTGTAAATCAATTCCATAAACGGTATTCACCAGTTCCATCACCGCGATGATGGCGGTATTGAAATGGAACCGGTCTTCGATGTCGCGGGTCACCCGAAATATGGTTTCATGGGTTTTTTTATAAATTTCGCGGAATTGCCCGAAAGTTTCGTCCGGGGAGCCGTCAAAGGGCCGCGTATTCCGGATAAAAGGCATCACCTGTTGCGCCAGCCGCCACACCCGGTTTAAAAACCGATAGCTTCCTTCAACACCCTGCTCGCTCCATTCCAGATCTTTTTCCGGCGGAGCGGCAAACAGGCAAAACAGCCTGGTGGTGTCAGCGCCGTATTTTTCCAGAAGGGCATTGGGATCAATCACGTTTTTCTTGGACTTGGACATTTTCTCAACCCGGCCCACGACAACGGACTTGCCGCATTTCAAACAGGTCTGATGAGGAGGACTGCCACTGACTTCCTCTGGGTACAGGTAACCGTGACCGGGGCAGGAAACCGTCTCCTTGCATACCATTCCCTGGGTCAGCAGCCGGGTGAACGGTTCCTTGTATTTTACAAGGCCCATATCATGCAGCACCCGGGTGTAGTAGCGGGAATAAAGCAAATGCAAAATGGCGTGTTCCACCCCGCCGATATACTGGTCCACGGGCATCCAATAATCCACCTCTTTGCCGTCAAACATGCCCCGGTCGAATTTCGGACTGCAATAACGCTCAAAATACCAAGAGGATTCGACAAAGGTATCCATGGTATCGGTTTCCCGCCTCGCGTCGGGCCTCTTGCATTTCGGACAGGAAACCCGTGCAAACGCCTCCAAAGACGGCAGCGGCGAGCGGCCGCCTTCCAACAGGCCGGCGTCCTCGGGAAGAACGATCGGCAAATCCGATTCCGGCGCCGGAACGATCCCGCAAACCGGGCAGTGGATCATCGGGATAGGCGCGCCCCAGTAGCGCTGCCGCGATATTCCCCAGTCTCTCAAACGGAAGCTGACAGCCCGTTTCCCCAGATTGTTTTGTTCAAGATAATCGGCGATGGCTTCCTTGGCGTTTGTGCTGCCCATACCGTTGAACGGTCCGGAGTTGACCATCGCCCCTTCCCCGGCATACGCCTGAGGCATGACCTGGGCGTCCAGCGATTCTCCGGGCGGATTGACCACGACGATGATATCCAGATTGTATTTTTTTGCAAAATCAAAATCTCTTTGATCATGGGCCGGCACGGACATCACCGCCCCGGTTCCGTATTCCATCAGGGCAAAATTTGCCGTATAAACGGGCATTTTTATCCCTGTCATCGGATTGATGCAAAATGCGCCGGTAAAAACACCTTCTTTTTCAAAATTATCCATAACGCGCTGGGAACGATCCTGCATGGCCACCCGGTCGATAAATTGGCGCACGGGCTCTTCCTGTCCGGATCGCGCGGCCAGTTTGAGAACCAGGGGGTGCTCCGGGGCCAGACACATAAAGGTGGCGCCGAAGACCGTATCCTGCCGGGTCGTGAATACGGGAATCACCGGATCGTTATCATCCGGAGGATCCAGGAGGGGAAACCGTATCTCCGCTCCCGTGCTTTTGCCGATCCAGTTTTTCTGCATGGACGTGACTTTTTCCGGCCAGCCCGGCAGCTTTTCACACCAGGCCAGAAGGTCTTCGGCATAGTCGGAAATGCGGAAAAACCACTGGGACAGTTTTTTTTGCCTGACCTGGTTCCCGCACCGCCAGCACAACCCGGCCTCCACCTGCTCATTGGCCAGAACCGTCTGACAGGGCTCACACCAGTTGACAAAGGATTCTTTCCGGTAAGCCATGTTTTTTTCATACATCTTCAGAAAAAGCCACTGCTCCCATCGGTAATATTCCGGCTTGCAAGTCGCGATTTCACGGTCCCAGTCATAGGAAAATCCCAGCTTTTTCAACTGAAGCCGCATGGCATCGATATTGTCGTAGGTCCATCGGGCCGGATGGGTGTTGTTGGCGATGGCTGCATTTTCAGCAGGCATGCCGAATGCGTCCCATCCCATGGGATGGAGAACGTTAAATCCCCGCATGGTCTTATACCGGGCGATCACATCGCCGATGGTATAATTTCTCACATGCCCCATATGTATTTTTCCTGAAGGATACGGGAACATCTCCAGCAGATAATACTTTTCCTTCTCCCGGTTTGCTTCCACTTTAAACA
>CAYTSY010000066.1:13913-18705 GCA_964440555.1 uncultured Desulfobacteraceae bacterium
CCCAGCATGCCTGCAATGCGCATTCTATTTTCTTCGGGTCGTATTTTTCGTCCATACGACAACCTTCCTTCACTTGTTGTTTTATAATCAATCCCGCCAATGAAAGAACGTCCCGCTCATCTCCCACCGTTCACTATTCACCGTTGTCTATTTTCCGTCCTCTGCCTTCTGTTTCCCCGCTTTTGACACACTACGCCATAAATATCAAGACAGACTATTTGGCCCAAATCATGGCCCGTTTGGGGCGGCAGGATAAAAATCGGTTGACTTACACCGGCCTATCTCTTATTTAACTAAAAATTTCGACCCGTTGCAATTTCGCTTCAGAACAATCAATTAAGCGCGGAAAAATCCTATGACATGTAAAATACTGATTAATGCCAGTGATCCCGGAGAATGCCGGATCGCAAAAGTAAAAGACAACAAACTGGAAGAATTTCATATCGAAAGTTCAGCCAGGGAAATCACCCACGGCAACATCTATAAAGGAACCATTGCACGCATCGAGCCCAGCCTTCAGGCGGTGTTCGTGGACTACGGCGCCGAACGAAACGGCTTTTTGCAGAAAAATGAAATTCACAGCGATTATTTTCAGGACAACTTATCCCTGAGCCAGCCGATCTCAAGCATGGTCAAGCGCGGGCAGGAACTTTTGGTACAGGTAACAAAAGATCCGATCATGAAAAAAGGCTCCATGCTCACCACCTTCATTTCCCTTGCCGGAAGATTCGTCGTCCTCATGCCCGGCAGCGAAACCCTTGGCATCTCGCGGAAAATAGAAGATGAGGAGGAACGCAAGCGAATCAAGGAAATTTTAAACTCGCTGAAAATTCCCAAGGACTATGGCGTCATTGTCCGGACGGCCGGTTCAAGCTGCACCAAGACGATGATCTCGCAGGATATCAGTGTCCTGATGCGGCTGTGGAAAGAGATCAAGCGTAATGTCATGAATCAGCCGGCGCCGGTGTTGCTGCATAAGGAAAGAAATCTGGTTTTGCGGTCCCTTCGGGACTATTTCACGCCGGATATCACGGAGATCCTGATCGACGATGACGCCATGTACCATGAGGCCAAGGAATTTATCAAGATCATCTCGCCAAAGCACATCAAAGCCGTTAAACACTACAGCGGCGACAAGCCTATCTTTTCCAAACACCAGCTCGAACAGCAGATTGCCTCGATTTATGAAAACCGCGTCGAGTTGAAATCCGGCGGCTCAATCGTTATTGAACAGACTGAAGCACTGGTGTCCATCGACGTCAATTCCGGGAAATCAACACAGCAGAAATCCATCGAGGAAACAGCCCTTCAAACCAATCTGGAAGCATCCGAGGAAATCGCCCGTCAGCTTCGGTTAAGGGACCTGGGAGGACTGATCATCATCGATTTTATCGATCTCAAGGACGCCCGGCATAAAGCCCAGTTGGAAAAAGAATTAAAAAACCACGTAAAAACAGACAAGGCCAAAATCAAAATCGGCAAAATTTCCAAGTTTGGTCTCATTGAGATGTCCAGACAACGGATCAGGCCATCAATCGAATTTGGGGGATATATCCCCTGCACCCATTGCGGCGGAAAAGGAACTCTTCCCTCCACGGAAACTCTGGGCGTACGCTTTTTACGAAAGCTGAATCTGGAAGCGATAAAAGAAGACGTCAAAACGGTCAAAGGCTTTGTCCACGGGGAATTGGCCCATTATCTGCTCAATAAAAAACGAAAAGAAATCCTTGAAATAGAAAACCGGAGGAATTTAACCGTCGTGATCACTCCTGACGACACCCTGACCCCGGAAGCCAGCATCATCGTCTGCGAGAAGTGATTTTTTGAAATGTTGACACGCTCTTGCGATTGTGGCATACCCCACCAAATTTAAATAGAATGGCTTAAAAAGAAAGGCTTTACATGATCGCGCGTTATACCCGAAAAGAAATGGGGGATATCTGGACGGATGAAAACAGATACAGGAGCTGGCTGAACGTTGAGGTTCTGGTCTGCGAAGCCATGGCCAAAATGGGAAAAATCCCTCAAAAATCATTTGAGACCATTAAAGAAAAAGCTGATTTTTCCATCGACCGGATCATGGAAATTGAAGCCCTGACCAAGCATGACGTCATAGCCTTTCTCACCAGTGTGGGCGAATTCGTGGGCCCGGATGCCAGGTATATTCATTTGGGGCTGACCTCATCGGATATTTTGGACACCTCCATGGCCTGCCTTCTCCGGCAAGCTGGACAAATTCTGTTAAAAGACGTGGACAACCTGCTGGACGTCCTGAAAAAAAAAGCCATGGAACACCAGCACACCGTCATGATCGGCCGTTCCCACGGCATCCATGCCGAGCCGATTACATTCGGCCATAAGCTGGCCGTTTGGTATGATGAGATGAAACGCAACCGGCAACGGATTGTCCATGGCGTTGCCACCATCAGTTTTGGAAAAATATCGGGCGCCGTGGGGACATTTGCCAATATTTCCCCGGAAATCGAAGCGATGGTCTGCGAAAAGCTCGGGTTGACCCCGGCGCCTGCGTCAACCCAGATCATCCAGAGGGACCGCTATGCCGAATTTTTTACAGCCCTTGCCATAACGGCTACCTCCATAGAAAAAATGGCGATTGAAATCAGGCACCTTCAAAGAACCGAAGTGCTGGAGGCCGAGGAATATTTTTCAGAGGGGCAGAAAGGTTCATCGGCCATGCCCCATAAGCGAAATCCCATCGGATCGGAAAATATCAGCGGGCTGGCCCGCGTGGTTCGCTCCAATGCCCTGGCCTCGCTGGAAAATATTGCCCTGTGGCATGAACGGGACATCAGCCATTCATCGGTCGAAAGGATCATCGGACCGGACTGCACCATCCTGATGAATTACATGATCAACCGGTTTGCCGGAGTCATCAAGAACCTGGTCGTCTATCCGGAACATATGCGTCAAAACTTAAGCCGGCTCAACGGACTGATTTTTTCCCAACAGGTTCTGCTGGCCCTGGCCGAAGCCGGCGCAAGCCGGGAAGATGCCTATCGGACGGTTCAAACCCAGGCCATGCGGGTCTGGAAGGAAAATATCGATTTCAAGCCCCTGATTGCCGGGGATGAAAATATTAAGCGTTGGTTAAGCCCTCAGAAAATTGAAGAAATATTTGACCTCAACTACCATTTAAAGTATATCAGCGCCATTTTTGATCGCGTATTTACCGAATGAACGTTATGCGTTTTGAGTGTTGAGTTATTGAAAAACAATCGCCACAGATAAGATACAAGGAGGTACGATAGTGACAAGTATTGCTTACGCCATGGGACAAAGCGGCGCCGCGGGACAGGGAGCAGCCGGCGGTTTTACGGCATTTATCCCGCTGATCCTGATGTTCATCATTTTTTATTTTCTGTTGATCCGGCCCCAGCAGAAAAAGGCAAAAGAGCACCGGGAAATGATTTCAAATTTAAAAAAAGGGGACCAGATCGTGACCAGCGGCGGTCTTTATGGAACCATCACCGGAATGGATGACGCCACACTGACTGTTGAAATTTCCGACAAGGTTCGCGTGAAGATCGCAAGAGGAAATATCTCTCTGGTAGTCCGGCCCAATTCAGTGCAAAAGGCGCCCAAAGAGGATAAACCGGCGGTGAAAAAATAGTTTAACAAACACTGATGAAAGGAATCCGCCAGTGAAAAATCTTTCCTGGAAAACGGTTTTAGTTTTGGCAGTTATTGCCGTATCCGTCGTTTATGTCCTGCCAAGTATCAAACCGGCCCTCTGGCCCCACAAAAAAATCAACCTGGGCCTGGATCTGCAGGGCGGCATGCATCTCATGCTCGAGGTAGACACCCAAAAAGCAGTGGAAAGCGCGCTTGAAAATATCAATCAGGAAGTCCGGACGGTTTTGAAAAAAGAGAAAATCCGATATAAAAAGATCGAAAATACTGAAGGCAACCGGATTTCAGTTGAAGTGAGCGGCCAGGATCACATCGATGCATTTTCCAAAGCAATGAAAACGGAATTCCCCACCTTAAGCCTTTTGGAAAGTCAAACCGTGGACGGAACATATCAGGCCGTGTTTTCTTTACCGGAAAATGAGATCGACCATATCGGTAAAATGGCCGCGGCCCAGGCGCTCGAAACCATTCGAAACCGGATTGACCAGTTCGGGGTATCCGAGCCCGATATCCGCAAGCAGGGCGACAACCGCATTTTGATCCAGCTTCCCGGAATTAAGGATACCCAACGGGCCAAAGAGCTTATCGGTAAAACGGCGCTGCTCGAATTCAAACTGGTCGATGACACGCACAGCGTGGAAAGTGCGCAAAAAGGAGATATTCCACCCGGCAGTGAAATTCTATACGAGTCCGGCGTCAATCCGACAACGGGCCGGGCTGTGCAGACGCCTTATCTGATCAAAAAACACGCGCTTCTGACAGGTGCCTACCTGACGGACGCCAAGGTCCAGTTTGATTCCCAGTTCAACGAACCCTATGTATCGATTGAATTCGACAAGACCGGCGCTATGCTGTTCGAGCAGGCAACCGGAGAAAACGTCAAAAAGCGTCTTGCCATCGTGCTGGACAACACCGTGTATTCCGCTCCCGTGATTCAGGAAAAAATCAGCGGCGGGCAAGCCAGGATCACCGGGAGTTTCACCCATGAAGAGGCCCGGGACCTGGCCATCGTCCTCAGGGCCGGTGCGCTCCCCGCACCGGTAAAGATTCTTGAGGAAAGGACCGTCGGCCCTTCCCTGGGAACTGATTCCATCCGTAAGGGCCTGTTCTCCATGGTTATCGGAGGACTCCTCGTGGTACT
>CAYTSY010000067.1:0-10503 GCA_964440555.1 uncultured Desulfobacteraceae bacterium
GATTTAATAGACCTGGAATCTCAATATCCCTATGGACCAAGGCTGGTGGACACCGAAAGGGGTAAAACGTTGTGCGGTCGGTTCCCCAAAACTGCCGAAAAATACAAAAAGCAAATCGATTTTATCGCTGACAAACTAGGGGACAAGGGTGTGGTCGATCTGGAAAGGCTGACCACGGCCTATTTTGTGACGCTTAAAAATCCCGGCAGGAATCAGCCGGAGCGATCGAGTGCAATCGTAACACTCAAACCGCATATAAATATTGAATCTGCCCGGCAGGCTGTTGAGGATGTGGATGCTTTGATCGAGGAGGTTGAAAGGGAAAAGTTGCGTTCGGTGTCATAGTTTTTTCGGGTAGCAGAGGGGAGGGTTTTTCTCTCTCATCCCCCCACACCACCCGGTATGCGGGCCCCCACCGGGCGTTTCACTTAAATTGCCGGATCCGTAGTTGGGCATGGAGTTTTTCGACAACATCGTTAGCCCGCGGAGTAAACAACAACGCGCGCGAAAAGATGGCTGAATTAAGGAGTTCACAGATGTTTGAACAGGCCTTCAAAAACATTGACGACGTTCTCTGGAAAGAGGCAGGTTGCACAACCGAACTCGATTACACGGAGCAGACCTCCTGGTTGCTGTTTCTGAAGTATCTGGACGGGCTGGAACAGGACAAGAGTGCATGGGGACGGTCATAATTGGATAACTAACTCAGGTTCCATCCGCATAAGTTTCCAAAATAGTTATTTATTTATGACCGTCCCACAGAACCCTGCCCGTGAATATGCAGCTTAAATCCCAGCGCATGAGTCACTTTCAAAATCGTCGCAAAGCTCGGATTCCCATCGCCGGAAAGTGCTTTGTACAGGCTCTCACGGCCCAACCCGGTGTCCTTGGCAAGTTGGCTCATACCACGAGCGCGGGCGATGGTGCCAAGCGCTTTGGCGATTAAGGCCGCATCGTCACCGGCCTCTGCCATGCAGGCTTCAAGATACAGAACCATGTCCTCCTCGGTTTTGAGATATTCGACGCTATCCCATTTGCGCAACTTCAATGTCATGTCGTCCTCCTACAATTTGCCCGCCAGTTGTAGCGCGGTCTTGATATCCTTGCTCTGCGTAGACTTGTTGCCCCCCGCCAGAAGGATCACCAGTTCTACTATCCTTGAATCCTCAGAAAAGTCTGTCACTCCAATCGCTGCGGAACGTCTGCAGCCTCCTCGACAAGGCCCTTGCCTCTTTTATTCAAATTTTATATAATCAACGTTAAAACTGTAACTACCGGAAGTGCTTACCTCTTCATCTATTTCAGAATAAATTATGATATCGGTAATATCGTCACCCTGCTCAAAATAATTCCCCAGATTAACAACATTCTCACCAGTACTATGCAGATGGATTCCAGCATTTCTAAGTTCATAGGGGCCCTCCAATAAATATGGATTATACCAGCTTGATATATCGCACCCAAAACACAATATTAAATTATTGTTACCGGCAGTCCATAATTCAACGTAGCATGCCGCCCAGCTCTCCCCTGTAGGATTGCCAAGGCTGACATTCGCTTCATCTACTTTTATACGGAGAGTGCTGTTTGATGGTATCCGGTCTTCCTCGGCGGCAGCCGTCCACGAAACTTGGCTCCACATACGAACGCTTTCACCCGGGTTTGAAGATCCGGATGCTTCCATCTTTAAAAGGCCGTCTTCTATTAAAATATCGAGAGAAGTTGATTTCACCGAGTTGCTGAAACTCCTGTGGTGCGGCAAACCTAAGCATAAAGCATTTGTATACGTACCGCCGCCGATAATATAATTGACTGTCCAATCGTGATAATCACATAAATTATCGCCCCACGGTTCAATCCATGCATCCAATTCCTTGCCGCCTACCCCAATTCCATAGTTCTCCTGTCCAAGCAATCCGTTATATACGACTTGCAAAAAAATATTCAAAGCTTCCGGGGGAATCGGATTATTAGTGAGATCAAAATTCAACTCAACAAAATCATCCCTTGAAATTGCATTCACCCCGTTTTGTTCGGGAACAACAATGTAATAGGTGTTGCCGTTGAGCTCATACCTGACAACCAATTCTATGACGCCGGAACTCATCTCTTCACCATAAAGAGAGGTATTTTTTGCATTCAGCTTGAATACCGAACTGCTTCTGGCATCTGCAGGGAGTTGGATTTCTATTGTCCCTCGGAAGAAATAGTTGATCAGGCCGGTCGTGTAAGCAACTGTTTTGGGAATTAATTTTTCCGCATAGGATTCATGAACCTTATCATCCAAAATATAAGCCAGGCGATAATATCTGTCGATATCAAGAGACATCAATTTAATAAGCAGCTCTTTCGAAAAATATCTTGCCAGGGCCAGACGTTCCACTATTTCCCCGTCTTTATCTTTCCTTAAATACAGCACCATTTCGATATTTCCATCTTCAGCGGTTATTTCTTCAGGGGGCATGTTTTCAATGCTGGATTTGGCTGGATAAGGAAAATAATGGTCATCGCCAAAAGGAAATCCTTCATTGAACGTCACCCTTTTACTTAAGAAGTTTGCATTGCTGTATTCTGCCAGGCCGCACCTTTCCGCCCCGTTCCCGGGCATTGTATCATCGGGAAATGCGCCGTCATATATCCCCTTGTCCCAGTAATCTTCTGCCTTCACAAATTCCGGAATAATGATGTTTTGTGAAACACTCTCAATATATGTCCGATCTTCTTCCAATTTCTTTTTAACCCAGAATTCATAAAGATTGCCCATCCATTTGTAAGGGACACTGAATTCAATTCTTGTTAAATCGAGATGCCCGAACATGTCGTTTCTTGTGTGGGCAGGAGCCCCCATGTCCTGGAGAAGGTGCAGTACTCTCCCGAGCTTTTCATAAAAGTCCGCGAATTTATTATTTCGGACTTGCTCTGATGTGGCGACAAGAGCTTCGTAATATGTCTGTCTGGCACGTCTCCAGGAATAATCGTTGCAATCATCATCGCTTGAGTGGTCGCCTTCACCGCAATCGTCAAGATCTGAACCATCCTGCGCTTCGCCAATGGCCCAGTCCGGATTGGGCAGCCCTGTAAAATTCCAGCAATCCCACCATCGGAATGCCCAGAAATTGTCATTGTTCCAAAACCATCCGCACCCAACATCATGCAGCCCTTCATTGTGAATCGGATTCCAAAAATGGTTTCTAGCACGAAAGCCACTATCTTCGTTTTCACTGCCATCTTGTATCAAATCGGAAATTGTCCTATTATAGTACTTTTGATCCAAATCATTTTTTATGCCTAATTCATTTTTCAAAAAATTTTTTAAGTTAGATTTTTCCATAGATAGTATTGTAATGGCCCTATGTGTTGTTTTGTCATCGTATGCATATACGGTGCAATAGAGAAATAATAGCACTAATAAAGATATTAGACTTACCTTTTTATTCATTTCGCCCTCCTTGCTTTATTCGATTCCATTCTCTCTCCATCTTTCTTTGCTCTCTCATTTACTCTATATGGCACTTCATAATCGAAAGTATTTCTGAAAAGATTTTGTTTTGATTTATACGTTTCCCCTTGTGTAACGCTATCCACAAAGCCTCCATGGCTTACAAAAGAAAATCCTTTAGGCCACTTTTTCATTCGGACAATTCGATTTTCTTTATCAAAATCCTTCCTTATTTCAGAATGGAAGCGATCAATATAAATATTTTTCTGATCCCAGCAAACATATCCCGGCTTGTATATGGTTAATCGCGGATAGCTGGATTCTAAAAGATGCCATCCCCAGAAATCGTCAACATAGATATTGCCTTCCTTATCAGATACAGCTTCTTCAATTCGTCCGGCAACCAAGCCTCCATTTTCGAACCAGGGACCGTCCTTATCTCCCACTCGCCAAATCGCTATTGCCACAGCTCCTTCGATAGGCTTCCCTGTTTCTGCATCTAGGACGGTAGCGGTGGGAACTTTATTGCTGCCCATACAAAGGGCTTCTCCTTTCAAAGGTGAAAGTTGGCAAATTATCGCTCCGAAAAGCACAATCAAAAGGAATAAATTTGTGATAATGGACTTTTTCATTTTATCGCCTTTCTGTGTTAGAACTCGTCAATGTGCCAGCCGCCATAAACATCCCTGATAAAATAAATGTAATGGGTGATCCGATGATTTTCACCATTTATGGCTTCATCTTTTTTAATTCGATACTTGGCAATGCTCTCTTTGATGTAAATGAGTTCTATATCTCCCATGTCTGTGGCCATGCCTGCGACATCTCCACCCAGCGCAGCGAAGATTTCTTCATAGATCCCTCTGGAGAAAGGGCTAAAATGTTCAAGTGCGCCTTCAATATCTCCTGAAATCAAATCTGCCTTCATCCCATTCCATTTCGCTTTGATTTGTGCATCCTGTTCAGATTCATTGAACACGATGATGGCTACTTCGTCCTTAAAAACAGTATTTACGCTGTTTGCCGCTTCTGCTTTGAAATAATAGACACCTTCGGTCGTCATCTTTACCTTGTATTCGCCATCCACGGCGCTATTAAGAAATTCAACATTTCCGGGCCCCGTATAGGAAAGAGACGGCTGGCCGGCAACAGCAAATGTGCAATCTATTTTTAAGGTTGTTTCAAGCGGAGCAACACCTGAATCCGCGTAAGCGCTAAGTTTTAAATAATTCCCCGAGGTCACTGCATGAACGGTTATCGACTGGTTCGCAGTATTGCCATCGGCAGCCATTGCTGTTGCAGTAATAACGTTTTCGCCTTCTTTCAGGGCAACTTTGTTTGCAACAAATTGATCTCCATTCAGATAAGCCGGCACGTCGTTTATTTTGATTCTTACGTCTTTCCCAAGCGGGTTGGTTATCGAACCTTTAATTATAACATCAGAACCGGATACCGTTTCCCCGTTTGCAGGAGAGGTAATGGATAAGGCCAGGGGCGCTGAAATCTCCTGTTCTATGGAAACGTTAAGAAAGTCGCCGGGCTGGCTTCCCAGTTCCACCCTTATTGAATTACTTTTATTAAGATTTATGTCGGATTCCAGGTAAGAGACCGTCTGGCTGAAATCGTTCGGGCTGAAAATTTCTGTTCCATTCAGAAAAACCCTGGCGCTGCTGATGGAGTAAGGGACCCTTTTTTCACCATTGTAATCGCCGTTTCGGACAATAATCTTTCCCGGCCCGGCAGTGGTCACGAAAGTTTCCGTATAAACATTCGGCGCACCGTCGGAACGAATATACTTTTTGGGGCCGAAGGTTTCAACGGCAAAAGCGAAATTTGCATATAAAAGTAAAACCAGAAACATTCCGGGAATTATTTTGATTGACTGTTTCATGCCTGTAATACCTCCTATTGAATCCGGATTTAAACGGTTTTGAGGGATGAAAAAAATCTGAAAGAGGGTGCGGTTTACAGGCAGGGCGGCCCTCGAGTCAGCCGACTTCTATGTGAATATATCGAGCAATGTCTTGATGTGTGCGGAAAAGGGCAGGAACCGAGTCTTCGTAAACCACCTGCTGAGGGGGGCAAAACTATGGCGCTTTTTAAGGTTGAGATGTATTGACGGGGTGTGCTATCGTTTTTGCCAGTCATCGCGATTATCTCCTCTTCAGATAACGCTGTGATCAGACCCCGCCGGTGTTGCCGCACCGTCGGGGTTGCCATTTTGTCTCCGGCTACAAGAAAAACGGGTTCAGCGGGAAATGAATTCCGGGACCAATTTAATCGACCGGTTCCGTTTCGGACGATGTTTGTGCCCGGGATTTAAAGGTGTTGCCGCAGCTTTATGGAATCCCGGTGTTTTCCAGTCGATTATCTTCTCATGTTGTTGAAACAACCTACTTTGTTTAATTGAAAATTTCAACATATTTATTTTAAAAAATAAAATAAATAAAAAGGTATTTTATTGGTAGTTTTAATTATATTTAATGCAAATATATCAAGCCGCTGATTTTGCATCCATTAAAGGCCTGCTTTTCCCGGATCTCTATTTTTTTATCCGTACCGATCAATCAATATTTTTCTTAAAAATAGTTGTAAATATACGCTATTTAATTTATATTATTGAATAATTAGTTAAGCCGATTGTTTTAGAATATATTTTTAAAGGATGCAGCATGATGATGTATGACATAGTAATTCAAAACGGCATGGTTTTGACCATGGACCGTCAAAATATGGTTTTTGAAAATGGGCTCCTGGGGATCATAGGCGATGAAATCGCCTTTGTGGGAAACGATGATGGAACGCTGTTTACGGCAAAGCATGTCGTCGACGCAAAAGGAGGATTGATTCTTCCCGGCCTTGTCAACGGGCATACCCATGCGGCCATGAGTCTGTTTCGCGGGCTTGCAGATGACCTGTTGCTGATGGACTGGCTCAATCATTATATTTTCCCTTCGGAAAGTAAAATGGATGCCGAATTTGTCCGTGACGGCACGCGGCTTTCCTGTGCTGAGATGATCCTGGCCGGCACAACAACGTTTTGCGACATGTATCTTTTTGAAAATGAGACCGCTGCGGCTGCCAAAAGCGCCGGAATGCGATGTCTCGTGGGCGAAGTACTGTATGACTTCCCTTCCCCGAATTACGGCCCGGTGGAAAGAGGGTTAGCCTATTCCAGAAACCTGATTGAAAAATATGCAAAAGACCCGTTGGTGTCCGTTGCCGTGGAGCCCCACGCGCCTTATACGTGCAGTCCGGATTTACTGTGCGCGGCCAATTCGCTGGCCCTGGAATATGACGTCCCGCTGATCATGCACGTGGCCGAGACCGAACAGGAAGTCAGCGAAATAAGACAAAAATACGGGAACCCTCCCTTTGCCCATCTGAAATCGCTGGGCGTTTTGGGGCCCCATGTGATCGCCGACCATTGCGTATGGGTTGATGAGGCGGAAATTGAAATCATGGCGCAATCCGGCGTCAGGGTGATTCACAACCCGGAGAGCAATATGAAACTCGCTTCCGGGTTTGCGCCCGTGCCGAAGCTACTGGAAAAAAAGATTACGGTTGGATTGGGAACCGACGGATGCGCTTCAAACAACAATCTGGACATGTTTGCCGAAATGGATGCCGCGGCCAAGCTTCATAAAGTGAAAACCATGGACCCCACCGTCACGGATGCGCTGTCGGTTTTACGGATGGCAACGATTGAATGCGCCAAAGCACTGGGTATGGGAGATACGACAGGCTCTTTGGAAAAGGGGAAAAAGGCCGATGTGATTATCGTCGACACCCGAAAACCCCATTTGACGCCATTGTACAATCCCTACTCCCATCTGGTCTATGCAGCCGGGGGAAGCGACGTAAGCCATAGCATTATCAATGGCCGGCTGGTTATGGAGAACAGAAATCTGCTGACCCTCGATGTCAGCGAAGTCATGGAAAAGGCCCGCCGCCAGGCGGCCAAAATAAAGGACCGGGTTGCTTGACTTTTCGAAAAAGTTCTTGCCAATGACCGAAAAAGGCGGTATTAAAAAACACAATGTTTGAAAATTAGGACGCACCGCATGGCCCGACAAAAGTCTGGGGTTGCAATCAGAAACTGCAAGGAGGCCATCAATGGTTGAAACAAAGGCGTACAAGCGGGAAGTCAAGCAATGTATCGGTTGCTCCCTCCTCTTTCTTTTTATTATATTAGTTTTTGGCCAGGCCGCTCATAACGCTGCTGCTGCCGAAAATAGTCAATACTTCAAAAATCCGGAACAGTGCTTTTCTCCGAAGATTCGTATCCGGGACGACGCCGTTCGTGCAGGCATTTTGTATGACATGTCTTCCCATACGATAATATGGGAGAAAAATATAAATCAGGCGGTCCCTATTGCCTCTTTGACCAAAATGATGGTCGTGCTGCTGGCGATGGAAGATATCCGTTCCGGAAAAGTCAGATGGAATACCATGGTTACGATAGCGCCTGAAGCCACACGGGTGGGTGGATGTACGGTTTCTCTCAGGTCGGGCCGGCCGCTTTCCGTGGAGGATCTGATGAAAGCCGCGCTCATATCTTCGGGCAATGACGCCGCTTATCAGTTGGCGCTTTACCTGGGGGAAACGGAGAGAAATTTCGTTCGCCGGATGAATCGCCGTGCAGTTGAACTCGGGATGAATTCTACCCGTTACTCCAATCCCACCGGCATGCCGGCTGCAAAAAGCGTTGATGACAACCGTTCCAGCCCGGCGGATCTTCTCATTTTATGCAAGGAGATGTATAAATACAAAGATCTGATGCGGATTGCCGGCACGAGCGAAGAATTGATTCATCAAGGGGGCAGGGTCATTAAACTGAAAAATCACAACCACCTGGTGTCAGGTTATAATGAGGTGGATGGATTTAAAACCGGGTATACCGCCAATGCCAAATTTTGCCTTGCGGCAACGGCCAGCAAAGATGGCCGAAGAACCATCTCCATTGCTTTAGGCGTCAGTTCGCGCCATGTGAGGGATCAATTTGTTAAAAACACGTTTTGCCGCTACTACGACGCGCTGGGCATGGGATCGCTTGAGCCTAAAGGCCGTCGCGCCGCCGCAAAGGCCATTGCCAAAAACCGGGGCTCATCTTCCCGTGCCTTGCCTGCGGCTGTCGTCCACCGGGTAAAAAAAGGCGAATCCCTCTCCGGTATTGCCAGGGGTTACGGCTGTTCTGTTGCACAACTAGAAAGCTGGAACCGGTTGAAGGGAGACATGATCAAACCCGGACAACAATTAAAAATACGCAGCAAGTCTAATGCCGTGCGTGTTTCGGCCGGCAAACGCAACGCCTCATCCGTTATTTACTATACGGTTAAGCCCGGCGATACCCTGTGGCGAATTTCGCAAAAATATGACGGTTTAACGGTTAAGAAACTGATGAAGATCAATAAGATCAGACAGGCCATGGACTTAAAAACCGGAGACACCATCAAAATCCACCTTGATCGGGATATGCGGCTTGGAAAGGTACTTTAGACAAAAGCAAACCCAATGCCCGGCATGAATCAATTTAAAGGAGAAGCGCTATGAGCAAAAGTCAGGACGTGAAAAAAGACAAAAAAAAGCAGCCCGAGAAAACGTTAAAAGAAAAACGGCTTGAGAAGAAAGAAAAGAAATCCGGTAAATAAAAAAATCGTCAGCACTTCGTTTTTGAAAGAGCCATTTGTTTTTTTGACCAAGTTAAACGGCATCCTTGATCCAGCCTCGCTTCAAGGATGCCGGGCCTGTTTTTTACCGGGTTTTGCGTGCGTTAAATGCGCACTCTAATGAAAAAACATGGCGCTCTGAAAGAATTCATCAGCGGTAAACTAAAAGTCAGACAATCCCATACGTGCCCCTGTCAAGATTCTTGACTTTGCCCTGTTTTTTAAGTTTAAAAATCAGATTTTGGATTTTTTTCTCATTGAATCCGGTTTTTCCCATCAGCCCGGCAGTATTGATTCCATTTTTAGATTCTTTAATAATGCCAATTACCGTATCAACAGCCGTTCCTGTGGAAAAATTTGCGATGGATTTTTTCTCACGAACAGATTTCCGGACGTCGGGTTTTTTATTGAGCGTTTTGTCAGCCGTATTTTTTTTTACGACGGGTTTTCGGGAGCCGGATTTATTGGCAACTGCTTTTTTAGCCGGCCTTTCCATGGCGGCTTTTGGTTTTGCTTTTCCAGGCATGTCAGCAGAGACAATCAGTTTTTCAACCATCTTATAAAGGGCAGCGATTTTATCGTTAACCTTCTGAAGTTCCTTTTTGAGATCCATCGTTGTTTTTACCTTTCTTTTTTTAAGTTCAAAAGTTTTCTTGCCTTATCCATTTACTATTCCAGAGTTGATCAGCACTACGTCTGTACCTTTGCGCGATTTAGAGATTTTGTATTTTTAAATAACTAAAGTTACTGATATATTTTAATTGTGTCAACAAATTAAAGAGGTTAAAAAATAAAATATATGGAAATCTCTGATGAGCGGAATCGAGAGATCGCCGAAAAAACAGGGCGATTGGATTCCTTATATAAAAGGGCGCCTCAGTGAGTCAAGACGGAATTTTACCTTGTTTTCCGAAAAAATTCTTGCCGTTTAGCCGACTTGTTTGTAAGGTATACAGTCTTTGAACAACCTACGGTAAAAGGTTTTTCTAATGAAAAAAATCGGGCTGGTGGTTAAGGCAGATGCCAGGGCACTCCGGAAAGCTGAGGAGCTTGAGAGATGGTTTTCCGCAAGGGGCGTTTGCATCATTAAAAGAGAAAGCGATGACCCGCGGGGAGGGGCGCCTCACGTCGGCCAATCCACAGCGCCGGCCGACTTGTTTTGTGTCTTTGTTTTGGGCGGCGATGGGACTTTTTTAAGTGCCGTCCGCTGGATCGGGGATTTGCCGGTTCCCATTATGGGCGTGAAATTCGGGGAAGTGGGATTTATGGCCGAAATCACGGAAGACGGTCTTTTCCCCGCTGCCCAGGCCATCCTGGCCGGCGATTTTACAACAACGCCCCGAATGCGGCTTTCGGTTCGGGTCATCCGGCCAAATAATGACGTAATCCGGGAAA
>CAYTSY010000067.1:10513-13459 GCA_964440555.1 uncultured Desulfobacteraceae bacterium
CGGGAAACGGTTTTAAACGACGTGGTCCTCAACAAAGGCACCTTAGCGCGTCTGGCCGATATCGAAACCTACATTGACGGCCACTACCTGACGACTTTCCGGGCCGATGGCCTTGTGGTTGCAACCCCGACCGGATCCACAGCCTATTCCCTTGCCGCCGGCGGCCCGGTTGTCCACCCTGAAGTGCCGGCCATTATCATGACCCCGATCTGCCCGTTCACGCTTACCAATCGTCCCTTGATTTTATCGGATTCCGTATGCATCAACATGCGGCTGGCCAAGAAATCTTCGGACATCATGTTAACCTTTGACGGACAGGTGGGGCTTAAAATCAACGATCAGGATGAAATTTTTGTTGAAAAAGGATGCCACTGCGTCCACATGATCACACTTCCCGGCCAGAATTATTTTGACCTGCTCAAGGCCAAGCTGCGGTGGAGCGGGGGACGGGTTTGAAATGGATCGCGTTTTGCCGCGGCCGGGATGACTTTGCAGAACAATCGCTGGAGGGTGAATGACGGGGCGTCTTTTCACTGCCTTTTTACTGATCGCGGCGACAATGCTTTGCACCGGCGTAAAATGCCCGGCCGCGCAGGAGGCGGTGGAATTCACGGCAAACGGTTCCATTAATTGGACCCGGGGTATTTTAAATGCCCGGGGAACCTTTGTCCTGGTCAGAGAAAGTCCCCGAGGTCTGCTGGATTCCCAAAAAGCGCTGGCTTCCGCAAAAATGACGGCTTACCGGAATCTTCTGAAGGTCGCTCAGTCGGTCCGAATCGATAACGCCCACACGGTCGGCGATTTCGCCGGACAAAATAACGCGGTCATGGATAAACTGATGGATATGGTGAAACATGCCGCTATCATCGATCAAAAATATTCAACCGATGGAACCGCCGAGGTGACTGTTGAAATGAGCCTGCTAAGCGGTTTTTCGCAACTGGTTTTACCGGTTGAAATTGAACCGGTGGAATCAATTCGGCCGTTTGACTCAACGGCGATTAAAAAAGCCGTATCCAAAAAAGAGATTTACTCGGGGTTTATTGTGGATGCCCGGGGTATTCGGATCGATCCGGCCATGGCGCCTAAAATTCTCGACGAGAACGGACAGGAGGTCTACGGCCCTGCGTTCGTCAGCCGTGAACTCGCCGTTCAAAAAGGAATGTGCCATTATGAAACCGGCCCGGCATCGGCCAAACATCATCCCAAGGCGGGAAATAACCCGTTGATCGTCGAAGGGCTGAGAACGCAGGGCGCTAAAGGTTCCGATATTGTTATCTGCAATGAGGACGCCCTGAAAATAAAAAGCGCCTCCGAACATCTGGAGGCGCTGAAACAGTGCAAGGTGATTATCGTAGCCGATCCGTTCCCCAAACCCACGAGCAGATAATTCGTGGCCATCCTGGCCCGGACCGATTTATTAATACCTGGATTATGCATGCACTTGGCGTGCCGATCGTTTCATGCAACGGCTGTAACCGGATCGCTTTGCACCGTGTTGCCGGTCGTATCCACGGACCGTACCGCGTAACGAAGGTCTGTAAGGGAGTAAAACATCATCAGGATGCAATCGGTTCATGAAGCCAATTAAACCCCAATGGCTGGCTATCGTACGCAACGCCCTGGGCGTTTTTGCCGAGATTCCGGCGGAGGCGTGGGAGAAGGCGGTCCTTGGCCTGAAGCCTCTTCACCTGAAAAAAAACGCGTATTTCATTCGGGCGGGCGCTGTTCCCGACAAAATGGCCTGCATTGTCTCCGGGATATTCCGGGTGTTTTACGTGACAGAAGAAGGGGAAGAAAAGATTCTCGCTTTCCGGGAGGAGGGACGGATGTTGTCGGCTTTCAGCGCCATCCTGACACATACCCCTTCCTGGTATGATATCCAGGCCCTTGAGGACGCGGACCTTCTGTATATCGATCTGGATCAATATGCACAGGGGCTTCAGGGATATGCCTGTTGGCAGGAAATCAGCACAAGGTATGTCCAGATGCTCTTTGTGGAAAAGGAAAGGCGGGAAAGCGAATTTCTGTCGGACAATGCGGTAACGCGATATGCCAAATTCAAGAGGCGCTTTCCGGGGTTGGAGAACCGGGTCCGCCAATATCACATCGCCTCCTATCTGGGAATGACGCCTGTCGCCTTAAGCCGCATCCGAAAAAAATTGCAGAAAAACGAAGTTTCTTAACCTGGGTTAATGAAATCCGGCTTACGGTTTGTTAGACATTGTGAAACCAGTAAAAAGGAGTTTTGCAATGCAGAAAACAGCTTTTGTCACCGGCGCCGCCGGGTTTCTCGGCCTGAATCTCATCGGGGAACTGATCACCCAAAACTGGAAGATCATTGCCCTGGACCTTCCTTCCGCGGACCTGAAATATCTTAATCGATATGACGTTTCGCCGGTTCCCGGCAATTTGAGCGACGCTCCCCTTCTTTGCCGCGCCATTCCCGAAGGCGCGGATGCGGTCTTTCACCTGGCGTCAAATACCAGCGCATGGGCGAAAAACAATGCGCAGCAATATATCGACAATGTCGACGGCACACGCAATTTGGTTGAAGCGGCCTTGCGGAAAAAGGTGAAATGCCTGGTCTATACCTCTTCGATTTCCGCTTTTGGCCACCATCCCGGAAAATGCATCACCGAGCAGACGTCATCCAATGCCCTGAACTGCGGCATGATGTATCACAAAACCAAATTCCTGGCTGAAAACATCATCAAAAACGCCGTTACAGCAGAAGGGCTGCGCGCCGTTATCTTAAATCCCTGCAACATCATCGGCCCCTATGACATCAATACCTGGACCCGTCAGTTTATCCTGCCCATCTGCAGCGGAAGGCTTCGGGCCGTGCCGCCCGGAAAAGCCATGTGGTGCCATGTGAAGGATGTTGTCGATGCCCATATCCGCGCAGTGGAGCGCGGGGGTTCCGGCGAAAACTACCTTCTCGGC
>CAYTSY010000067.1:13469-15282 GCA_964440555.1 uncultured Desulfobacteraceae bacterium
GATAGAGCGTCTTCTCGGAAAACCCGAAACACGACGGATGCAACCCAAGTGGCTGCTCAAACTGGTTGTCGGCGTGCTTTTTCTCAAATCAAAAATTGACGGCAGGGAGCCCATGCTCACCCCGGAAAAATACAGCCGGGCCGCCTCCCATATCTATTGCGACTTCGCCAAAGCCACTGCCCAACTCGGATACCGCACCACTCCTTTGCATGTGATGGTGGAAGACACGTTATCATGGCTTAAAAATGAAAACCTGATATGAGGCGCCCGATGCAGCAAGAAAATCATCGCAACACCGATACGTCCGAATATGTCGAGGTGGCCGACGAACCCTTGCACAAAGAAATCCATGCGGACGGACATTTTCGTGCATACATGGCAACCATCGCACCGGGTCAGGCCACCGGTTTTCACCGGCATTCGCAAGACACCCTGTATATCGTGATTCATGGCGGGCGCATGTACAATAAAAACTACCGCGGCTCTAAGCGCAGCTCCATGTTTTTTCCCCGGTCGTTTCCGCTTTATAAAAAGCTCTGGTTTGCCGTGCAGAACGTGTTCACCGGCGCGGTCCGCCTTCCCGACGGTTTGTTTTTCTTTATGCCCACCCAAAAAAATCCATCGATCCACCTGGCCAAGGCTTCACCGCGTAACCGGAATGCGGCATGCCTCATGGGCGTTGAAGTACGTTACGGTTCCACGGGCTTTGTTCCCCATGCCCACAATACCCCCGCATTACGGGTGGAATTTGACAACGGCGTGGCGAAGGTACTGGTTTGCCGTCTCGGGCCCGGGGCTTCCTGTGATATTGCGTTGCCGGGTTACCACCTTTTTGCCGTGTGTACGAAAGGCTTTATTCAAATTACCCCGGAACCTGGGGCCGGCGCCAAAAGAGACGCCAGCCGTCTTGCCGTGGGAGACTACCTGCCCATGTCGGGCGATATTTTGGCTATGGCGGCAAATCCGGGTGATACTGCTTCGGAGGGCATTATTCTGGCGATTCCCGGGGATAAGCATTAGGAATGCAGCCAGACGATGTTCGTGCAGCAGGATATTGTGACGGTTTCGTAAAAAATTTTGAAATCGTCATATTGGGACTTTTGGAATTTCAATTCATGGCAATCAAAAGCCTCTTCAAAATGCCTTGAGCCTGAAATCCGTTTAAATTTATTGCAAAATATCGACGGTATGGTTAAGAATGCCAAAATTCAAGAATAATGCAAGTAAAGCATGAATTGGGATATCAGAGGTTTTCACGTTAATTGGATAATCCTACCACATCACCACTTCAAGAAAATATGTGATGTCAGAAATTCCCAGGCTGGTTTACAATAATTCCCAGTCCAAAATATTGCTCAATTCCGATAACTTGAAAAAGATCCGGATTTTCCGGAGGCACTTTATCTTAAAGGACAGATTTTATATGAGGGGTTTGCTTTAAAAGACCAGTCTAAAGAGGTTCTGCTGAGGGTTATGATGCTTGTCTCCCGAAACTATTGCGCCTTCCTTTTCAACCATTTCTATTCAGTGGACGAATGACCCCAGATTCCTCAATAAGCACCGGATACCCTTCGATAGATTTCGGAATCCTCCTCTTGAGATCTTCAGTTTCCTTAACCATCATCACCTTCAAGCAGGGCGTTTTATCATCCGGGAGCAGGCCTACATAGACACCAACAACACCCGGTATGGCCAGCAACTCCTTTTCGTGGTTTTTAAGGACGGAGTTGATATCATTTGGAATCATTGAGTCCTGTTGCCTGGTTTGATTAACCTGGCTCCGTATGGTGGCAGAACATGCTATCGAAAGCAA
>CAYTSY010000067.1:15292-18690 GCA_964440555.1 uncultured Desulfobacteraceae bacterium
AAAATAAGAATCAAAACAGAGCAGATCCCGATCTTGTGCAATTGCCCCAAATTCGTTTGCTCCAAACCCGATTAGTTCTATGGGGTCCCCACCATAGTGGCGCCAAAAAGGCTCAGGACTTCATTAATCGGATTTGCCACAGCGAGGGTGCTGCTTCCTGCAAATAAAAGGCCCACTGCTCTGGGATTGGAATTGATATTCTCCACCATCAGGGAGCCGGAGTCGCCACCTGCAAGGAATTTGCTCCCTCTATTGCTGATTATGATCTGGCCCGTAAAAGTCTTGGTAAAGGCTTCCTTGCCGGCGCATTCATCGTCGTAGGCAACTGATACTGTAGCGTTCAGACCCGATACTGTACTACTGGTAAGCCCGGTTGTCCTGCCACTTTTTTTAACAGCTTGCTTTAGTTTTGCCGCAACGGTGTTTGATGAAATCGTCCCGATCTCCAGGATAGCGCCATCAGCCGACACCATCCCTGGCACTACCTGCGCTAGGGAAGCATCGACGTTTGAGGCCGGTAAAGAACTGCTTTTGACTAAAGTCGCAATGTCTTGTGCCTCAGCCTCATTGCAGCCAACATCAATCAGCCCAGGCTGAATAATCAGGTCTCCCTTTTCTGCAACTGTGCCATTTCCTCCGGAGACAATATCTGACTCGAACACATGATAGTTGCTCAAGATGTATTGAGTATCACCGACCTGGATCAGCGAACCGAGTGTGCCTCCGCAGCAGTAGCCGTTGGCAAGATCGTCGATCCAGCCACCTGACGTTCCAAGTTTAATCGGAGGAATCTGCTTTGCAGTGTGAGACACTGTAGGAACGGGTGCGGGCTTTGCCAAGGCACGAAATGGCTCCGTGAATTCGACAGTAATGCTCTTGCCCCGTAGGCTTCGAGGGATGTTTCTGGCATTTGCCGCCGGATTCTTACCTTCCACATTAACGTAAACCAGTATTACCAGGTCACCGCTATCGTTTTGTCCCACAGCAGTTCCCAGAACATCCGGCATAGACATCAATTCTGGTGTCACCGCTTCCTGGGCTGTCATTACCTCTTGAACGCGCGGATTGGCATGACTCAACGCTTGCGCCGGGAGTTCCGCTGCGAAGGCGAAAACGCTCAGAAACAATAAAGCCAATACTGTGCACACAATGCCTGATACTGTCTTCATCGATCGGTATGTTTTCATGGGTTCCTCCCTTCGTTCGTTTTATGGTAGTTTTCTGGCATTTAGTCGGCAAAAACATTCATTAAAATATTTATACCTATTTCAAGGCAGTGTCAACGCTGCATTTCCGCACTCCATTTCCACATATATTTATTGTGCTTACCTGAATTTCTATGATTGAGGGCTTTCAATAGCATTCTTAGGCGTTTCTCACTATTTGAATTTTCAATAAATCCCTTACCATTTCATTGAAATTATCACTTTGATTTCAATGCGGGGTCCGGTTACATTGTTGAACAAAAAACAACGGCTGGAAAATGATAAAGGAGAGTAACCATGAGTGATGCACTTCGCGAAATGTGGAAGGAACTGGGTCTTGATCTTAACGCTCACGACATGCTGTTGTCTGTCTTGACCAAGACCTATCAGGATGTTTATAAAACCCAGAAAAACCGCCCCAAAAGCATGTCGTATTTCGATTTTGTCATGAGCGAAGTTCATGGCCAGCGAATAAGGGAATTGCTCGATGAAAAGGCAGCCGGTCGGAAAATCATCGGCTCATACTGCGTCTTTGTGCCGGAGGAAATTGTTCTTGCTGGAAATGCCACCCTGGCCGGACTTTGTTCGGGTGCAGATTTTGCCATGGAAGAAGTGGAAAAGCTACTGCCCCGGAACACCTGCGCGTTGATCAAATCATCTTTTGGTTTCAAACTGGGCAAAGTCTGCCCATATATCGAGTGTTCGGATATGATCGTAGGGGAAAACACCTGCGACGGCAAAAAAAAGGCATATGAGACATTGGGCCGGCTGGTTCCAAAATTATACGTCATGGACCTGCCGCAGATGAAATCCGAACAGGGCAAACAATTGCTGGAGGCTGAATATGATCGGTTCAAAGATGCTGTCGAAAACATGACCGGCAGCGCCAGCACGCCGGAGAGCCTGAAAAAAGGGATCGATGTGGTGAACAAAAAGCGAAATGCCATGCATCGGCTGTCGGCGTTAAGAGGTGCAAGCCCCAGTCCTATTTCAGGGTTGGATGCGCTTCTCGTCAACCAGGTGTACTTCTATGATAATCCGCAACGGTTTGCCGAAGCCGTTAATAGTCTTTGCGATGAGCTGGAGGAAAGGATCGATGCAAAGCAAGGCGTATTGCCAGCCGATTCCCCGAGGATTCTCATTTCCGGTTGTCCCATGGCGGTTCCCAACTGGAAACTGCCGCAAGTCATAGAATCTTCAGGGGCCATCCTTGTCGGAGAGGAATCATGCGTCGGAGAAAGGGGCACACGGAATCTGACATCCGACGACGGCAACACCTTTGAGGAGTTAATGATGGCCATTGTGGATCGGTATTTCAAGGTGGACTGTGCGATTTTTACACCCAACCCGGACCGGGTAAACCACATCCGGGAAATGGTCCAAACATACCGGGCCGACGGCGTCATTCATTACGGCCTTCAGTTTTGCCAACCCTATCTCATGGAAGCCATGAATATCGAGAAGGAACTTGAATCTCAAAACATACCCACGCTCTGCATTGACACTGACTATGGCATGGAAGATATCGGGCAGCTTAAAACCCGGGTTGAGGCGTTCGTGGAGATGCTGAGCTAACCTCCGAAGACAAACTCCGATTTCCCCCTCCCCCTTGCTGGTACCAGGGTGGGGTTTTACCGTTATTTTTAAATGACTCACTTTAAGATAAATGAAAATCCTTTGGTTCCACACCAAGGGATGTGAAGATGGCTCCTACTTTGGGCAGATATCAGACTGAAATTTTCATGTGATTTCAAGGTAAATTTTTGATTT
Source organism: uncultured Desulfobacteraceae bacterium (assembly GCA_964440555.1). Taxonomy (GTDB): domain Bacteria; phylum Desulfobacterota; class Desulfobacteria; order Desulfobacterales; family UBA5616; genus CAYTSY01. Next base: position 18,268 of record CAYTSY010000067.1, read on the forward strand.
CAAAAGCATATATGCAATGATTTCATCATGTTTTATAGCTGACAATTCTCCTCCATATCTCAACTTTTTGAAAACATGAGATTGGCGAGATAAAAGGTGTTTTGACTGAACCCAGCGAGACCCCATATATTGGGTGTATCCAAATTTTTAAATTGAGAACTTTCGACAATATTCCAGGGCATTCTCATTTTTTTTATTTATTCTTCAAGCTTGGCATGCAAAAACTTTTACCGTTCGTCAACTGCTTATGCATAATTTTCATTAGAAAAAACTTCTCACAAAGAAAATATCTAATTTTAATAGCAAGTTATAGCCTTTACCTCAAGTGATTACCCTCTTTACAAGAAATATTTTGGAATATGCTTGACACAGTATCTTCTAAGTTATAATTTCAATTCAATTCAATTCAATTCAATTCAATTC
>CAYTSY010000068.1:0-18423 GCA_964440555.1 uncultured Desulfobacteraceae bacterium
CGCAAATGCGCTTTGGGGTTTATGGCGCCGTTTGCATGGCTTCTTGCAGAAATATGGGAAATGGCGTCCTTGATTTTTTCCATGGGAATTTTCCATTTCCTTGCATAAGCAGTCGCCAATTGGGCGAACATGCCCGGCGCTGACCCGTTAAAGCCCATCATAAAGGCATTGACGCCGCCGCCGACGCCGCCCGGAAGTCCGCCGTAACCCGTGTCCTTGAGTTTTTCAACGCCAAGGGCCAACACAATGTCGTACACGCCGGCTGCAACCGAATAGCAGGCAGCCCTGAACGCTTCGGTTGCTGTTGCGCAGAAATTTTCAGTCCGCGTTACCGGGATATACGGCAGATGGAGCGTTGTCGCCAGGGGCGTTGCACCGCGTCCGATATTGACGTCAATAAAATGAGCTCCCAGATATGCCGCTTGAATTTCCTTTTTTTCGATCCCGGCATCTGCCAGGCATTCCATAAAGGCTTCGACCATCAGGTCTTCGGCCCCCGATTCCCATCTTTCTCCGAATCGGGTGCATCCCATACCCAAAATTGCTACTTTATCTTTGATTCCATCAGCCATTTACTTCACCTCCTTTACGGGTACTGCTTTCCAGAAGTATCCGGAAATGTCCCTCTTTGCATCATAATACTTTCTGCGAAAGCTCATGGTTACCGCCATATCCGTGGACAAATCCTCAAGGTTGCAGTCGGTGATGTCGAACATGAATTTTCCGCCGCCGTCAAATTCGATCTGTCCGTAAATGGAAGGCGGATCATAGGATGCCGCCAGGTTGTCTCCGGTGTAGCTGGCAATGCGTCCTGTTTTGTCCGAGAACCGAAGCGGCTCCATTTTGCCCACGGCGCCGCAAGCCGGGTTTACGCAAATGCGTTGGGGGGGAATCTGCGGGGTGCCGCACTCTTTGCACTTGACTCCCCACAACCCCAACACAAACTTCCGGGCCCGGTAAAGAGCAGACCACCGGGTCCACTGATCTTCTTCCATACGAAGCCCGAAGTCAGCCGGAAGGATGTCCCGCCACACCAGCATTTTGGTGTAGTTGTCCAGCACGGCCTTGTTGGCAAGGCTTCCTGAAATACCTTTGGCGCCCTTTTTATTCAAAATATTGTCGGTTGCCTGGAAAAAGAGAGCATCGCAGCCACTGCCGTAGCTGACCACCATAATTTTATCGCCCGGTTTGGCATCCTCAAGGGCGGCCGCCAGCATCACCAGGGAATGGGGCGTGCCGGATTCTCCGATCTCATTTTGAAGGAAACTCTGCTCCTGCTGGGGCGTTATCTTGAGCTTTTTGTTCAGCGAGCCCCGCGCAGCCGAATAATGACACGGATAAATCACCTTGGCAAAGTCAGTCATGGCAAGGCCCGTCTTTTTCAGCAGACCGTTCACCGCCGCCGGCACAAACTGGTCAAATCCCAGATCCCGGATCCACCGGTCTTCCCACTGACGGTCAAATTTGCCGTTCATGCCGCGAAAATGATCCGCAAAGTCAATCGTTACGGAATACGAATCCTTGAACTCCGCAATAACGCCCTCGCCGCCCACCACAAACGCTGCGGCAGCATCGCCGAAAATAAATTCCTGCGCCGATGCCGGTTTGCCCAGTCGGCAATCCGCAGAGGTTACCAGCAGATTGTTGACCCGCTTTGTTTCAACGCTTTCCAGCGCGGAAAGCAGCGCCGTTGTTCCCGCCTTGAGCGCGCCGCCAAAATCTGCGCCGCGGACAGTCTCATCCAACCCCAAAGCCCCGGATATAATTCCCGCATTTAAGCGTTCCTTGTAGGGCATGGTGGTGGAAGCAAAATAAACGCCGCCCACTTTTGACCGGTCAACTCCCGTCAACGCGTCGATTCCTGCCGCCACCGCCATGGTGATGCTGTCCTCATCAAAATTGGCAACCGCCTTTTCTCCCCTGGCCAATGCAATGTTTCCGGCGTTCATCCATCCGATCCCCGCATAGATCAACCCCCGGTTCAACCGATAGCGCGGCACGTAGCCGCCATAAGAACAAATTCCGAACATAAGACCTCCTTTCAAATAATTAATATTATCGGGTTAATTTCTTATCCCTTTTTCCTCCTTTCATGGGGTAATTTTGGTGTATATTAAAGAATAGGTATTAACCCGGCCCAAGAAACAATTTATTATGCCTGTCATATTCTCCCTAAGGCGATTGTCTGTCCATATCCGTAAAAACTTCGATAACCGCCTTGTCTTTCAGTTTTTGGATAAACACATTTTGACCCTGATTGATTTTGTCATCTTTAAGTTGCGCTTCTATTTTTTGTTTGACCTTCTCAAATGCCGGAACAATTTCCGGTTTTTTTTCAAACACCTTTATAATATGATACCCGAACCGGGTTTCAACAATGCCGCTGATTTGCCCTTGTTGCATGGCAAAGGCGGCATCTTCAAAAGATTTTTCCATTTCCCCTCGCCTGAAAAAGCCGAGGTCCCCCCCTTTTCCCCGTCCGGGATCTTCGGAGTATTGATCGGCCAGTTCCGAAAATGCCTCGCCGGCGGAAAGCCTTTGCTTAATGGCTTCAATCCGGCTTTTAGCGGATTGTTTTTGCTGTCCGGTAAATGCCGGATCCAGTTTTATGAGAATGTGCCCCGCGTGAACCGGTCCGGAAACAACAAACTGCTCCGGATGTGAATCATAAAAGCCCCTGATTTCCTTTTGCGTTACCGTATCGTCAACAACGATTTCCCGATCCAACAATTTTTTTATCGAGAGAACCCGGTGAAACTCATTCTTAATGCCCGCTTCGGTCAGATTGAACTCTTTTGCCATCGTATCCATATCCATATCCCTGGGGATGGCGTCAAGAAGATTTTGATATTCCCTGTCAATTTCAGAAGGCTGCACCGTGATTCCTTTTCTGCAGCTTTCCTGGAACAGCAGCTCGCGATGAATCAGGCCATCCAAAGCGCTTTTTTTTATGTTTTCACGCGCAATCGGATCCAAGGATTCGCCCGAGCTGATCATATGCTGCTCCATGCTGCTGACAGCCCATAAAAAATCTTTTTTTAAGATCGGGGTTCCGTTGACAACCGCAACCCTTTCATCAAGCACTTCGGATGAAAGACATAAAACCGGCGGCCAGAGAAACATCATCAAAACGACACAGGCGCTTGGCACTTTTTTTTTCAGCATGCGGCCATCCTCCGATGTTATGGTACGCCATTTCTTTAAACGTTGACTCCCTGCCCCGTTTTCACTATATAAAACGCATCAGCCGATCATACAACAACAATATAAAAGGAGACCCCCCATGGTCCGGACCGAAATTTCACTTTTTCTGAAAAATATTCCCGGAGAGCTGGGAAAACTGGCAACCCTGTTTTCAGAAGCCGGGATCAATATTGACGCCCTTACCATTCAGGATGCCTCAAGTTATGTAAAAGAGCTGTTTCTGGCCAGAGGGAAATCCTTAAAACGGATTGCCTCTGCCGCAAGCTATAATTCCATGCGGAAAGATTCCGCTGAATTCGCCCTGATCCGGCTTTTGGCCGACAATACGGACAAGGCGCTGGACCTGCTGTCAAAAAATGACTATCTGTTCGATATCATCCCCGTGATCGCCCTAAAACTTGATAACAAGCCCGGGTCTCTGGCAAAAGTGGCCAAAACTTTCGGGGAAGAGGGAATCAACATCAATTACGTGTATGGATCCGTCTCTTCTCCGGAAGAAAAATGCCTTTTCGTATTTTGTCCGGAAAACATCGATCTCGCCTCCGGCATTTTCGCCGACACGTTCAAAGATCAATGAATGACACCGGGTTAATACTCATAAAACCCGCGGCCGGATTTTTTCCCCAATCGGCCGGCCTCAACATATTTTCGAAGCAAGGGGCAAGGCCGATATTTGGAATCTTTAAAGCCTTCGAAAAGCGTTTCCATAATCGCCAGGCACGTATCCAGCCCGATTAAATCCGCCAGGGCCAGCGGGCCCATGGGATGATTCATCCCCAATTTCATGACCGTGTCGATATCTTCCCGGCTGCCGACGCCGTGATAGAGGCAGTAAACCGCCTCATTGATCATGGGAAGCAAAATTCTGTTGGCGATAAATCCCGGGTAATCGTTTGCCAAAGCCGGCGTTTTCCCAAACTTAACGCATAGATCCCATGTCGTTTGAAATGTATCATCCGACGTGTCAAGCCCCCGGATTACTTCCACCAGCCTCATCACCGGTACGGGATTCATGAAGTGCATGCCGATGACTTTGCCCGGCCGGCCTGTTTTTGCAGCGATCCGGCCGATGGGAATCGACGAGGTGTTTGTAGCCAAAACAGCATTTGGCGGGCAAACTGCGTCGAGCGTTTTGAACAGCTCGAATTTGATGGATTCATTCTCCGTGGCTGCCTCGACCACAAAATCAGTGACAGCCATGTCCTTCAAGTCAACGGTTGTCTTTATTCTGTTCATCACCGCTGTTTTTTCTTCAGCGGTCATTTTGCCCTTTTCCACATTGCGGGCCAGATTTTTTTCAATGGCCTTCGCGCCTTTATCCACAAACGCGGGCGCAATGTCATGCATGATAACGGCAAGTCCGCTTGCGGCAGCCACCTGGGCAATGCCGTTTCCCATTTGTCCTGCGCCAATGACGCCAAATGTTTTGATTTCCATTTTTCTCCTTTGCCCGTCTCCGGCGAAAAGTTCTCTAAAATTTATTTTCAGCGCTTTACGATCATGGCAACCGCTTCCCCGCCACCCAGGCACAAAGACGCGAGCCCCATGGATTTATCCTGCCGGATCATCTCATGAATCAGGGTTACCAATACCCGGCACCCGCTGGCGCCGATGGGATGACCCAGCGCAACGGAGCCGCCGTTGACGTTCACTTTTGCTTCATCCAGGTGAAGCTCCTTTACAATGGCCACCGACGAACCGCTGAAAGCTTCATTAATTTCATAAAGATCCACCGCATCGGCTCCGATCCCTTCTTTTGCCAGGCATTTGGGAATGGCGAAGATGGGCGCAACCAACACATATTTCATGTCGATTCCAAAGGACGCCTGCGCACCGATGGTCGCCATCACGTCGCATCCCAGGGCTGTTGCTTTCTCCCTGGACATGACAACCACCGCAGCGGCCCCGTCGCTGATAATCGAGGCGTTTCCGGCCGTGCCGGTTCCTTCTTTTTTAAACGCCGGCTTCATTTTCGCCAGGGACTCATACGACGTTTCCCGTGGGCATTCATCCTGCTCAAAAAGAACCGGCTTCCCCTTTTTTGAGGGGACCTCTACGGGAAAAATCTCTTTTTTAAATTTTCCTGCCCCAATCGCATCCAGCGCCTTTTGGTATGATTTCTCGGCAAAATGATCCTGGTCCTCGCGGCTCACCTGATATTTTTCAGCGCAAAGCTCATTGGACATGCCCATATGAAAATCATTGACGATATCCCACAGTCCGTCGTGAATCATGTGGTCCTGCAATACGCCTTCCCCCATGCGATAACCAAAGCGGGCCTTTTCCAGATAATGGGGCGCCCGGCTCATATTCTCCATTCCGCCGGCCACCACCACATCGGCATCGCCTGTTGCGATGGCCTGGGCCGCCAGCATAACCGCCTTTAACGATGAACCGCATACCTTATTTATAGTCAGACACTCGGCCTCCCACGGCAGGCCGGCCTTTACCGCCGCCTGCTTTGCCGGGTTCTGGCCATACCCGCAGGGCAGGACAAGTCCCATAATCACTTCGTTGACTTGCTTTTTGTCAATCCCTGCCCGCCGGACAACCTCTGCAATAGCCAGACCGCCCAGGTCCGTGGCGCCCACATCGCTTAATGAACCGCCGAAGCTTCCCAACGGCGTCCGAACCGCACTGACAATCACCGCTTCACGCATCAGGGTCATCTCCCTTTACCTCTCATTTGCTCCATATCAAACTTGATGGTCTCCTAAAAGCCGCCATTATGCCTAATTTTTTATAAACCACGAAGAGCACGAAGTACACGAAGCTGAAAATATTATATATTCTTATGCCCTTTCGTGTTCTTCGTGTCCTTCGTGGTGAAAATCTGATTTGTTTACGCCACCGGCAACATTCGGTCCTGCTTTTAATTGATCAATATAGGCCAGGATAAACTCCGTTTGCAGCGCAATATACTCCTCTATGCCGCAGTGCCTTGCCAGGGCCCAGCGCCGAAACGTCCACATGTGCGCCATCACGCTGATATTGTGCGCCATTATTTTAATATGGGTGTCGCTTTCCGGCAAAATATCAAACGATTCGAAAACGGCCGATAATTTTTTCTCAAAGATTGCCGTTATGTCCAGTTCGTTTTTCAGTACCCGCTTTCTCCACTCCCGGGTCAGCACATGGGTTTCCTGGTACAGGAGCAGCATGTAATCGCTCATTCGGTGGCAGGCCATAAAATAATGCCGGATCACCTCCACCAAAGCATCTCTGCCTTTTGCGCCTTTAGAGGAAGCCGTGGCCAGCGCCCGCTCGATTTCGATATATATGGAGTCCATCACCAGATAGAGAACATCTTCCTTTGTGGCAAAATATTCATACAGGGACCCGATGGACAGCCTGGCTGCCCGGGCAATCTGACGGGTGGTTGTTTTTTCAAAACCATTGGTGATGAAAAGACGAACCGCAGCATCGGCGATCTGACGCCGTCTGCGCTCCACCAACTCAGGGTTCTTGATTTGAGTCGGTATATCCCGGGTGCGATGTAAATCTTCAGTCATAAATTGATTTGATTCACCGTTTTATTTATCCAAACCTGAATTGAGCGATCGCTCATCAAAGGTAAATTAGCAACATCCTTTTTTTATGTCAAGGGTTTCCATCAGGGTTTTCAATTTATTTATCCTCTTTGTTTGACCCTTTAAAGCGTTTGTTACGCATCAAGACTTTCCGGGCAATTCATGTATATTAAAAAAATAATTGACAAATTCGCATTATAAAAATATATAGGCTCAATTGTGAGCGGGCGCTCATAATTTTAATCGCCTGATATTTTATCATTTTATTTTACTAACGGCGGAGGGAAGGCGTAAAGATTCGTCTTTTTCCCCTCTTGGTTTGCGCCGCCCGCTCGTTTTCCACGCAGGCAAATCCCCATTTCACCAAAGGAGGATGAATGGAAATACAAGATGTGTTCGGTAAGCTGGAAGAAAAGAGCAAGCAGGCGCTTGAAGGCGGCGGCGTTAAGCGCATCGAAAAACAGCATCAGGAAGGAAAACTCACCGCCCGGGAACGGATCGACCGGCTTCTCGACAAAGACACCTTTGTAGAAGTGGACCGGTTTAAGGTTCACCGCTGCGCCGATTTCGGCATGGAAAAAAATAAAATCCTCGGTGACGGCGTGGTGACGGGATATGGCCTGATTCACGGCCGGCAGGCGTTTGTCTTTGCCCAGGATTTTACCTCCTTCGGAGGATCGCTTAGCCTGGCCCATGCAGAAAAAATCTGCAAAGTCATGAAAATGGCCATGAAGGTGGGCGCACCGGTTATTGGGTTGTGCGATTCGGGCGGCGCCCGGATTCAGGAAGGCGTGAACAGCCTGGCCGGTTACGGAGACATTTTTCTTTTAAACGTCATGGCCTCCGGCGTCATTCCGCAAATTACGGCCATCATGGGGCCGTGTGCCGGCGGGGCCGTGTATTCGCCCGCCATGACGGACTGGATTTTTATGGTGGATAAAACAAGCCATATGTTTATCACCGGTCCGGAAGTCATTAAAGCCGTAACCCGGGAAGTGGTCAGCAAAGACGATTTGGGCGGCGCCATGACCCACAATGCCGTAAGCGGCGTTGCACATTTCATGGCGGAAGATGATGCTGCCTGTCTTGAACAAATCCGGAGTCTCATGAGCTTTTTCCCCCAGAACAACATGGAAGATCCGCCCCGCATTAAAACCGCCGACGATCCGAGACGTAAAGAGGAAGCGCTGCGAACGATCGTCCCGCCGGAACCGAATAAGCCTTATGATATCCGGGACATCATCCATTCAAACCTCGACGACCATCAATTTTTTGAAGTGCATGAGCACTGGGCAAAAAATATCGTGGTCGGCTTCGGCCGGCTTGACGGCGCATCCGTGGGCATTGTCGCCAATCAGCCGGCTGTCATGGCCGGGTCCCTGGACATCGACGCCTCCAATAAAGCGGCCCGGTTTGTCCGTTTCTGCGATGCCTTCAACATTCCAATGATCATTTACGAAGACGTTCCGGGGTTTTTGCCCGGAACACACCAGGAGCACGGCGGAATTATCAAGCACGGCGCCAAGCTGATCTATGCGTTCTGTGAGGCTACCGTTCCCCGGATCACCGTTATCACCCGCAAAGCATACGGCGGGGCCTATATTGTCATGAGCTCCAAGCATACACGGGGCGATGTCAACCTTGCATACCCCACCGCGGAAATCGCCGTCATGGGCGCAGAAGGCGCGGTCAACATCATCAGTAGAAGCGATATTGAAAAAGCCGCTGACCCCAAAGCCGAACGGCAAAACAGAATCTCCGATTATCGCGACAAATTTTCCAACCCGTACAAGGCCGCTGAAATGGGGTATATCGATGACGTCATTGATCCGGCTGAAACCCGGACCAAACTGATTTGCGCGCTTTCCATGCTGAAAACCAAACGTGATGTCAATCCGCCCAAAAAACACGGAAACATTCCGCTCTAGAAAGGACAATAAAATGGCATGGGCTTATATTCGGGAGCTTCTCCAAACTAAAAAAAAGGATACCCCATCGGAGAAAAAGGATTCAGCACGTCCATTTGCCGATCCGCCTCCGGCAGATCAGGAAGATATGACAGGGGCGTTGACGCCGGAGACGGTTGCTGCAATTGCTTTGGCGATCCAACTTATTGGTGCGGATCAGGCGGAGGCGGCCGGGGGTTTGGCGCCGGAGGCGGTTGCTGCAATTGCCCTGGCGGTTCATATGCACTTTTTGTCTATCCGGCCTGCACCATCCGCCACAGTGCAAATCGTTTCCGACGCCTGGACTCAGAGCGGGCGCATCATGGCGATGACCGGCCGATTAAACGTGTTTAACCGGTAAACCAATTAACGTAGCAAGGGGAATAATAAAATGATTTATAACCTGAAAATAGCGGAGAAAACATTTAAAGTCGATATCGGCGACGTCCAGAACAATATTGCCCGGGTGCTTGTCAACGGGCAGCCTTATTCGGTAAAAATTGAAACCGTTGAAGAGACGGGGTCTTCACAGGCCCCAACCGCGCCGGTACAAAAAGGCCCCGGTGCTGAGCCGCAGCCCAAGCCGGCTGCCAAAGCGGCTCCAGCACCTGTCAAAGCCGGAGCAAAAACCGGCCCAGGGACCCTCTCAGCACCGATGCCCGGTCTGATCGTTCAAATCAGAGTCTCTGTCGGTGACCAGGTCAAAGCAGGTCAAACGGTTGCGGTTATGGAAGCCATGAAAATGGAAAACGATATTTTAGCGCCCATTTCCGGAACGGTCCAGGAAATTTTAACAGAAAAAGGCACAGATGTATCCACCGGAGAGATGATCATGGTTATCGGTTAATCCAATACCATTAAATACGTGAGGAGGCTTGGATGAAAAAGTGGAAATGTACGGTGTGCGGCTACATTCATGAAGGCCTCCAGCCTCCTGAAAAATGCCCGGTCTGCGGCGCAGATCGCACGAAATTTGTTGAACTCCCGGAAGACGCAGGGCAACCCGCGGCCAAGCAAACAGATTTGCACGAAAAGAACAAGATGCCGCGAGGTCAGGGCGCCTATGCGCTTGCAACCTTATGGATGACAAGACTTCACCTCCATCCGATCTCGGTTCATATCCCTAACGGCGTTTTGCCCGTTGCCGTCCTTTTTTTATTGATGTCGTCTTTTTTTCAGCTTCCCTCCCTGGGGCAGGCCGCCTTCTATAACCTGATCATTGTGGTCGTCGCCATTCCGTTTGTTTTTTTCTCCGGATATGTCGACTGGAAAAACCGCTTTGGCGGACAATTAACGGGTCTGTTCGTTGCCAAGATGACTTGCGGAATTCTCGTATTTTTTTTGGTCCTGGCATTGGTCATTTGGCGAATGATTTATCCGGAAGCTGCCGAAACGGAATCCGGATGGCGGATGATATTTATTTTGTTGCATCTTTTCATTCTGGCCGCTGCGGGTCTGGCAGGATATCTTGGCGGCAGGCTTGTATTCAGGGACCTGCCCAATAATGACCGGCAATGAAAGCCATTCCATCCGGGCGGCCTGAATCCGGCCGATGGACGAGCGATTAAGCCCTTTTACAGGAGTTCATCTTTTTTCAAAAGCGCCTGGTACCAGCAGGCGAAATCATACATCCCCAGAAACCGTTCATCTTCGTTGATGATGCCTAAACAGATTTCAAAGGCGCCCCTGCCGTAATCATTGCTGTATGTTTCGAGTTTCAGGGAGTGCAAAAACTCCCTGATCAATTGCTGCGATGTCCGCCGGGTCTTATCTTTTCGGATATCGATGGGGTCCTGTGGTTCAGCAAACGGATCCCATTTATCATATCCCATTTTCAAGATATGCTTTTGGCGCCGATCAGACATGCCGTCAAAAATTGCTTTTTTTCGGACGGTTGCTTCAGCTTGAGAAATCTCCATTTTCCTGATCCTTTTTTTCGTTCCCGGGCACGCCCAGGTATTCTTCATCAAATTCCGTTAAAAGCGCCATGGACAAAGGAATCAGCAGTTCTCCCATCTGGATGTATTTGGAGCGCAGCGCAGATGTCAGGTCCGCGGATATATCGTAGAGCTTACGGCGAATCTTGTCAAGATGCACCGATGGGTAGGCTTTTCCTTTTTCAAAGCCGGATTTTCCACAGGTCCTGCCTACGCCGCCGATTTCCGTCGGGATGCCGTACAACCGGCAGGTGATGGGCCGGAAGGCATATATCTCACATTCGTCCTGGTCATTTAGCACCGGGCATCGGACTTTTTCAATCGCCATGTCTTCCAGCACCTTGTCCTCGCTTTTTCCGGATTCAAATGCTTTATAGGCTTTTCGTTTGATTCGATGAACCTGTCTGTCAGCGGTGTTTGCCTTTTCCAGAATCGCGGCTCTTTTCTTTTCAGCCAACGACGATAAAAATCTGTGGTTGATATATATCGCCTCGATCAGCGAAACATCGAAAAGGGCATAGCAACACGCTGTGCAGGCGATCTGACAGCTTACGCAGCTCGGGAATTGATTTTTTACGTTTTGAAAAACATCATCCGCAGCTTTGGCAAGCGATTCATACCGCTTAAAAAAAGGCTCAAAATCAATGCTCATGTTTTTCTCCTGTTTGCTTCTCAGGTTGGCCAACCCGGAAGGTCAAATGTTTCACGTGAAACATTACTTGCCGATACAAAACCGGCTGAAAATAACATCCAATATGTCAGGCGATACGTTTATGCCCAGCACTTCTTCCAGGGGACGGATCGCATCTTTAAGGTCCATAACCAAAAGCTCCGGCCCGAATGCCTCCGAAAGACCGGAAATCGCATTATTCACGGCTGCAAGACTCTTTTCGATCCCGATCTTATGCCGCAAGTTTGGAGAAATCCCGCCGGCGGCGTTGTCATCGCAGGATTGGGCCTGAACCCAGCGAAGCATCATGTTCTCAAGTTCCGCAACACCCTGACCATGCAGGGCCGAGAGGTTTACGACACCGGCAAATTGCCACTGCGGAGGAATTTGAATTTCTTGTTTAACGTCCCAAAGATCGGCCTTGTTCATGACCAGAATTTTTTGCTTATGTTGAATCCGCTCATAAATCAACGCATCGTCAGAGGTTATCGGCCGGCTCAGATCAAGGACAAAGAGAATAAGGTCTGATTGTTCGATAAGTTCGCAGGCCTTTTGGATCCCGATGTTTTCAATCGCATCGTCGGTCCGATGAATTCCGGCCGTATCCATTAATACAACCGACACCTGCTTGAGGCGGCAAACAGCCTCAATATAATCGCGCGTGGTTCCCGGATAAGGAGAAACGATCGCCCGCTCTTTTTTTAACAGGCAATTCATCAGGCTGGATTTTCCCACGTTGGGCTTTCCGACGATGATGGTTTGGACACCTTCTTTTATGAGCCGCGTTTGGTCATATTGCGCAAGAAGACGGTTCAAAGGCTCCGCTGCAAGAAATTTCAATTTATGCATCGCGATATCCACGGTGAAAACATCGTGCGCTTCATCCGGAAAATCGATTGTTGCTTCTGTCTCAGCCAGAAGGCCTGTCAGTTCGCCGATAATCGCTGCAACCTTGCTTCTTAAAGCCCCTGTCATCTGATTGGCAGCCCAGTTTAATGAGGCCGAATTCCTGGCGTTGACCATATCAATAACCGCTTCGGCCTGGGTCAGATCAATTCGTCCGTTTAAAAAGGCTCTCCGGGTGAACTCCCCGGGCTCAGCAAGCCGGGCTCCAAGCTTTAACACCAGCTCCAAAACCGATTGGATCGCAACGACGCCCGAATGCATATGAAATTCAACGACATCTTCACGGGTATGGGACTTGGGCGCCAACATTACCAGAAGCAAAACTTCATCCAGTGTCCTTAAAGATTTCGGATCAACAATGTGTCCATAGAAAACACCGGGGAAAAGCGTCAAATCAGTGTCGCGCTGATCTGACGCACCGCAAACCGGGGGAAAAGCGAATCGGCGAAAAAGGACGCCTGCTATCTTTAAAGCCTCTTTACCGGATATTTTAACAATTCCAATTCCGCCGCTGCCTGTCGGCGTTGCAATGGCAGCGATAGTCGATTGATTCATTACTGTTTCTTAATCATTCCTTTTCAAGGGGCCTCTGGGGCATTTTCTTATTTACCGGCAATTTTTTAGGAAAAATGACGAGCTTTTTTAAAAAGCCATCGCCCATGCTTTGCGTCCTTACGCTGTGGTTGCTTTTTAAGGACATATGCACAATTCGCCGGTCATGGGAAGTCATATGACCGACAGTGACCGGTTTACCGGTTTTGTTTACTTTGTCGGCAAGCCGGCTTGCCAGATCGCTTAAATTTTCTTTTCGATTTTCCAGGTACCCTTCGATATCGATTTGAATGCGGAGCTTTTCATTTCCTTTCACGTCGCTATTTTTGGGGTCCCGCATTTTCTGGGAGATGATCTTTTCAACAATATATTGAATCGCTTCAAGGGTCTGTCCCTTTTTCCCGATCAAAACGGCAGAGCTTTTGCTGTTGACATGGTAATAGAGGCGATTGTTTTTCTTTTCAGCCCAAACCGCGGCATCTGGCACAATAGCGTCTACAAGTTTTTGAACCACGTCCTTTCCAAAAGCCTCATCCTCATTTAAAACCACCTCATCCGGAATAGGCACGCTTTCCAATGGATCGGCCTGAACCTCTGTTGGGATCTGAGGCTCAGCGGGTTTTTTCTCCTGTAAAAATACCCGAATGCGCGCTTTTTTAGCGCCTACCAGCCCAAATATTCCGGTTGATCCATAGGATATCACTTCATGTTTTAAGTTTTCCTCGCGGATATTTAGTTTTTCACATGCCTTTTTAATGGCCAGTTCAAGGTTTTTTCCCTCGAATTCGATACAAGACGACATGTAATTCCCCTCCGATATCAGGCATATTTCCTTTGGATATAGTATTGCTGCGCGATGGACAGTACGTTATTGACAAGCCAATAAAGCACCAGGCCGGAAGAAAAGTTGATAAAAATAACGGTAAAGAAAATCGGCATCAGCATCATGATTTTGGCTTGCGCAGGGTCTCCCATGGGCGGCGACATCTTTTGCTGGAAAAACATCGTGGCCCCCATAACCAGCGTCAACACCGGAATTCCATAAGGGGGCTGCATAAAAGGCACTGAAAAACCAAAGTCAAAAAGACGATCCGGTGCGGAAAGATCATTGATCCATCCGAAAAAAGGTGCATGCCGAAGTTCAATCGCTTCATACAGCATTCGATAAAGTGCGAAAAAGACGGGAAGTTGAACCAGCATGGGCAAACATCCCCCCATGGGATTAACTTTATACGTCCGATACAGTCCCATCGTCTCTTCATTCATCTTCTTCTTATCGTCTTTATATTTTTCCTTTATTTCCACCATCAGCGGCTGAATTTTTTTCATCTCGTTCATGGCCTTATAGCTTTTCGTCCCCAGGGGCCATAAAAGAATTTTAATTAAAACCGTGAGGAGAACAATGGCAATGCCGTAATTGGGAACAACCCGATATATTTGATTCATCAACCACACGAAGGGCTTGGCGATAAAGTCAAAAAACCCAAAATTAACAGCTTTTTCAAGGCCTTTATTGAAAGATTTTAAGATATTGCTGTCTTTTGGCCCAAAATAAAGTTGATAGGCGAAATTCTTTTGCGATCCCGGAGCAAAGGTGGTTTCCGGTCGAATGTACTGATTCAACAGTTTTTTCGATTCGCTCATATTTAATCTGAATGTGCCGTTTTCAGGGCTCTCCAAAAGGATGCCCGAAATAAAATACCGGTCCTGATAGGCAATCCAGGCAATATTTCCGCTGAATGTATTTTTATCTTTTATCTTCTTGATCTTGACTTGCTCAAGCTTTTTATCAATCAGTGCACTTGGACCTACAAACCCATAGGAGGCGTCGTTCTCCGGAATCACCTTGGATAGGCTTAAAATCAAGCTGTCCTGAAAAGAGGTGTCCGACCGGTTGACAATGGCAACGTGTAAATCAATCAGATACGTGTCTGGTGAAAAAATAAAACTTTTTTCAATCACCATTCCATTATCGGAAACAGTGACAAACGTCAGTTTTTGAGGCCCGTTTTTAACCTCCACCCGATCGGATGGATGGTTTGAAATGAATCTGGCCTCTTGCAGGTTGCTGACCGTGCTTTTTTCAAAATCAAGCGCCAGTGTCCCGAACACGCCTTTTCGGTCAATCATTTCCAATAAAGGGGTATCGGGCTTTTTGGTCTCATAGTATTTTTTTAATTGAAAGCTGGTGAGTACGGCCCCGTGTTCGGAAATCTGCGCCTGATATAAGGGGGTATCGACCGTAAGCATCCTGGCCGGCTGATCAACCTTTTTTTGATCATCTGCGATGGTCTCATTTTTTTTATCGGCAAGGACCTGCTCAGGTAAAACCTGCGGTTGCACCGTTTCCTGTTTTTGGTATGCCTGATCCGACGTGGCTTGTCGTTGCGGTTTTTTATCGACAACAACAAGCTCCCAAACCAAAAAAACTAAAAATGAAAGCGCTATTGCCGCTAAAACTCTTTTTTGCTCCATGATTGACTCCACTGTTTTCTTGGGAAGCTTAAAATACCGTTTTTATAATCCATATACTAAACGGAGGGTTGATTGTAAAAGCAAATCATTGCGGGATAAATGCAGGCTGGAAAACCGATTTCCTTTGCCGGACAAAAACAGAAAAAAGTATCGAAGGCTTTCAAGGGGCTTTTCCCTTTCCTTAAAACACCGCCATGCCGCTGTAAGTCATGAAATTTCACTGCAGCCGCCGCCTTATGCTTATGGCACAGGGTCAATGCCGCCGGGGTGAAACGGATGGCATCGCAAAATCCGTAAAAAGGCCAGGTAAGCGCCTTTTAAAAGGCCATACCGTAAGACTGCCTCGTAAGCATACGCGGAACAGGTCGGGTAAAAACGACAAGCCGGTCCGAGTACCGGCGATATCATAATCTGATACGCCCGGATCAAAAACAATGCCGATGCGTTAATTACGTTTCTAATCTGTAAAATTCCTTTATATTTTATTAAGCAGGGACTTTAAGGAATTGTTTACCCGGACCGACGGCAACCCTGCGACCGATTTCCTTGCGATAAGGCTTATGTCCCGGTTTCCGATTATTTCGTGTCGGTTGCAGCGAAAATACTCCCGGCATATCCGTTTGACCCTGTTTCTGATCACAGCACAGCCCACTTTCTTGGATACGGTAATACCCAAACGACTCTCATTTGTTCGGCTTTGATCATAAAAGAGAACAAAGAGCTCGTTTACCCGCTTTTTGCCGTTTGCCGACAGACGAACAAAGTCTCTTCGCTTTAACAGTCTGTCTTTCTTGGAAAAAGAAAATTGTTGCCTGCTAAGGTTCTTCAAAAACCAGCGTATTCCCTTATAGTATAGCCCGTGAAAAATCCGTAAAAATGATCGTGTTAGCCTTGCATTTTCCCCAGGGATCGGCCGGACTAAAGCGCAAGCCGTCGCCGGCCTTTTGCTCTTCTCCGATTGATAATTTTTCGTCCGGCCTTGGTTGACATCCGTACCAAAAAGCCGTGGGTTCTTGCCCGTTTTGTTTTGCTTGGCTGATATGTTCTTTTCATTGCTAAATATCTCCCGGTAACACTTTCCGTGTTATTTAATAACCTTATGACAATCTTCTAATAAAATCATAATAATTATATTAAGTCAATAAATAAACGCAGCTAAAAACAACGGGTCCGCCGCCATCCGGGACCCGGTTATTCCATTAATGTTTCGACGACTTCAAAATCTTCCAGGTGAAAGCGGGAATGCGGATAAATAATGATCTGCTTTCCAACCCCGCTTTCCAGAGAATGGATCAGGTGGTTTTCTTCCCCGTGGAGCAGTTCTGCAATGACCGGGTTTACGCTTAAAGAGATTTTATCGGCTGTCATATCCTTCGTATACCGGAGCACCTCCCGATAAATATTATAGCAAATCGACTGGTTGGATAAGAGATACCCTTCTCCCTCGCAATAAAAACAAGGCTCGCAAAGCATTCTGCTCAAAGATTTTTTGATGCGCTTGCGGGTCATTTCAATTAATCCCATATCCGACATCGGGAGAACATTGGTTTTGCTCCGATCCCTTTTAAGGGCATCCAAAAGGGCATTATAAACCTTTTCCTGATTGGACTTTTTTTCCATGTCGATAAAGTCGATAATAATAATCCCGCCGATGTCCCGGAGACGTATCTGGTAGGCGATTTCCTTTACCGCTTCCAGATTTATTTTCAGAATGGTTTCTTCAAGATTATGGTTATGCTTGCCGACATACCGGCCCGTATTCACGTCTATGGCGACCAGTGCCTCCGTATGATCGATGACGATGTATCCGCCCGACTTTAACCAGACCTTCCGTTTCAAGGCCCTTGAAATATCGACCTCAATGTTATAGGCGTCAAAAATCGGTTCCAACCCTTCATATAACTCAACGGAATCCCTGAGACTGGGCGCCATGACATCGATAAACGTAAGAATTTCATTATATCCCTGCCTTGAATCGATAATCAGCTTGTCGGCCTCATGGATCAAAAGATCTCTCACGGCCCGAAGCGTTACCGAAAGTTCCCGGTGCAACAACGAAGGGGCGGAAACGGCGTCAAACCGTTTTTGAATATTTCGCCACAAGTTGTTTAAGAAATTCATTTCATACAATAATTTGTCTTCATGGATGCCCTCGGCGGCCGTCCGCACAATATAGCCGAACTTTGCGTCCCTCAAGCGGATGAGAATGTTTTTTAAGCGGTTTCTCTCCTCTTCATCTTCTATGCGCCTGGATATGCCGATGTGATCCGTATTGGGCATTAAGACCAAAAACCGGCCTGGAAGAGAGATGTGGGAAGTGACCCTCGCCCCTTTTGTTCCAATAGGAGATTTGGCCACATGAACCATAATTTCCTGCCCCTCGCGGAGAAGCTCTTCGATGGGGAATTTTCGCTTTTGCGTTTCCGGAAGTTCCTCGGAAGATTCAGTATCTTTGCTCTCCCGGACATAGTCAACCTCACCCGATGAAGGCTCAAATTCCCTGTGATTTTCTCTGATCACGTCTCCGGCATAAAGAAAGGCGGCCTGGCTTAAGCCGATATCCACGAAAGCCGCCTGCATTCCCGGCAATACGCGCTGAACCCTGCCTTTGTAGATATTTCCGGCACTGTCCGATATGTCGCCCCTCTCAATAAAAATCTCCGCCAGATTGCCGTCTTCAATAAAGGCGACCCGGGTTTCATGCGCGATGGAATTAATGACAATCTGCTTATACATATTTTCTCTTTCTTTTTGCCTTAATACTTAATCACCCGGGCAGATTTCTGTTGTTGTTCACTCAAGCCCATGGCTCAGCACATCGGCCGGTCTTAAGATGTTTAGCGGATCATAGCGCATGGATATTTCCAAAATGCTCGGCGACAAAATCCTTAAATGAACATCGATTGCTTTTAAATCCAACGTCTTTTCCTTCCCTTTATAATTGACCCGGGAAATGGAGAATTGCTCTGCGTCAAGGAACCGGTCTATTGCTTCCTGGTGAAACATCCCCTCGGCCAATTCAATCCGGTACGCCGTGGAAAGTTCTTCCCTGCCGGCATTAATTTCGCACGTCTTGACGGTTATGCCCGAAGGCAACTGCCCGTTTAACCGCTTTTGGATCCCGTGGGATTTTTCGCTCTCGAGGACGGTCAAATACATCACCTCATTGAGTGATTCTATTCCGATCGGCAAAGGGTCATGAA
>CAYTSY010000069.1:0-1384 GCA_964440555.1 uncultured Desulfobacteraceae bacterium
CCTTTTTAATCCGTTTGAGCATCTCCGGCTTGCCGGACTCGATAGCGAAGCTCACCGTATCGCAGCCCGCATCACGCATCAGACAAAGCACGTCCCGGTTGCAGGAATCCACCCGGGCAAAGGCGGACCAGGAAAACTTCAACCCCCGGTTTAAAATTTCCTCGCATATCCGTTTGACCCGTTTTTTGTTTGACGTAAAAAAATCATCGGCAATATTGATCCGTTTAAATCCGTACGACAAAATGTTTTCCATCTCATCCGCCACGGCTTCCGCGGACCGGTACCGGACTTTCATTCCCACCATGCGCCGGCCCTGACAAAAAATGCAATGATTGGGGCAGCCCCGGCTGGTGATAATGCTGACCGGAAATCCCAGGGCCAGGTACCGCGATACCGGCAACAGATGCCTCGCGGGCATCGGAAGGGTATCCAGATCGCTGATGAATTCCCGCTGTCCGGTAACAATCAGGCGGCCGTTTTCCATAAAGGCAAGGCCTTTGATTTTATGCCAGGCCTCTTTCTGCTGAACCACCGGAATCAGCTCTTTGAGCGTCTCTTCGCCCTCGCCGATGACAATGAGATCGACCTCCGGATAGGCGCGCAAGGTGTCTTTGAAATCAAAGGAGACATGGGGGCCTCCCATCAGGGTGATGAGGGAAGGATTGTGCTGCTTGGCTGTTCTCAGGATCCCGGCAGCGGCGTAAAAGTTCATTGTCACGGCGTTGGTACCCACAACGTCCGGTTCGAACGCATCCAGTTCCTTCTTAAATTTTTCCGGAGAATACCCTCTGACGATATAATCAAAAATACGGACATCCGCGCCGGCTGCTTCAAACGCTGCAGCGACGTAACAAATCCCCAACGGCGGTGACGGGGCCTCCTCCAGAGGATAAGGAGGGGCAATCAAGACTGCTTTCATATGAACCCTTTTTAACAGAAAACCGCCTTTGACGGGCGGCTTGATTTTTATTTATTCGCTATAAACAGGCAACCTGCCCGGCGTTATAATGAACTTGGAACCGTAAATCAACCCCTTGCTTGCAAAAAAATAATAACCATGGCAATATTCCAACACCCATCAACCGACAGATTAAAACTTAAAACTCAAAACCCAAAACTTTTCTTAAAGGGTGCTCCGTTTATGGCTGTGGAAAATGATATTGTTTTGATACATATGGAAGACCAACCCATTTCTTTTGCCCGCATTGAATCCATTACTGCGGATCATAAACGCGGATGGTATCATGTCAAACTCTTTCTGCTGCAGGTTCCACTTCAGGTTGTGACATGGATTCTGCGCGATCTTTACATCAACGGAGAGGAATTTACCATGGGCGGAAACCGCATGCGCCTGGAAAAAGTGGTGTGCCCGAAAGATCCCGAA
>CAYTSY010000069.1:1394-17630 GCA_964440555.1 uncultured Desulfobacteraceae bacterium
TAAAAACCGTCCTCTCCGCCTCCAGGCGAACCGATATCCCCGCGTTTTACATGGAGGATTTCATGAGACAAATCGACCGGGGATTTTTCGAGACAGTCAATCCGTTTAACAATAAAACAGCCGTGGTTCAGGCTTCACCCGGGGACATTCACACCATCGTTTTCTGGTCAAAGAATTTCGGTCCGTTTCTTGAAAATGGCTATGGAAACACCTTGAAAAAAATGGGGTATCACCTTTTTTTCAACTTCACCATCAACTCGGAATCCAATTTGCTGGAACCCGGCGTTCCCCCGCTTTCTGAACGGCTTATGCAGCTTGACCGCCTTTGCGCCGAATTCCATCCCCGGTGCGTCCTTTGGCGGTTTGATCCGATCTGTTATTACAAAAAAGAAGAACACCGCCTGGAAGACAACTTGAAAGATTTTCAACTCATCGCTGCAACCGCTCAAAAACACGGCGTCAAACGATGCACCACCAGCTTTATGGACCATTACGCGAAAATTAAAAACCGTGTAAAAAAACTGCCGGGTTTTACTTTTGTGGACATCCCCATGGGCCTGAAAGTCAGGCAGATTGCCGAAATGGAAAAATTTTTGCGCCCGTTCGATATCCAGTTGACGCTTTGTTGTGAAAGAGAGGTCATCGCCTCTTTGCCGAAAAGCGCGAAAGTTGACCAGGGTTCCTGCATCCCCAATGATCTTTTAATGGAAATTTTCGGCGGAAGCATTTCCATGAGAAAAGATGCAGGTCAGCGCACCAACGCCGGTTGCGGTTGCCGGTTATCGGTTGACATCGGAAATTACTTTACCCAACCATGCCGCCATAACTGCCTGTTTTGCTATGCAAACCCATCTTCAGGCGAAACCTAAAAATACCAATGCAGCCAGACAAAGGCATTGTCGGCAGCTTTTAGGTACATATCCGTTGCGGGAATTTCAATGCCGCCGTATTCCGTGTCCTTGCTTCCGATAAAAATAACGGCCCCGACGGTCATTTGGATATTCTGCGCCATGTCCCAAACCGTCCGTGGCAAAAGGATTGCAGACGGATCATGCAGGTTTGTAATCACCGTGCCATAGACGTTGAACAGCGGGTGCAGTTCACATTGCAAAAGGGCACTGATATAATTTTCGCCCAGCGTGAACAGCTCCCCCCGCGAAACCCTGTCCATGATGTTTTCATCCAGAAGCGCATCAATAGGATCGGATCGGCCCAGTCCGTTGTGATAAATTTCCAAAAACCCATAAAAATTTTTTCCCCGCCAGCCCCATGAATAGTCCAGGTTCGCCGCCAGGGCAAAATACCCTTCCTGATCTGTATCATTGTTGAGAAACGTCCAGGTCCCGTCTATCCGCCACGCAGCCTGTCCAAGATATCCCATCGTCCCCAATCCGACGACGTAATCCTCATAATGCCGGGCGCCCATGAGGTCAAATTCAGCGGCATTCACTGCAAAATGCCATTTCCCGGCAAGCGATTCGCCGTCCCGGTCCACATCGTGTGCGGCATTTCTTCTGGGAACATATAAAACCTGAAAATTTTGCGCCCCGTCCGGTGAAAATTGCACTGAAACCATGTCATCGCCGGCTTTATAATCCCTCCGGATATCCGTGGGAGAAAACGGATTACACAAATCCATGGGATTAAAAATCATGCCGTTTCCCCATGTCTGAGCCTGACGACCGATGATCATTGACCCGTACCCATGTTCAATGCCCAGGGCCAGACGGTCCAGCCGATGATATCCGATATGCCCCTGTTCATCAACAACGGCGCAGGTTAAATCCATCAGGCGGCGGTCATCTTCGATTTGTTGAGTAAAAAACACGCCATCGGCGCCTGATACGCCAAACATATCCAGCAATGAATTGGTTTTCCGGCGGGTGTCTCCTCCGGAAAAAACTGCTTCATAGTGGGTCTGTAAATAAACCTTTTTTGAAAAATAATAATCGTTTTTCAACCGGACTTCCGCATCCGCATCCATGTAAGGCCCCACGCCGACAAGGGAATAGAGGGAATCCGTGTCGTGCCATGACGCCCCCCCTCCCAGCTTCAGATAGCCGTTTATTTGAAAGGAAGACGAGGCATCGGCAATCGATACGAATAAAATAATAAACGCACAAGTAAGCCGGAACACCGAAATTTCAATGTTTTTTTTCATCATTTTCAATAGATCCGTCCCGGATATAAACAATCCGTCTCGCATATTCCATGACCATGGGGTCATGGGTGGAAAAAATAAAGGTGACTCTTTTTTTTTCATTCATCTGTTTCATGATGTCTAAAAGCCCCTGCCCGGTCTTGGAATCCAGGTTGGCCGTTGGCTCATCCGCCAGAATAATGGAGGGCTCCGACACAATCGCCCGGGCCACGGCAACCCGTTGCTGCTGCCCCCCGGAAAGCTCTGCCGGCCGTCGATGGAATTTGTCTTCAAGGCCCACTTCATTTAAAATCGCCTTTGCTTTTTCCTGCCGCTCTTTTACGCGAATCCCCTGAAGCAGCATCACGTATTCCACGTTTTCAATCGCCGACAAAACAGGGATCAGGTTAAAAGACTGGAAGACAAATCCGATGCTGCGCAGACGCAAATCCGCCAGTTGTGAAGAATTTATGTCACTATACCGGTTTCCGTCCACCACAATCTCTCCCGAATCCGGCAGATCCAAGCCGCCGATCAGATTTAAAAGCGTTGTTTTACCTGATCCCGAAGGCCCGGCAAGCGCTGCAAAAGCGCCTTTTTCAATAGAGAGATCAACTTCCCGTAATGCATGAACAAAGACTTTGCCCTGCCGGTAAGATTTATTCACTTTCATGCATTCGACAATACTCATGTATAAAGCTCCTGACCAATTCAGTTATGCGCCAGCGCCTGAACCGGCGTAAACCGCGCTGCCTTTACCGCGGGATACAGGCTGACCACAAGGCCCAATACAAACACGATTACATTCGCCAGAATAATATCTTCTGCTATCAGCCTCGGGAAGATGATCCTTGCGATGCCGAAGTTTTCCATACCCGCGGCAAATGCCGTGAGGTCAATGCCGTTTTTCGAAATCGCCCAGACACAGATATAAGACAGGATATTGCCCAAAGCGGTCCCGACAAGCAGCAGCAGAAAAGATTCCATGACCACTTCAGCTACAATATGGCGGGGCTTCATCCCCAGGGATTTGAGGAGTCCAAACTCACGCATCCTTTCAAAAACAGCCATGAGCGTGGTATTGACAATGCCGAAACCCATGGCAATAAAGACGACCAGATGCCAAATGGCGATAAACTCATCGTAAAGTGTCAAATAAGTCCGCAGCAGGGGCAGCATTTCTTTCCACGACAATACCTCAACCTCCTGCCCCGGCAGATCCGTTTTTAATGCGTCAAGGGCGTCCTCCGCCTGTCTTTCACTATTCAGTACAATGGCGACTTCGGAAACAACGTTTTCAACCGTCAGCAATTCACGGGCCGCGGGCAGCGTAATGAAAACATAGTTTTTTTCCGTATGTTTCATCTCAGCGTTGAATACCCCGACGATTTGAAATGCCTCGGAGGCGATTTCACCGCGGGCGTCCTGGGACATCACGATAAGCTTGCGGCCGAGCCCGGTCTGGAACTTGTCGGCCAGGGCTTTGCCGATGAGAATGCCGAACCGATCGCCGGAATGAAGGTAACGGCCGCTCATAGGGGCGCTTCCGATAAATGAGACGCCGGCTTCTTCCGGGGGGTCAATTCCCACCAACGTAACGCCGCTGGAATGCCTGGCATTGCTTACAATTGCACTGACCCTTATCCGGGTTGTCCATTTGGCATCGGCAGGCAACTGTTTTTTCAGCACGCGTCGGATTTGCGTAAGATCGGCCATGCTGTTTTCAATGGTCGGATCATTGCGATACCCGGGACGATGAATCTGTATATGACCGGTCAGCGTGCTGATTCCGTTTCTGACCATTCCGTTTTCAATGCCGCGCATCAACGCCCCGAGGGAAATCATACTCCATACGCCGATAACGATCGCCGTCAGAATCACAAACGTTCTTCTATGGTTTCGCCATATATTTCGCCAGGCAATCGTCAGAAACATGAATCCTCCCTTATCTGGCTTCATTCATATACCAGGGCCTGAACCGGCTTTAATCCTCTGACTTTCAGCGCCGGATAAAGGGCGGAAATGAGGGTGATGATAAATACGGCAATCGGTCCGGTAAAGATGGACAGCAAGGAAAGACGGGGATAAATTCTGCCGGAAATTCCAAATTTTTTCAATAACTCCGCAGCATCCGGGA
Source organism: uncultured Desulfobacteraceae bacterium (assembly GCA_964440555.1). Taxonomy (GTDB): domain Bacteria; phylum Desulfobacterota; class Desulfobacteria; order Desulfobacterales; family UBA5616; genus CAYTSY01. Next base: position 5,672 of record CAYTSY010000069.1, read on the forward strand.
AATAAATGCCTTTTTCCTGAAAGAAAAAAGTAATGCATATGCCGAGGATGATGCCCAGGATGATGCCGAAAAAAGTAATAAAGGCGGATTCCAGCAACAGCAGCCCGGTCAAGCGGTTCGGCTTGGTTCCCATCGCCATCATCACGCCGAATTCCTTGGTTCGCTCGAAAATGGCCATCAGAAACGTGTTCAATATACTGAAGGCCACCACCAGGATCAAAAGCAGGTAAAAAACAAACCCGTTGATCAGATCCAGTTGGATGCCCTGGCGGACTCCCGGCATGAGTTCATCCCAGTCCAATACCGTCAGGGGGTATTTTAGTCCGGCCATCCGGATTTCCGTTTGAACGGCTTCCTTTGTTTTCCGGACACCCTTTAACGAGGGGCAGGTGATCACGATGGCATGAACCGCGTCTTCCATAAAAAAGATTTCCTGAAAATTTTTCATGGGGATCTGAATGGATGAGCGGTCAAAGTCATCAATACCGGAACCGTATATTCCTTTGATTTTAACACTGGCGGCGGCAATGGAGCCGTCTTTGCCCTGGCCCAGCAGCGTCAGTTCATCGCCGGTCTTGACGCGCAGGTTCTCCGCCAGAAGCCGGCCGGCCAGCGCCCAGACAACATCGCCCTCCGAATCCATCTCATTTAAATAACGGCCTTCCCGCATCATCTGCTTTAAGGAGGAGACGGCGGCCTCCTTTTCAGGCTCAATGCCCATGACCATGATGCCGTAGGTTCTTTCCTTTGAAGATGCCAATGCAAATGCTCCGGCCCGATACGCATGGGCATGGATCCCGGGAATATGATCCAGCCGCCGCATGACCCTGTCCGGGTTGGCGACAACGAATTGCATATCCTTACTTTCGTCATATTCTTTTGCCTGAATCTGCAAATGTCCGGTATAAATTTTCACCGATGCGTTGATCATCGTTTCGTAGCTTCCGAATTGAAAGGAGAGCATAAATATCAGCAGCGTGCAGGCAAATGCAATGGCGCAGAGGGTTAAAATCGTACGCCTCGGGTTTCTCCAGATATTTCGCCAGGAAATTTTAATATTGATGAACAATGGGCTTTCCTCAGACTCAGGGCAGGGGCGTTTTTAAGCCGGAAACCGATAACAGATTTTTGTCCAGAGAAACATTAAACGCAACGGCTTGATAATCCAACACCGTGTATTCTTCCGGAACATCGGCCTTTTCCATCTTCCAGATTTTGGGAAACATCTTGCCCCCCAGCATCTGAATCTGCGTGCCGGTCATGATTTTGACCGGCTTTAACTCCTCATCAAAAAATTCCTGCCGCAAAAAAACCAGGTCTTCGCGAATTTTAAGCTTCAGCATGCCCCAAATCACCGGTGCTCTGGGTTTGGGCATTGACGCGATACTGTATACGGTTTTACCGTCATGGGTTTCAGTTCCAATGATGTTGTGGGTATAATCCTTGATCAGGCTGTCGGTTTTGGCCAGATCGTTGTTTGAAAAGTCGGATCCCATCCAGGACTGGGACATCATGGACGGCGGGAGTTTGATCACCCGGTTCACTTTCGGATTATAAATCCACATCTCCCGTCCCTTTTTCAACGTTCCATTGCCTTTGTCCTTGGGAGGCGCCAGAATTTTTATCAGGCTTTCATCCTGGCCTTTGGTCCAGGCGTTTATCGTCATCCGCCTTTCCCAATCCGGCCTGTGAATGACCATTTCGACCGCGGCATAGGATGTTTTATCGCGCAGGTAATTAAACCCCGCTTCTACGATATCCTTGCCGGTTTTAAATTCCTGAGCGGCGGCAGACCCTGACAATGCCAGCGCCAATATCACGGCGCCCAGAAGAATGCGGTAATAGGCAAACGGGGCGAACGAATTCTTCGATACAAACGCCAATAATCCCCGGATCACCAGAAGCGCCGAAACAAATGAGACGCCAAAGCCCACGGCAAACACCGGCACGTCGGTTACGGCAATCACCTCGTGCGAACTGATCATCTTCACCAGGGATGCGCCGAACATGGCCGGCATGGCCAGGAAAAACGAAAATTCCGTGGCAGCCTTTCGCGATAACCCCAAAGCCATTCCCCCCATAATCGTCGCTCCCGAACGGGACACCCCCGGGAACAGGATCGACAGGACCTGGATCACGCCGACGCCAAAGGCCCTTTTTGCGGGAATGTAATCCATGTTTTCAACATCAGGATGTTTGGATAAACGTTCAACCAGCAGAATAGCAATTCCGCCGAATATAAGGGCCAGCGAAACCGGAAACGGCTTGAAAAAGTGGGTTTCAATCCATCCTTCCGTCGGAAGACCGATAATGACCGCAGGCAGCGTGCCGATAAACAGATTAATCAAAAGCCCCCGGGATTCCGGAAGGGTTTTCCAATTCAAAACCAGACGAAGGATCTTTTTCCGGTAAAGCCACACAACTGCCAGGATGGCGCCCAGTTGTATGAAAATAGCAAAGGCGTTTTCTTTTTTCCCCATAAACCCGAGCAGATTCTGCACGAGTATCAGATGGCCGGTAGAAGACACCGGTATAAATTCGGTTGCACCTTCAACAAGTCCCAGTATCAGCGCCGGCAGCAGGGTTGTCCATCTCATGCAATCCAATCCCCCGTCTTAAGAAAGTTTTGAGTTTTGAGTTTTGGGTGAACCGGTTTGATAAGCTTACTCCGGTTTGGGGAACAGCTCCGGTTTGGCATAGGGCGTGATGTCCGTGGCAAAATGAATCAGCAGGTTCTTTTCACCCGGAATGGGGAGCCAATAAGAATCCAGCACCTGTTTCATTTTCGGCACATACATGACGGACCGTTTTCCAGCTTCATCCCTCAGGGCCGAATTTCCCAGACAATTGTCATGAATACCCGTATCTCCGGACAACTGAAAGCATTTCATTCCGGTCAAAATCCCCAGGTCTTTGGCCGCATTATTCATCCCGATGATGTCGCGGCTCCGGTGCAGCAAGAAAACAGTCGCCGGGAAACAATGCCACATAATTTGAAATGCTTTTAAAATTTCAACACGAATATCCGCAACGGATGGCTTTTGTTCATTTTCCATGTTTTTCTCCTTTATGTATTGCTGTTAATAGCCTTACGCTGTTCAGTGTTCAGAGATTAAATAGTGAAATGGAAGTTTTTTGTTCAGAGCGAGGCCTGAACATTTGGCTTTGGCCTCATCCCGGGAAAAAAATAGAATATATATCTGACGGCCTCGATTGGCAACCCTTTTCGGAATCAGCCGGGTTTTCCAATGGCTCAAAAACCGAAATGCTGTGATCCGAAAGGCTTATCAAAAAAGGGTGATGACAGGTACAAAATTATGTGTTACAGGTCAAGTACAGTTTTTAATCCGTTGATTTCCCTATTCTCAGTGTTCATTTTTTTCATTTCACCATCAAAAACTCAGGTAAAAACAGGAGATTTAAATATGTCTGATGAACACGTTACGTATACAAAGCAAGACGGCTTGGGGATTGTGACCCTGAACCGGCCCGATAAAATGAACGCCGTTACCTACGGCATGCTCGGCCGTCTCGGTGAAATCGTCAAAGACATAAAAAATGACGATGAAGTCAGGTGCGTGATCTTGACGGGCAACGGCCGGGCCTTTTCAGCCGGGACCGACATTTCGGAAAAAATCACCCCGGATTCCGGGGAACTGATCCGGGGGATTAAGGAGCGGAATTCGACGGAAGCCCCCCAGTCCTCGTGGATGTTCACCAGCATCGCCAAACCGGTGATCTGCGCCTTAAACGGCGTGGCCGTGGGCGTGGGTTCCGAGCTGGCCCTGCAGAGCGATGTCCGGATAGCCGCCGAAAGCGCGCGATTCGGACAAGTATTCGTTCATCGGGGGATTGTCCCGGATACGGCGGCCGGCACTTATCTTCTTCCCCGTCTCGTGGGCATTTCCAATGCCTGCGACCTGATCTTTTCCGGCAAAATCATTGATGCAAAGGAGATGCTGCGCATCGGTCTGGTGAGCCAGGTGGTTCCGGATCCGGATCTGATGGATACTGCCAAAAAACTGGCCAAAACTTACATGGCCGGAGCGCCCATATCCATCCAGTTTTGCAAGCAGTTGATCTACCGGGGTCTTGAACGCTCCATTGAAGCCCATCAGATTTCATCCCGGACTTGTCTGGACATCTGTTTTCAAACGGAAGATTTCAAGGAAGGCATTACTTCCTTTTTTGAAAAAAGACCGCCTCAATGGAAGGGGAAATAGAAGCCCGCGGCCGTTGTTGATAAGGCATACAAACCAGCCCTTTTAAGGTAGTACTTAACCCTACAACGTTAGTTGATGTTCTTTGACAGTATTATTTACTCGTCTTTTGCGATGCGACAAGTACGCCCGATGATTTCGGTGCTGTATCCAGGCGATCTGATCGAGCAAAGTATCCAGAGTATGTCTTTTCATGGGCAAAAGCAGTCTGAGAAGCACCCTAAGCTGCGACAGCGTAATGGATGGTGCTTTTTTTCCCCAACCTGATTTTCAGGTGCCAGAGAAAAAAGTGTGCCATCAGGCACGTTAGTATGTGGTGATGCCAGCCCATGTATTTGCGGACCTCATAATGGTCCATACCCAGTTCTGTCTTGAGTTCTTCAAAGCACTGCTCAATTGCCCAGCGCAATCCACTCAACCAAACTAGGGTTTTAGGTCTTACGCTGGTCGAAGCATTGCTGATAAAATAACTGTATTCAGGATCGGCGTCGATTGTCCGACGGATACCCAGCCATACGGCTTTCCCTGTAAGACCGTCGTTAGACAATTTGACCTGGCGGCGGGTGAACTCGTAAACGATGGGTCCCTTGGCGCCTTCCGACACCTTTCTCCGGTACCAGAAATAGTCGTTAATGTTCTTGGCCAATTCACTGACGGTAACTGGCTTGCCGGCACTATCGGCTAAAATGGTTTTAATTTTGGTTCGCCCGGCCCACTGATATTTCCGGGTAATGGTCAGCGGCTGTTTGAGCCAACACTGCGTGGTTTTGGTAACCGATACGAAATAGGTCGTGCCTGGTATCGCCTCGACGGTTTCGATGAACTCGGGACTCATGCCGTATACTGAATCGGCAAGGATATACTTGAAGGACAAAATATTTTCGGCATAGAGACTCTTGAGCATATCAGATGCCAGCTCAGGTTTGGTGCGAAAAGTGATATCTTCCGGAAGGCCGCACTTTTCCCTCCGTAGTCGGTATTCATCGGTAAACCATTTTTCAGGAATGAACAGCCGTTTGTCTACGACCGTATAACCATGCTCTGATGTATAGGAGGCAAAAACACCGACCTGACAGTTGTCCACTTTTCCAATACTGCCGCAGTACTGACGCGCGACCCCGATCGAATCATTTCCTTTTTTGATGAAACTGCTTTCGTCAAAGATAATGGCAGCGTTTGAGCTTCCAAGATCGTCATAAACCATACTGCGATATTTAATGCTAATTTTATTATCATCCCAAGGGGCATCGCTTACAAAACGCTGCATGGCACGCACATTACCGTCTTTAACGGCCAAGGCAATAGGTTCAATGGATTTGCGTTCCAAATCACTGAACTGCCCAGACATGTAGTTGTAAAAGTGGTCACGGGATTCGCTGCGGTTAAAACAATCAGCGAATTGCTCATGAAATCCAATGAGTTCATTAGAAAAACCTTTAACATCTTTCTTTTCAAGATCAAACTTTGGGACCAAGTAAGTATGCTCATCTTGTCTCATGGTTGGTAACATAGTCTGCCTCCTTGTGTTAAGGTTTTTTCGTAGTATGGCAGACTTGAAATAAAAAATCAATGACTAATTAGTTTAAGTAACGTTATAGGGTTAATGAGGCCGGAATTATTGGGGACGCCCACATATTTGCTGTTTACAAGATAAAGCAGATCGGATATGAATATACTCATGCCACGAAAATCTCGAATAGATGCTCCTGGAGCACTTCATCATATAATTGTACGGGGAATTGAGCGTCGCACGGCTTTAAGCTATCGGGTGAATAACTGTAAATAAGTGGAGCGTCCCCCAATACGCCCAATACGCCCGAAACCACTTTTGCCTTTAAAACTCCGCTGTAGGTTTTTCTAACGTTCATTTCCACATTTTTGCTATGGTTTCTTTAAAATGGATCATTCCCCGTTGCGGCCGGGAGGCATCCGGTCAGATGGCGGCGGACCTTGCGGGGTCTCGCTTTCATCAACATAGCCGTTTTTATCAACATCCAATTGCTCAAACTGATCGTCTGATCCCGGGAATTCATCGATTGAAAGCTGGCCGTCGCCATTTTTATCCGAATTCGAAAACATATTCCGGTCAGGGGGGCCCTGGGGTTTTTCATCCTGGTCAATAAAGCCGTCTTTGTTCACATCCAGTCGCGTAAAATGATCCGCCGGCCCTCCAAACTCCTGCGTGGAAACAAGTCCGTCGCCGTCCGCATCGAATTCTTCTATAAAGTCCCTTGAAGGCGGAGGGCCATTCCGTTTCCCGCTAACCTCGGCGGCGGATAAATAAAAACCCAGCAAAGCGACCAGCAAAAGGACAGCAAAATCGTTTTTTCCATTTTTCCCGAACATAAAAATTCTCCTTTTCTGTTTTGCGTTTTTGTTAAAATCACTTTCGGAACTGCTTATAGCTTAGAAATGTGGTGAAATTATGAAGAAAAAATGGGATTTTAAAGGAGATATGAAATTGATTTTGAACCAACGCCCAAAATCTGGTATTCACAGAATACAAATCCATGACCGACAGGATTGTACAAAAGTCACCTTACCTCCGGCAAAGCCGGAGGCTTGTAAATGTGAACCGCTCAAAGCGGTTATTTAATGGCCACCTCAAAGGTGGCAAAACCTTTACTTAAACAAACTTAATTGGTCCAAACGACGGTCTTCTTGTTCCTGCGTCTTAATATATTCTCGGACATCGTTTTCATCCCGACCAACTGTTGAAACATGATAGCCTCTGGCCCAAAACTGTTGCCCAGTAAAATTCTTTCGGTGTCCCATATAGTTCCGGGCTATATGAATCGCACTTTTACCCTTGATGAACCCTATAACCTGGGCAACTGAAAACTTTGGCGGTATTGATATGAGCATATGCACATGGTCCGGCATCATATGCCCTTCCAAATTCTCACTTTCCCGGCTACGAGCCAGATCTTTGAACAATTGTCCAAGGTATTGGCGGAGTTGGCCGTACAAAGTCTTTTTTCGATATTTGGGAATCCAGACAACATGGTATTTGCATTCCCATCGACTATGGTTTAAGCTTGAAACGTCATTCATGAAAGCCTCTCCTTGTGTGAATTTGAGCGGTTCACACCTGGATGGGCTTTCATTTTTTCCCGTAAATGTCAAACTCTGGTGAGTCGCCCGGCAAAGCCGGGGGTTTACCTAAGGGCAATTATGAAAATCAGACTTTCCTTTAAAATCTATTCAGCTTTTTTCCTGGTAACCATTTCCAGCATTGTCTTGATGCTGGTCGCCATCCGATATTTCGGAAACCGGAACTTCGAAAGTTACTTTCAACAAAAAGAAATGAAAAAGCTGGAAAGCCTGTCAAAAACACTATCAACTTATTATCGGCGGCAAAACGGATGGCAGTCCCTGATTGAAAGTCCGGATGCATGGAGTCTGCTGGTTCGGTCCGGGTGGTCGGAAATCGAACCCAACCCGCAGATGGAAAGCCCCTTTTTTCCGTTCCATGAAAGACCGCCCATGGACCGCCCGGATATGCCGAAGGAAATGGACAAAAATAGTCAGCCACCGCTATCGCATCCGCCGTTGGGCCAAAAGCCTTTTCATTTTGGGCCTCCAATCAGTCTGTTCAATGAACAAAAACAATTGGTTGCCGGTAATGGCGGCCGGTTTGATTCGTTTTCGCGGATACCGGTCGTTGTAAATGAAAAAACCGTTGGGTGGGTGGGAATCAACTTCAGCCCCAAGCCCGCTCACCCTCTTGAAAAAGATTTTTTGCGTAAACAATCCCTTTTATTTTACATGGCCGGGGCAGCCGGTCTTTTCATTTCGGCAATTATTGCCCTGATTGTCTCCAGACATTTTCTCATCCCCATTCGCCGCCTTTCCGAAGCGACCAGAGCCTTGACCGAACGCAATTTTAAAACCCGGATACCGGTGGAGTCGTCGGACGAACTCGGGGATTTGGCCCAAAGCTTCAACGGCATGGCGTCAAAACTGGAAGAGTACGAACGCAACCAGCAGCAGTGGCTTTCCGATATCTCTCATGAATTACGGACTCCGCTTTCCGTATTGATCGGAGAGCTCGAAGCAATTTTGGACGGCATCCGGAAACCGGATGAAAAATCAGTCCAGTCGCTTTATGAGGAGGCCCGTCACCTCGGCAAAATCGTCAATGATCTGCACGATCTTTCACTTGCCGAATTCAAGACCCTGTCCACCGGAAGTCAAATCGTGGAACCCTTGGAGATTTTAACGCGTACGCTGGACCTGTTTTCAAATCGCTTCAAACAAAACGGCATGGCGCTTGAGACCGAACTGGATCCGATGGTTAGATTGAAATTAAGGGGAGACGCGGACAGGCTTATGCAGCTTTATTCAAATCTGCTGGAGAATGCACTCAAACACACCAAAAAGCCCGGGTGTCTGACAGTAAGGCAAAATTACGGCGAAAACCGGCTGAAAATCTCTTTTGAAGATACGGGTCCGGGCGTTCCCGGGGGCTGCCTGCCCCATCTGTTTGAAAGGCTCTACCGGGCCGATCCGTCGCGCAGTCGAAGTACCGGCGGCAGCGGCTTGGGTCTGGCCATATGCAAAACCATCGTGGAAAGCCACGGTGGAAAAATCCGGGCTGAAAACAGCGGAAAAGGAGGCCTGAAAATCGAGGTGATACTGCCGGTAAAATTAGACTGAAGGCTGAAGACTGAAGGCTGAAGCGGGAAATAGAAGTGACCTATGGAAAATTTTACGATTCTGATCGTCGAAGATGACAATAAAATCGCCGACCTGCTGAAAGATTACCTGAAGCGAGAAAATTTCACCGTTTCAATTATTACGCATGGCGATCAGGCGATCGCCTCAATTCGGCGCGATCTGCCCGATTTGATTCTGATGGATGTGATGCTGCCGGGAAAGGACGGACTGACGATCTGCCGCGAAATTCGCTCTTTTTCCAACGTGCCGATCCTCATGTTGACGGCAAAAGTCGAGGAGATCGACCGTTTGCTGGGATTGGAGTTCGGGGCCGACGATTACATCTGCAAACCGTTTAGCCCCAGGGAAGTGGTGGCCCGGGTGAAAGCCGTCCTGAGACGGACGGGACTTCCCGAACCAGTGGTAAAAAAAATATGTGCGGGACCGATTGTCGTTGATCCGGACAGCCACTCGGCAACTGTTTTCACACACGATTTGTGCTTGACACCCAATGAATTTGCGCTGCTTGAAATTCTGGCGGCCCGTCCCGGGCAGGTTTTTACGCGAAGCGACCTGATTGCCAGAATCCAGGGATACGATTTCGAAGGCTACGAACGTACAATCGACAGCCATATAAAAAATTTACGAAAAAAAATTGCCGATTTTCTGCCGGGGCAAAAAATAATCCGGACGGTTTACGGCATCGGATATTCGTTTAATGCCCCCAATGCACCGGATTTAAAAAATATTTGAAATAGCCACCGGGACTTTCATCTTTTATGTATACCAGTTTTGTGTGCCTTATGAATGTCCCCAAACCACCTTTTTGAAAAAGCCTTGGACATTGAGTCCCGGGTTACAATCGTTTCCCCTTCAGCAGCTAAAGGTGCCGACATTTTCGAGATTCATGCGGCGATAGGGCAAGCGGATTCGTGCGTATGGTGCTTTTTATTAAAGGAATATGTGGAAAATATGAAGAAACCGTGTTTTTGTGGAGGAGGGCCTGAAAGCCTTGGAAAAAGGTTTGACAACTTCAAATATCTCTTTAAAATATCTACACGATGGTCTTCACGAAAAAGAAAAGGTGGTGATCGGCGACAGCCAGAACCTCGAGGTATGGATTCCCTACAGCGCCGCCATGAACAGGCTTTTGGGACAGCGATATTTCAACGCCATCACCATCCGCGTATTGGACGGCCTATCCAACCCGATCGCGGAGCAAAGCATCATCCGGCTTCTTAAGCAACGCCACGGGCGCAAGGACTTCTTCACCAGCAGCAGCGACAGCATCATGAAATACTTGGCCAATATGGACCAGGCCCGGGCAAGTTTCTACCCTGCCTTTGCGCTCACCGGCAGCTTGGGAACAGCCAGCACCCATCTGACGCACGTTCTAAAGAATCCGGTCGTAGCCTTGGGAACGGGCGTTACCCTGCCGTTCATCCAATGGGACGTTATGAAGCTCAATGTGGAAATATCTATGACAGAATATGAAGAAGCGGTCGTCAACTTTCGCCACTCCTTGTATTCAGCCCTATGCGACGTCGAAAACGCCCTTTTTGCATGTTCGCGATACGATGAGGAAAGCAGACACATCGAAGCCGCCCTGGCGCTCGCCAAAAAGGCCGAAGGACTGGCCGAAATCCGGTATCGCGCGGGCTCAACCGGGCTGCAATCGTGGCTGGACGCGCAGGAGAGTCGACGAAGCGCGGAAAACGATCTCGCTGAGAACCGGCTAAACCGGCTCAACAACCGGATGACCCTCTATCAGGCGATCGGTGGAAGCATGACCCGGGAAGCAACAACCGAACCGGACCGGCCTTCTCCGAAAGGTTGATTGGCTGACGACATGGTCACATGATCTTTTTTTTTCAACATACAAGAGGCATATTATGACGAAACGTTACGATATCTGGTTGCTCTGCACAATCTTTTCGCTTGGTGCGGGATTTCTATCCGGCTGCGCGACGACGCATAAAATGACCAGCACGGGGTTCAGCGGCGCCGGCATGATCATCGACGGCTCGGATGCGGATTGGCCCACGCCTCTTCAATATTACGACAAATCCGATCAGGCGGGTGTCCGCGTCATGAACGACCGGAAAAGCATTTCCATCTGTTTTTCGGCGGACGAGATCAAGCTGAAGAAAAAGCTAATGATGACGGGTCTAACGTTTTGGCTCGACCCGGAAGGGGGAAAAAACAAAGTCTTCGGCGTCCATATTATTACAAGGGAAAGTCCCCGTGGTCCGCTTCCGGGCCGCGAAAAACCGGACAACGCCCGCGTGAATAAAAAAGGCGCACCGGGATTTGAGTTCCCGAATGGACTTGACGTCACCTATCCCCACACTACGGGTCCTCTGAGAATGACGATCGCCGAGGCCCGGAACGTGGGAATCGAAGCCGTCTCAAAAGCTGGAACGGACGGCAAAATAGTCGTAGAGGCCAAGATCCGATTCGATGCAGACGAAGTCCTGTCTCAACTCAAACCCGGAATGGAGATGGGAATCGGTTTTGAAACCGGGAAAATGGAAATGCCCGGCAGAATGGGGCCATCGGATAATGGAAACGGCATGGGGATGCCAGAACGCTTCGGGTCGGGTCCTCCGGATGGCGGGATGGAACCCGGCATGGGCCGGGGGCCGGGTGGAGGAAGACCGCCTGAAATGAAGAAAGAAAAATCCTGGGCGGTGTGGATTAAAGTCAAGCTCGCCGACACATTGAGTCATCTGAATCAGGAATAGATAGCCTCTTTTTGTTTTATCGGATTTGTAATCTCGGTACCGGAATATTTTTTCTGAAATCGGTACCGAATTCGGATACGGCAAGGACATATTGGGTCCGTGCAGAGAATTCACAAATACAAATGGATATCGTCAAGGGAGCTGGACGTTATGTTGATAATGTATACAAACCTAAAACCCCTTTTCTCTCCTTTCAAGGATTTTACAACCGACCATCCGCCCATGGACCGGATTAGACCGCCGCCGGTCAAATCAGGTCTTTCCCCCTGTTCAATCGCTTTATGGATGTATCGCACAAGTTCCATGAAATAAGGATCTTCTTCGCAGACGATGGAT
>CAYTSY010000070.1:0-6551 GCA_964440555.1 uncultured Desulfobacteraceae bacterium
GCGGTTTCAAAAACGCTCATGCCTCGCCCGTAAACAAAATCCACTATTTCCGGATGGGCACCAGATACTGAAGAAAACGAAGCAATTGAAAGGATATGGCGATGAAGCTTGCGATCAGCGGCAAAGGCGGGGTCGGGAAAACCACGTTTTCAGCGCTTTTAATTCGGGGGTTAAATGACCAGGGAAAGCATGTTCTGGCCATTGACGCGGATCCGGATGCCAACCTGGCTGCGGCGTTGGGGATTGTGGATGCCGATAAAATCACCCCCATATCTGAAATGAAGGACCTGATATTCGAACGTACCGAAGCCAAATCCGGTGGCATGGGGGGGTATTTTAAATTAAACCCTAAAGTTGATGATCTGCCGGACGCGCTTTCCGTAAAACTGGGAAATATCAAATTCATGCGGCTGGGCGAGGTTAAAAAGGGCGGAGGCGGGTGCATCTGTCCGGAAAGCACGATGCTCAAAGCGCTGGTTACCCACATTGTGCTGGCCCGGGATGAAGTGGTGGTCATGGACATGGAGGCCGGGATCGAACATTTGGGCAGGGCCACGGCCATGGCCGTAGATAAACTGATCGTCGTTGTGGAACCGGGCCGAAGAAGCATAGAAACGGCCGCCCATATTCGAAAGCTGGCCGGAGATATCGGTTTAAAGCATATTGTGCTCGTGGGCAATAAAATCAGGGGGCCTAAAGACGAAGCATTTTTGCGTGAAAATCTGAAGGGATTTGAATTTCTCGGCCATATCCCCTTTGATGAAGCGCTGATTGAAGCGGATCTAAAAGGAATGTCGCCTTATGACGTGGATACGGCTGCGGTTGCAATGGTAAAAGAGATGATTTGCCGCCTGTGATGAACAAAAGGAACAGGCCGTTTCGTTCAAGGGCAAGGGTTGACCGGCCAAAAATAAAACCGGGCGCTGATGAGCGGCTGAAAAAAATTTTTTCCGGCATCGGCGTCCCCCGAAAAATGCCCTTTGTGCCGGACCGGTTTCAGGTTGAAGCCGTTGCGGCCGCCGGGCAGGGGGATTGTCTGGTTACAGCCCCAACCGGTTCCGGGAAAACATGGATTGCCGAACAGACCATTAAAAAAATTTTTCATGCCGGGAAAAGATCCTGGTATGCATCTCCCTTAAAAGCGCTTTCCAACGCGAAACACATGGAGTTTGGGGAAATTTTCGGTCATGAAAATGTGGGGATATTAACCGGCGACCGAAAAGAAAACCCCGAAGCAGCCATCATTATCGGCACCACGGAAGTCCTGCGCAATCAACTTTACGACGCCATGCATCTGGGTGTTGAGCTGCCCTTTGATTTCGTTGTGCTGGATGAAGCTCATTTTCTCGGAGACGAAGACAGGGGCGTGGTCTGGGAAGAAATCATCATTTACCTCCCGGAGCGCATACCCCTGCTGTTGCTTTCCGCCACCATCGGGAACCCGGATCAAATCGCGCGCTGGATGCAATCCATCCGGTCGACACAATGCACGGTGATTGCGGAAGACAAGCGTCCGGTTCCACTGTATCCGCTGTTTTTCCACCCCACGGGAACGCTTTTCCCCCTGATGTCCATGTCCAAAGGCAACAAGCCCGCAGGCATGGATAAGAAAATATCCGAATTTCTTTCAGCCGGCCGCTCGCTTATGCTGGCCCCGCCCCACAGGCTTCCGCCATTTGGTGAAATTTTAAAGGTTCTGCGAAAATACCGGCTGTTGCCGACGATTTTCTTTTTAAAATCACGCGCGGATTGTGATGCCGCACTGGGGGTGTGCGATCAAAATTTCACTCAGGACCCGATGTTGAGGGAAAAACGCCAAGTCCGGCTGGGAGAATTGATTGCAGACACGCCTCATATCGCCGCCCACCGGCAGATTGAGCATCTGAAGCACCTTGCCGGTCGGGGCCCACCACAGCGGGCACCTGCCGGCATGGAAGCTGGTCCTGGAAAAACTCATGTCGGAAGGGCTGCTGGATGCTATTTTTGCCACCTCGACGGTGGCGGCGGGCGTTAACTTTCCGGCCCGGTCGATTGTTTTGTTGAATTCCGATCGTTTCAACGGGCGGGAATTTTTGCCTTTGGATCCCACGCAATTCCATCAAATGACCGGAAGGGCCGGGCGCCGGGGCATGGATAAAATCGGGTTCGCCATCATTATCCCCGGAAGATTCATGGATGCCCGTCATGTGGCAAAATTAACGGCATTGCCCCCTTCACCGGTGAACAGCCAGATCCGGGTCAATTTTTCAATGGTCTTGAATCTTTTGCTGTCCCATGCCCCGGATCAGATCGAAGACCTTTTATACAAGTCTTTTGCCGCATTCCAGATTCGGGAGCAAAGAAAAGCCGGTAAAAAAAGCGATGTTTTGGCAGGGAAGTACCTGGTTGAAGATTTCCACCGCCACCTGGCATTTTTGCAGGAAAACGAATTTGCGACCCGGGAAGGAAGCCTGACAAGTGATGGCGTCTGGGCGTCTCAACTTCGGGTAGACCAGCCGCTGGTGATCGCGGAAGGATTTCGGGAAAATGCGTTTCCCGTTGATGATCCGGCCTTGTTGGCTGGTGCGGTTGCTGTTTTTGTCAATGAACAGGAAACCGACGACCGGATAGAGCCGATGTATATTCCCAATAAACTGGTTAAAATATTTCGGCGGATGAACAAGAAATTAAAGCCGCTTTTCGACAGCCTCATCGAAAGCCGCTTTGAGGTCAGGCCTCAATATCTGCGGCCCATGGCAACGGTCCATGCGTGGGCTGCGGGCTATGCGTGGGACAAGGTGCGCGATCTTTCCGGCGTCGAAGACGGTGATCTGGCGATGTTGATCCTCAGGACCGCGGACAACCTGAGGCATATCTGCGGGCTGAAAGACTATTTTCCGGAAGCGGCGCAATCCGCCAGGGAGGCACTTGACTTGATTTTAAAGGAACCGGTGGTGTTTGAGGATAGGTTATAGGTTATGGGTATGTGCGGTGTCGCTGATCTCTGTCGGTCGCAAATCTGATCCGCCTCAAACAACCTGAGTAAAAGGCCGGTTGCCTCAATGCAGCGGCAACCGGCCTCTTGCTTGTAAGTTTACCGGGCTATGAAGCTTTAATCGCTTCCGTCAAAGCCGGCATGAATTCAAGAATATTCGCCACTACGCCTACCTCGGCGACCTGAAAAATCGGGGCCTTGGGGTTTTTGTTCACGGCGATGATACAGGGGTTGCCCTTGATGCCGCCCAAATGCTGAAATGATCCGCTGATGCCCATGGCCATGTAAACCTTGGGTTTGACGGTCTGGCCGGAGGTTCCGACCTGCCTGGATTTTTCAAGCCATTTCGCATCCACGATGGGGCGTGAGCAGGACACGACGGCGCCCATGGCATCGGCCAGTTCCTGTGCGATTTCAATATTCTCCTGGTCTTCGATCCCGCGGCCCACGGAAACCAGCACATCCGACTTGGTGATATCAACGTCGCCGACTTCCGCGACAACGACTTCCAGAAAGCGGCGGCCGGCTGTGAGATCGCCCGCTTCGGCGGATTTGTCCGTTACCTGACCTCCGGCGGATTTGCTTTCGTCGGCTTGAAAAACGCCGGCCCGGGTATTGATCACCGCGCCGGCGGAAATGTCGCACTGCACATGGGTATGGGCCTGACCGCTGTATTCCTGGCGAACGGCCTTTAGCGTGCTGCCGTCCACTTCAAAAGCGACGACATCGGACAGAAACGGGGAATCCAGCTTGATGGACAGGCCCGGCGACAGGTCCATGCCAAAGGTGTCATTGGAGACCAGAACAACGGCATCTTTAGGCAGCACCTTGACCAGCACCTTCCGGATCACCTCGGCATTGGGATGGGCCAGTGCAGGGTTTTCAATTTTCCAGACCTCTTTATAAGATTTGGCCATTTCGGTACACAACGCGCCGATATTCGATCCCACGACAATTGCAACAGCTCCGCCGTCTGCCGCGATTTTTTTTGCCGCGGCTGCCAGCTCCAGGGCCGAGTCTTCCGCAACGCCTTGCTTATGAGCGATATATGTAAAAACTTTTCCAGCCATTATTTGAGCCCTCCTTTGGCTTTTAAGAGTTCCATCAGTTTGGCAATGATTTCTTCCGTGCTTCCTTCGAGCATTTCGGCGCCGGCACCCATCTCGGGTACAAAATAGTCCACCAGCTTCACTTTTGCCCCGGCAGCGCCCACCACGCCGGTATCTACGCCGATATCCGAAGCGCCGTGAACGGGGATTTCAACCGACGCAACTTTACGAATGCCGCGGATACCCACATATCGGGGTTCGTTGATGCCGGTTTGAATGGAAAGGACGCAGGGAAGGTCGATTTCGCTCATTTCCTGATTTCCACCTTCAATCTCACGGCCCACTTTGAGTTTTTTGCCGTCAATAACCTCGACCTTATTTACCAGAGAGGCATAGGGTACATCCATCATGGCGGCCAGCATGCCGCCGACCTGGGCAGCACCGTCATCGGCCTGAGCGCCGGTCAGAATCAGATCATACTTTCCCTTGCTGATTTCCGCCTTTAAAATTGTCGCAATGCCTCTTCCATCGGATCCGGCGAACGCCTTGTCCTTGAGAAGAATGCCTTTGTCCGCGCCCATGGCCATTTCTCTTCTCAGCACTTCCTCGGAATCATCATCGCCCACGGTGACCACAGTCACGGATCCCCCGGCTTTTTCAACGATCTGGATCGCTTCTTCCACAGCATAGTTGTCCCATTCGTTTACCGAATAAACGAGATCGCTGCGGACAATGTCCACACCGTCTTTTCTGACCTCAATCTCGTTTTCCGCGGTGTCGGGAACTCTTTTCACGCATACCAAAATCTCCATATCATCCCTCCCAGGTTAATAATGATTATAATCAACGGTTAAGGCCCCGCAGGCCAGATAAAATATGTTGATGGTTGAAAAATCAAAACCATCAATCCGCTTTAAACTTTAAACTTTAAACTTTCAGCTTTCAACGCTCACGCAATATGCCGTTCAACCAGTTCCGCCAGTTCAATGGCTTCCATTTTCCCTTCCAATCCGGCGACTTTGATGGCGTCTTCCATGTTGACCAGGCAGAACGGGCATGCCGTGACAATCACGTTGGCGCCGGCGTCCCGGGCCATTTGCACGCGCAAAACCCCCATCCGCATTTCTTCTTCAGGTTCGTAGAACAGCATTAATCCCCCGCCGCCGCAGCAGAAAGACCGGTCTTTGGATTTTAACATTTCAACGCGCCTCAGGCCGGGAATGGCATCCAATACTTCTCTGGGCTCATCATACAGGTTGTTGTGGCGTCCCAGGTAACAGGGATCATGGTAGGTGTAAATCTTCGCGTCGTCATCGATTTTTTTCAACCGGATGGCCCCGGATCGGATGCTTTTTAAAATGACCTGGCTGATGTGCTCCACCGGCGGGAGGTTTTTATAGTCCTTTTTCAATGCGTTGAAAGCGTGAGGGTCTGCGGTGACGATTTTCTTTGCCCCGGATGCCAGTATGGCTTCGGTATTCTGGGCTTTTAAATCCTGGAAAAGCATTTCTTCCCCGAACCGTCTGACCTCATGCCCTGAATCCTTTTCATCTTTTCCCAGAATGCCGAAATCAATGCCGGCGGCATTCAGGATTTTTGCCACGGAACGGCCGATATCCTGCATACGGTCGTCAAAAGAGGTAATGCTGTCGACAAAATACACGGTTTCGGCACTTTCCCCGCCGTCAAGAATCTTGACGGCGACATTCTCCGGCAGACCGTTAACCCAGTCTGCCCGTTTTTTCTCCATCTTCCCCCAGGGATTTCCTCTTTTTTCCAGGGCGCTCAGCGGTTTTTGGAGCGACTGCGGCACCATCCCTTCGTCCACCATACCGCGTCTCATATCGACCATTTTGTCGATGTATTCGATGCCGATGGGGCATTCCTGTTCGCAGGCGCCGCAGGTGGTACAGGACCAGATTTCATCTTCTTCGTAAATGTCGCCGATTAAAGGTTCGCTTGGCAAAAAGTCGCCCCGTAAGGGATAATTTCTGAAGATTTTGTCGCGTCCCTTGATCGAAATGAATCGGGGGGACAGGGGGCGTCCCACGGCATTGGCCGGACATTGATCCGAACAGCGGCCACAATCCGCGCAGGTATAAAAATCAAGCAGATGCTTCCATGTGAAATCTTCCAGCTTCTTGACGCCGAAAGATTCGAGTTCATCGAGTTTTTCATCATCGATGCCGTAGCGGACCGGTTTTACATTTCCTTTTTCAAGACGCATGAACAACACATTGAAAATCGATGTGATCACATGAAAATGTTTGCCCATGGGCAAAAAGCAAAGGAAAAAGAAAAATGTCAGATCATGAATGTAGTAGGACGCGATATGAATTGTCTGAAGATTTTCAATAGGCGTGTGGCTGAAAATCAGCTTCCAGAACCAGACCAGCGTCAGGGGGGCCGCAAAATCGACGGGCAGGGCTTTTTGCTGTTGAGCCGCCATCTGGGCCGCTTCAAAAGCGCTTTCCGACAACATGAGCGTGGAAATCAGCCCCAGAACGAAAATCGCCTCGGGCGTATGG
>CAYTSY010000070.1:6561-17397 GCA_964440555.1 uncultured Desulfobacteraceae bacterium
CCATGGTGACGAAAGTAATAATTTGAGCGGCGCGGTCATGGCCGTATTTTTCAGGAACGGCATATCTTGCCGGTCTGACCACGAGCCTTCTGTAAGCGGCGGCGATACAGGCAATCAGTACACCGGTCGCGGCGTAGTCCTTGATAAAGTTGTAAATATGGCCCAGCACGCCTCCCAGTCCGGGAAATACAAAATCCTCGTAAAGGCCGATGACCACCAGGGAGCAGGACCGAATGGACAAGGTCAAAAAACCGAAAAAGATGACGATATGAATGATGCCGGCGGTCCTGTAGCGGGGTTGCCGGTATTGGGCCAGCCATATTTTTAAAACATTGAAGATTCTCTCCGGCCAACGGTTCAGCCGGTCATCCGGCGCTGCCTTTACCAGCGGCGCCAATCTGCGCGCGATGATATAAGCAAAAAGGGCTGCGCCTATTACCGGAATCAAAAAAGAAAAAATAACCGTCGGTATTCCCAAAAGTGTGTCCTTGGCCGGGCCGATCAAGACTGTTTCCATTTTTAAACCCTTCCTCTTCCTTCAGTTTTCTTGCCTCTGATTTTGCCTCAACTCCTGATGGATTCAGGATGCTGAATCCTGATTTTTTTTAAGATATTGACGTAAGCTATCACCACTAACAAACCCTTTTTTTACCGTCAAGAAAAAAAATACCCCATATCTGGCCGGGATAGGGGAAAATATCGGACTTGTCCCAAATCAATGGGTTGATTTATCCTGTTTGCCTGTTACGGATGCCTCCGGGGAGCGCTGAAATAATGAACGTTTATTCATTTTTTGGTCAGGTGCCGATGCTTTTTCGGATACCTGAATATTCGGCTGAATTTATTTAAATTATGGGGATTAAAAATTATCACCCTTTAAAAACTTGACCGGAAAAGACCATTATGATAAATGAACGTACACTCATTAATATGTCCGGGCAGGGAGGAACCGATATCGCTTCATCTGCTAAAAACAACGACAAGACCGGACGGATCTTGAAAGCCGCCGGAAAAGTGTTTGCCGAAAAAGGGTATTATCAATCCACCATATCCATGATTTCAAAAGAGGCGGATGTGGCGGATGGAACCATCTACCTGTATTTCAAAAGCAAGGAAGATCTGTATATCCGATTGTTCAGGTACAGAACCGAGCAGGTTTTCGACCGGTTCAGGGATGCTGTCGACAAAGCAACCGGCGCCCGGGAAAAGCTTAAGCACCTGATCCGATGCCACCTTGAAGAATTTCAGAAAGACCGGGATATGGCCGTGACCTATCAACTGGAAACCCATAGCCATAGACGCCTGGCCGGAGAACCGATCAGGGAAATGTCAAAAAGGTATATGGATATCATCACTGAAATTCTGGAACTTGGCCAGGAAGAGGGCTGGATACGGAAAAATCTTTATCTGGGTCTGGTCAAGCGTCTCATTATCGGGGCGGTGGACGAAGTGATCAACACCTGGGTTCACGCTGAAGGCAAATACGATTTAAGAACCATGGCGGATCCCCTGGTCGATCTGCTCATTAACGGAATCGCAACCACGTCCGGGCCGGTCAATCCGGATGTTGGCTATTGAGAATAATCCAAAATAGTGGCGCCGTAAAAAGGCTGATTTTCACCACGAAGGACACGAAAAGCACGAAAGGTATAAGAATATATCATATTTTCAGTTTCGTGTATTTCGGTCTCTTCGTGGTTTATAAAAATTTATGTGTAATGGCGACTTTTTACGAAACCACTAAAAATAATCATTCATGAACGAAAAGGAGCGAAAAAATGGCGCAATTGATTTCCGATAGAAGAGACGTTGATTTTGTTTTGTTTGAACAACTCCAGGTGCAGGAGATGAGCCGGCATGAAAAATATGCGGAGTTCACCCAAAAAACCGTGGAACTGATCATTTCAGAGGCGAGAAATCTGGCCATCAAGGAAATCCTGCCCACCCGGAAATTATCCGATGTGGAAGGCGTTCGTTTCGACAACGGCAACGTCAGCGTTCCGGAATGTTTTCACCGGGTTTTTGAATTGTTCAATGCAGGCGAGTGGCTGGCCATGTCCGAAGACCCCAAATGGGGGGGACAGGGGATGCCCCATGCGGTGGCGCTGGCCGCATCGGAGTTTTTCAACGGCGCCAATTACGCATTTATGATGTATCCCGGTCTGACTCACGGCGCGGCCCGGCTGGTGGATGCATTCGGCACGGAGAAACAAAAAAAACTTTTTCTAAAAAACATGTATACCGGCAAATGGACCGGCACTATGCTGTTGACTGAGCCCGAGGCCGGGTCGGACGTCGGCGCCCTGACAACCAAAGCCGTTAAAAATGAGGACGGCACGTATGCCATTTCCGGGAATAAAATATTTATCTCATCGGGCGACCATGACCTGTCGGAAAATATCATCCACCCGGTTTTAGCCCGGATTGAAGGTGCGCCCGAAGGCACCAGAGGCATATCGCTTTTCCTGGTTCCCAAATTTTGGGTCAACGACGACGGCACTCTCGGGCAGTTTAACGACGTGGTCTGTACCGGCGTTGAGGAAAAAATGGGAATTCATGGAAACGCGACCTGTGCACTGACGTTGGGCGGCAAGGGCGGGTGCAACGGCACGCTTTTGGGCGAAGAAAACAAGGGAATGCGCGCCATGTTTCTGATGATGAGCGAAGCCCGGCTCCTGGTCGGCCACCAGGGACTGGGATGCGCCAGCGCCGCCTATCTGTACGCGCTTAACTACGCCAGACAGCGTGTCCAGGGAAAAGATATCGCCGCGGGCAAGGACGCTGCTTCGGTTCCCATCATCAGACACCCCGATGTCCGCCGTCAGTTGATCACGATGAAAGCCTTTGTGGACGGCATCCGAAGCCTGTTGTATTTTGTCGGGTATTGCCAGGACAAAATCAAGCTGTCGGATGACCCGTTGGAACGGGAAAAGTACCAAGCCTTTATCGATCTGTTGACGCCCATTGCCAAAGGGTATGTCACGGACCGGGCCTATGAGGTGTGCAACCAGGGGCTTCAGGTCTACGGCGGATATGGATACATCAAAGACTATCCCATGGAGCAGCTTGTCCGGGATTGCCGGATCACCATGATCTATGAGGGCACAAACGGCATTCAAGCCGCGGATCTTTTGGGCAGAAAACTCGGCTTGAGCGGGGGCCGGGCGCTGACCGGCCTTTTCAGTGAAATGACCCGGACTGTCGATGCCGCAAAATCCGTTGACAATTTAAAAAAAATGGCTGACAAGGTGGAAAAAGCCATTGCCCGGCTTGGTGAAACCGCCATGCATATGGGCGAAACCGCCATGTCGTCTGACGTCCGCAAGGCCTTTGCCTGGGCCTATCCGTTCATGGAAGTTTTCGGCGACACGACAATGGCCTGGATGCTCCTGTGGCGGGCCGTCATCGCTGCTGAAAAACTTAAAAGCGCGGGAAAAGAAAGCGATGCCGATTTTTACCGGGGACAGTTGATGACCGCTGAATTTTTTATTTACAGCGTTCTTCCCGTAGCTCAGGGCAAAATGGATGCCATATGCGAGATGAACGGCGCTGCGGTGGAGATGCCGGAAAGCGGATTCGGGGTGTGATTATCGGCGCTGCATTCAAACAACAGGTCAATGAAAACCGAGGGAGCTATGGGAAAAACAGTGGGAAAAATCACCGTGGACATGAATGAAGCCCTGTTGCCGCAACACCTGGAAAAATACAGGGACAAGGCACTTGAGCTCGGGGCCTCCGGGGCAAAAATCATCCGGGCGGAGGATATCATCGTCGATGACCGGATTCCTTTGAAGTGCCGGATTCCCAGATGTTTCGGGTACGGGGCCGGGGCCCATTGCCCCCCGAACACGCTTACGCCGGATGAATTGAGGGATCTGCTCAAGAAATACCAGTGGGCTGTCCTGTTCATCAAAGAAGTCCCCCCTAACGTGATCGTCAGGGACAAATCCACTATAAAGGAGAGGATTGCCGTCTATCAGGAGGTCTATAAGATTGTCAGCGAAGTGGAATCTCTGGCCTTCTATGACGGACATTACCTGGCGTTCGGGTTTGCCGCCGGTTCATGCCGGCATACGTTTTGCTCTCAGCATGAAACCTGTCAGGCCATGGAGGGGAAACGCTGCCGTTTTTCGCTGTTAAGCCGGCCGTCCATGGAAGTCGTGGGGATGGACGTATATAAAATGGTTACCGCTGCGGGATGGGACATTTATCCCATCGGAAGCAGCGCCAAACCGGAAGATGTCCCAAAAGGAACACTGACGGGAATCGTCATTGTTCAGTGAGAAAAGAGAAGCTGTTTAGATCCTTAAAAGAAAGCAATACACCAAATTTATATCTTTCTTAACAAGGAGGCCCGCATGGAACAGTTGGATCAAATCATCAAAACAATTTCTTTGTCAATGGGCACGGCTTGGGCAAGCGGCATCAACCTCTACGCCACATTGCTGGTCCTGGGATTTCTTCAGGCGACCGGAAACGTTTTGTTGCCGCCGGATCTTCAGGTATTGGGCAACCCACTCGTGATTGCTGCCGCAGGCCTGATGTATGCCGTAGAGTTTTTTGCGGACAAAATGCCGGGGGTCGATACCGGCTGGGATGCGATCCATACGTTTATCCGGATTCCCGCTGGCGCGGTGCTGGCATACGGCGCGGTATCTCAGGTCGGCGAGCCCGCTGCCCTGGCCGCTGCCATTGTGGGGGGGACGCTGGCGGCCGGAAGCCATGCGACAAAAGCCGGTTCCCGGGTGTTGATTAATACATCCCCTGAACCGTTTACCAATTGGGCCGCATCGATTGGCGAAGATGTCATGGTCATTGCCGGCATGTGGGCGGCTTTGCATCAACCATGGATTTTTTTAGTTTTTTTGATTCTTTTTATTCTGCTGATGATCTGGGTTCTGCCTAAACTGTGGCAGGGGATCAAAAAGATAGCGGCAATGATCGGACGGCTATTTGGGTTGGGCGGTTCGCCAACCAGCGGCCGTCAGGAACCGGCAACAAAGGACCCGGAAAAAACCGAAGCGGAAAGCGATATTGAAGGCAAAATGGAACAGCTCAACGCGCTTTTAAAAAAAGGGCTGATCACGCCGGAAGAACACACCAAAAAGAAGCAGGATCTGCTGGACAGCCTGTAACCTTTTCGTCACGACTCACGATTCACGATTCGGCGTCTTTCCCTGCGGATTAAAAAAAGATTTCGTCCGTAAATCAAAAATCCCATGGATTGACCGAGAATAAACACCGGGTCCTTCCGGTAGATGGCATAGGCAAGCAGCAAGGCAGCTCCGGCGATGCTTAAGTGCCAAAATATATTCGGAATTACGCTTTTGCCGGCTTTTTCGCTGGCAATCCATTGGACCAGAAACCGGGCGGAAAACAACGCCTGGGCAAAAAAACCCAGAACCAGCCAGAACGTATTCATATGCTTAATTTCCTTCCGGGCGGCTTCGTTCGCCGGCTTTGGGAAACACCATTCGCCGCTGCATCCAATAAACGGCAAAGGTATCGGCCAATCCCACCCATAACCGGTTGTGAATGCCATACTTGGTTTTGCCGTGTTTTCGCGGCCTGTGATTGACCGGTATTTCGATGATTTTGTCAAACCCGGCCATGCGGATCAATGTCGGCAAAAAACGGTGCATCCCTTTAAATACGGGTATGCGTTCCACGCATTCACGGCGGAAGGCGCGAAGGGAACACCCTACGTCTTTGATATTTTCCTGAGTCATCTTGTTCCGGTACGCATTGGCGATTTTTGATGATATTTTTCGGACAAGCGAATCTTCGCGCCTTTTTCGCCAGCCGTTGATCAGGTCGGCGCAATCTGTAATCAACTGGTTGACCAGGGCCGGAATATCGGCCGGATCGTTCTGTCCGTCGCCGTCCAGCGTGACCAGAATTTTTCCGTCTGCATTTTGAAACCCAGCCGCCATAGCTGCGGATTGACCGAAATTTTGAGTAAGCGAGACATAGTGATGACGGGGGTTTGCCCCGTGCAGGGATCTGAGCTCGGCCAATGTGCCGTCCGTTGAACCGTCATCTACCCATACGCATTCCCAAGAGCAGTTTATTTTTTCCATGGCCGTATTGATTTCACCGGCCAGAATAAAAATATTTTTTTCTTCGTCCTTTACCGGAACAATAATGCTGACATCCGTTTTCATTCGCCTTGATCCTTGGATATTGAAAATTTAAAATTGAGAATTGAGAATTGAAAATCATGTGTTGATTTATTATCCCATCCATCAAACTCTTCACTCTTCACTCTTCACTCTTCACTCTTCCTGATCAGCATCATATTTTTCCCGTCGCCGACTTTTTGCATGTGAAGAATTTTTATACCAAAACCATGGGGTTGCGCAAATCGTTCCCAGTCTTTTTCTCTGACAATAAGCCATCCATTCGGATTTTTTTCAAAAAATGATTTAATTTTCGGTAAATCCGGCCGGGGTCTGCCGAGTTCATCGGCCAGTTCAACAAGGGGAAAATCACCGTAAAAACGATATTCCGCCCGGAAATCGACCATTCCCACGACCGGGTTTTCAGATCCGCTGCCAATGATCCGGTTGATTTTTTCCATAAACCCTTTTGCACTGCGGAAAGGATTGAGCCATGGCAGAACAACTCCGAAAAACAACAGACACAGGATCAACATGGCGGCTGTTGCCGACGCCGTCATTTCCATCGCCTTCATTTTCAGGCTGAAAAAAAACACCGCGGCAGCCGAGGCTGCCAGAAAAATGCCGGCCGTCGTCATCCATATGCCGGGAATGGGCGCATCGACAACCCCCCGGGGAATTTTTATCCATCCGGCCCCGACTGCGACAAGGGCTCCGGAAGTGATGAGAAAAATCAGACCCATAAAAACGCCCGGCATGATTTCCCGCCATGTCTTTTGGGTTTTTGTCAGGAGCGTTTCAATCTGCACCGCCGCCAGATACGCCGCAAAGGGAAACAGCGGAAGAATGTAAATGTTTCGCTTACCTTTGGAAAGGCTGAAAAAGAACAGGGTGAAGGCCAAAACAGCCCAGCAGTATTTTTGTTTGTCATCCAGCGAGCGCCATTTTTTTTTCGTAACCGGCACAGCCAAGAGCAAAAACAGGGTCCACGGCAGAAAATCGTGAAGAATGGAAACGAAAAAATAATAAAACGGCTGATGATGATGCCAGGGGTCAAAGTAACGTACCAGAGTTTGTTTAAACAGCAGATTGACCAGATAGTCCCATTGATGATGAACAAAGACATCAATCAAAAGCAGTATCAGCCAGAATAAAACCGGCAACAGCCCCCACAGAAGCGCCTTGACAGGGTAGCGCCGCCATGTCTCCCGGCCGTTTATTGCGGCGAAAAGGGCCATAACGCCGATCGGCACCAGGTATCCGACGGGGCCTTTGGTCAGGATGCCCAAACCCAGAAACATCCCCAGCCAGAATGAACTGTACGGCTTTCCGGTCATTGCGTGATAACCGGTAATCAGTGCCAGGGTTGTCCACAGGCAAAGCACCATATCGATCTGGGCGATCCGGGCCTGAAAAAAGAATTTGGCGCAACTCATCAGAACCAAAATTGTAAGGACAGGCAGAAAGGGGCGGCTTTCTTTTTCCCTGCTGAACCACCACATCAGCAAAAGGATCAATGAAGCGGCAAAAGCCGATGGAAGCCGGGCTGTCCAGGCATTGACCGTGCCGCCGGCCAGAGCGGAAAACGCCGCAATGGCCCAAAAAAACAAGGGCGGTTTGTCCGGATACGGGATGCCGTTTCGGTGGGGCAATACCCAATGGCTGTCCGTCAGCATCTCTTTTGCCACCAGGGCGAATCGGGGCTCATCCGGCGCCGTTAGGTCATGTCCGCCCAGGCAGGCAAAAAAGAAACCGAATGCCAAAAACAGCACTACTAAAGAAAGTGCTTTTTTTTCTATTTTTTGCATAACGGTTCCTTTTCTGCCGACAGATCTCTGCGTTCGCGGCGTGTAAAACAATATGTGACTTGGCAAACACCAATTCAAAATTCCATGTCATTCTGTCTCTTATTATCATGTTGCTATGATTTTTCAAATTATCATTTTGTAATGGTGCCCCAAGCGATTTGTTCAGATTTTGCCAATGGACAGGTAAAGGTTGAGTCCCCCGTGAAAAAACGGATGGACTCTGGACCCAATGGGTGCGGCAGTTATCATCTTCCGGTCCGGAACCACCAGGATCGATGTCCAGTTTTGAAAATCGGATTTGAGCTTGCGGATAATTTCGTGAAATAATTTTTCCGAGGCTTTTTGAGTTTGCATTCGGATCCCGTAAGGGGGATTAATGAAGATAAAACCGGGTTGATCCGCAATGCTGCCGGGTTTTATCTCAAAGAAATCCTTCCGGCTTACATGAATCATTTTATCGAGGCCATGCCCTGAAACTGTTTTTTCAAGCTCATTTACGGCTGTAGGATCACTGTCGGAGGCAAACACCATGGGGGTTTTCATGGGGATAAACGCTTTTTCGGCCTCTCTTTTAATATGTTCCATGGTTGCGGGAGAATAAGACGGCCAATGCATGAAGGCAAATTTTCTGAACCAGCCGGGGGGGATATTTGCCGCAATCATGGCGGCCTCAAGGGAAAGGGTTCCGGATCCGCACAGGGGATCGATGAGGGGCAATTGACCCGTATAGCTGGCCAGATGCAATATCGCCGCTGCTGTTGTTTCCCGCATGGGCGCCTTGCCGCCATGGGTTTTGATTCCACGCTTGTAAAGCATTTCGCCGCTGGCGTCAAAGGACAGAAAAAAACGGTCGTCAACGCCCCGGATATACATAGTCTGCAGCGGATGGAGAGCACTTTCCGAAGCGCCATCATAAAAAAAAGATAATCTTGCAGAAATTTGTTCCGAAAACCGCTCCCGGATGGCCTCTTTGTGGTAAAGTCGGCATCTGTGAGCAGAAATTGAAAACCGGAAATCCATGTCCGGACGAACATACAGTTCCCAGGGAAAGCCGGCTGATTGTTTTTCGAGTTTCAAAAAATTGGTCGCTTCAAATGAACCTGCCCGCATGAGGATCCGGTTGGCTGTGCGCAATTTCAGGTTGGCCAGATAGCAATCCGTAAGTTTTCCTTCAAATTCCACCCCTCCCGCCAGTATTGCCGGCTCATGGTCCAAAGATAAAAGAGACCGGAGTTCATTTGCGCATATGCGGTTTGCATGGGGAGGGGTCGCCGCAAAGAATACGTGCCTTCTGGCGACGACGTGCCGTTTGACTCGTTTGGCAAGAGAACTGTTTTCAATCAAAACTTCAATTCCTGGTTTTATGTGATTTCTGCGCCATTACGATGCCCGACACACATCGGATTTGTCAATCTATTAAAAAACTAAATGTCGGCCATCCGGTTTTTCACCCATCCTTCCTCAAAGGGGCTGATAAAGTCAAAGCGGGCGGTTATGGACTTCCAATACCATCGCCCGTTGATTTTCTTGTAGGCCTCTTCATATTTTCCCAGTATCCATGCCGGCGTTTTCTTCTCCCGGAATGTGCAGGGCACAAGAAAATACCAATGGCCGCAGGCCGTATCATTATCGATCTCTATAACGGGGTTTAAAACCAGATGCGCCGAATAGGAAAGCGCCTGGGGCACGAATTCCTTGAAGAACACGGCAAGCGCTTCCTTTCCTTTATGAATCCCGAGGTGAGAAAAGTCCACCCATGCATTTTCCGTAAAGTTGGCCAACAGTTCATCCATTTTGGCCATATCACCGGCAATGCCGGCGTCCACGAGAAAACAATACCGGGACTTGAGTGTTTTTATGGCTTCGATGTCTTCCAATCTTCCGATCCTCTTTTCCAAAACACTTTCCATGGTTTCATCCTTTCCATAATTTTAAATTTATTGCGGCGTTAATGGATAAAGCCAAAATCACTTCCCTTTGAATTCCGGCGCTCTTTTTTCTCTGAAAGCATTTACCCCTTCCTGAAAATCATCCGTTTGAAACGACTGTCCTTCATAGGCCAATGATGTATCCAGAATTAAATTGACAACGCTTTTAATCAATTTATTGACCGATACCTTGGTGGTCCGAATAGCGTGGGCAGGCCCGTTTGCCAAGCGTTGGGCAAATGCCATGGCGGTGTTCATTAATTCATGATGCGGTAGCACATGGTTCACCAATCCAAGTTTGTATGCTTCGTCGGCACTGAGGGTATCACCTGTCATGAGCATTTCTTTGGCGCGTGCAACACCGCATAAGAGCGGCCAGATAACGGCGCCGCCATCACCGGCGGTGATGCCGATTTTAACGTGCGGATCACCTATTTTGGCTTTATCAGACATGAAAATGACATCGCAAAACAATGCGACGGTGGCGCCAAGTCCTGCTGCAGCGCCGTTAACCGCCGCAATGACGGGCTTTTCAAGGTCAAGGAGATCGTTTATAATTTTTTTTGCCTCCCAGGCGATTTGCGTCCATCCCCCATTGTCTATTCTCATTCCCTTGAGGTCGCCGCCTGCTGAAAAGGCGCTGCCTTCACCGGTCAATAAAACGGCAAAGGTCTCATTATCGTAGCCGATATCGGAAAAAATGCGCGCCATCTCGGCATGGAGTTCGTTACTGACGGAATTCATGTATTCCGGACGATTAAAACTGACTTTAAGGACTTTGCCGTCCCTTTCGACTTTCAGGTTACGATATTTTGTATAATCCGCCATGATTTTTCTCCTAAATCGCAGACATTCCCAATATTTCCCTGCCGACGATTAATTGTTGCAGTTGCGTTGTTCCGTCCGGGATTGTATAGCAGCGCGCGTCCCTGAAATACCGCTCAACCGGATATTCTTCCGAAAGTCCGTATGCCCCATGAA
>CAYTSY010000071.1:0-1112 GCA_964440555.1 uncultured Desulfobacteraceae bacterium
CGCTCATCTTCCGGATTGACCGCAACCGCGGTATCCCCCAGCATGGTTTCCGGTCTGGTGGTGGCCACAACGATCCCGCCCGGCCCTTCCGCAAAAGGATAGTAAATATGATACAGGTGGCCGTTATGATCCTCATGATCCACTTCAAGGTCGGCCAAAGCCGTATGACACCGGGGGCACCAGTTGATGATGTAATTGCCCCGGTAAATCAGGCCCTCCTTATAAAGCTGCACAAACACCTTGCGAACCGCCGTGGACAGGCCCTCGTCCATGGTAAAGCGTTCCCGGTCCCAATCGCAGGAAGCCCCCAGACGCTTGAGCTGGTTGATAATGGCGCTGCCGTATTCCTTCCGCCACTCCCACACCGCTTCAATGAACTTTTCCCGACCGAGCTGGTGACGCGTGACCCCGTCTGCGGCGAGCTTTCGTTCCACGACATTTTGCGTGGCGATGCCGGCATGGTCGGTTCCCGGCATCCAGAGCACATCGTCGCCCCGGAGCCGGCGATACCGGCACAACACATCCTGAAGCGTAATATTCAACGCATGGCCCATGTGCAGGACCCCGGTGACATTGGGCGGCGGAATAACGATGGCATAGGCCTTTGGGTCCGATTTGCCGGAATCCTCGGGACCTGCGAACAGTTTGTTTTCTTCCCAGAACGCATACCAGCGTTTTTCCACATCATGCGGTTCATAGCCTTTTTCAAGCAAATCGGAACTCATAAAATCAAACCTCTTAACTTCGTCCGTTGATCGTTGGCGAGTGTTGCCCCCTGATTTGTTTTTTTCAACCATCAACATGACAGTTGTTATTTTTCTTTTCCCGCCGCATCTGCAATCAGCGCCGTGATTTTATCTATTTCCCTTTGAACATGCCTTTCCATAACACCCATCACCATGGATTCGATTGAACCTGAATAAAGCTTTTTGACGACTTTTTCCAAAGCCTGCTCCAACTGGTCCAGGGAAAGGGTCACGCTCTGCGAAGATCCGCCGCCGAAGGCATTGGCTATGTCCGGGTCTCCAACGACCTCCGCCGCAAGCCGGCTGAGGTCCAATCCGGTATCTTCGTCATGATCCGCCTCACAGGCCCCGGGAGGCGCATCGGTC
>CAYTSY010000071.1:1122-16873 GCA_964440555.1 uncultured Desulfobacteraceae bacterium
TCGGTCGATGAAGACGCCTCCGGCCCAACCGCCACAATCCGGGTCAGCAAAATAACTTCATCATCATCCATGGGGCGACCCGGCCCGGGCGGGTTTGGGTCAAAATTGTCCTGCATATCATTTCTCTTTGCGAATTTATTGCAATAATTCAAGATACAAACGGTTTTGTCGGTGTATCACAGGCCATATCGGCTGTCAAGCCGCAGGCAAATATCAAAAAAATCGGTTCAGCAGCATCAGAAAAACCCTTTGCGTTCTTTGCATCTTTGCGGTTCAAATTGTTTTTCAACAATAGGATTCATTACGAAGCGCCTGGGAATTCGTCTCCGGGCAATAAAAAAGGATTTGCATGAGCCAGGCTAAAAAGATTAAAAAGCCCCTATGAGATATTTTTATCTGGACCCTTCTTCTGTTTCAGACGTCATTGCCGGCAGTCGGGCCATCATTACCGGAAAGGACGCCCATCATATCCAAAAAGTGCTTCGGTTCACGCCCGGAGACCTCATCGGTCTTTTCGACGGCCTGGGGTTTGAATATCATGGAAGAATCCAATCCCTTACCCATACGGGCGTTGCGGTTGAAATTATCGACCGCCGGCCGGTGGAAACGGAATCGCCCACCCGGATCGTCGTTGCCCAGGGCTTTTTAAAAGAAACCAAAATGGACGACATCATCCGGCAGCTCACCGAACTGGGAATAACCGGATGGATTCCCTTCATGGCCTCGCGCTCCGTTGCCAGACCCGACCCGAAGCAGTTGGACAAGCGCATGGCCCGGTGGAACGCCATTTCTCAACAGGCGATAAAACAGTGCCGCCGCGGCAAGGCACTGGAAATCGGAGAAACCCGGACGTATGAACAGGTTATCCACATGGCCGGCGATTTTGACGTAAAAATCGCATTCTGGGAAAATGAACCCCGACCCCTCGGTGAAATCGCTGACTCGATCGCTAAAAACAAGGTTCACACCGTATTGGTTCTATTGGGCCCGGAAGGCGGCCTGACACAGGAGGAAATCCAACTGGCCAGGAATTTTGGGTTTATCGCCGCAGGCCTTGGCCCCCGGATTCTACGGGCTGAAACCGCCACCCTGACCGCCTGCGCCCTGGTTCAGTTCCTTTTCGGGGATATGGGCAAAAAAATCTTGACATCCACCTGAGGCTTATATAAAAGGACAACACTTTATTGCGTGCCGAGGTAGCTCAGTCGGTAGAGCAGGGGACTGAAAATCCCCGTGTCGGCAGTTCGATTCTGTCCCTCGGCACCAATAAATTCAGGGGGTTAGCGGCTTTTGGCTAAATCCTTTTTTTGTTTGTGCCGACTGTTGTCCCCACTCTGTCCCCACTTTTTAGGAAATCTCATTTACGATGCTTTGGAATGCGGCTTTCTGGGTCTCTTTGTTATTTTAGCTTTAGGGGTTTTTTCGGCTACTCGTTTATCATACCAATCGCTTGCCCTGGCCCTTGCCATCATTTTTTCCGTTTCATAGGCTTTGATTGCAACAGGATCGCCTTCATCGATCCTATTTTTTGATTCAGCCCTCTTGTCTCTGAGATTTTTTTTGGATGCACATAGGTTACAGCAATATTTTCTGTTTCTTTGGGTCAAGTTCACAAACCATTTTTCACACTCTTCATCTTTGCATTTTTTGAAAGCCGAAACCGGGACACCGTCTATCAGTTCAATAAAATTGGCAACATTTCTAAATTTTCCATCTTTTGTTGCTTCAGAATCGAATATCAGCTTTTCAATACATACTTCATAATTCAAAGAAATCCTTTGACCGAGAATCATCTGGTGGGAAATGTCGGCTTCTGCGCTGGCCGGGATCTCATCGATAAAATCCAACCTTTCCCTAAATCTCAATATGATCGAGTCGAAAAAGCTCTTTATTGCATTTTGGAAAAGAGAAAGCCTTTGCGGATCGATATATACCTGTGATTTCTTCATCAATTCAGGATCAACAGCTTTATGAGGACTGGTATCGTTTATATTTCGATAGGTTAAATAAGGGTGAAGGTTCCCCGCTATTTCCGCTCTTCTGTATTCTGTCAAACCACCCATGTCTTTGATGTTAATTACATCAAGAAATAGCTGAATCGCTTTTTGTATTTCTTTTTTATTCTTTTTCGGGAGAGATTTCATCTTTGTTTCTACGTTAATGATTATTATGGTTTGACATAGCTTTTTTAAAACATAGAATTATCAAATATTTTAAACTATTTATGATTGACATGGTCACTGTTTAATTTTAAAATCTTTCACATACAATCATTTTAAATCATTATCGAAGACTTTTGCAAGGGGAATATGGGGGGACATTGAAAAAATCGGAGAAAAAAAATGAGCGAATTAAGGCAGACCTCTCCTTTTTAGCTGACACCTGGAAATCGAAAATCTTGGCCAGAGAGAAGGTTGGGGTCTTTTCAGGTGGAACGATCACTCCGAAACGCATGGCCAACCTGGATAGCCTCGGAGAAGGGCCTACTGAAGGCGTCATCCGTATTGGCCGTAAGGTTTGTTACGAAATTGTACCTTTTATTCGGTGGCTTGAATCTCGGTCAGTGGTTATTCCGCCAAAGGAAAAATCGGAGCCAAAATGAAAGTAATTTTGATAATTTTTTTGCAATACACCATCACCCGGCTGGTTATCATAGGCCTCATACCCTATCCGCTTGCCGATATTATTATCCGGCATTTTGATTCGAGGTTGAAATGAACCTGTCCGAACTGAAAAACCAAATCGACATCATTGAGGTCATCGACCAGGTCGTTCAACTCCGACGATCCGGAAAGAATTATGTCGGGCTATGCCCCATCCATTCAGAGGAGACCCCCTCCTTTTTCGTCTATCCCGACCGGCAACGGTTCGTTTGCTTTGGATGCGGAAAGTCAGGCGATGTCTTTGACTTCGTGATGGCTTACAATCAGCTATCTTTCAAGGATACCTTGCGTTTTCTTGGGATTGGCGGACAACAGATCACACCGAAAGTAAATGCCAATATCGAACGCCGAAAACACCGGCAGGAACTCTTGAAGTGGTTCAGGCGATGGCAAAACGACAAGTCTGATGAATTAGGTACTATAATCCGAAATTCACAACGGTTTTTGATGCAGATACGGACGCTGGAGGATTTGGAGAAGTACGGCGATTTGTTCCACGGGTTGGACGGGTTGGAATACGATCACGAGTTGCTTTGCACGGCCGACAAAGAGAGCGTGGCAACCTACTTTCGAGAGGAATTGAAAAATGCCCTTAGCTGATATTCTGGAAGACATAGAGCGTGATGCAAATGGGTCAAAATTTGGTTACGGGATAGATGAACAGGAAGCCGCTGAAGACATATCATCTGGTGCGGATAGTCAGGAACGGCCCGAACCTTTACCATTACCCAGTGGCCTGCTCCCCGTTGCACCCTTCGACTTCGACCTGCTGCCAGACGCTCTGCGGACCTGGGCGGCTGATATCTGCGAGCGGATGCAATGCCCCCCCGATTATGTCGCAGTTGCGTTAATGGTTGCCCTAAGCGCTGTTATCGGTCGAAAAGCTTCAGTCCGACCACAAGAGAACACGGACTGGACCGTCACGGCAAACCTATGGGGAGCCCTTATCGGCAGACCCGGCGTTATGAAATCTCCTGCGATGGATGCGGCCATGGGTCCCATAAAAAGATTGGCAGCAATTGCCCTGGAAAAATATCAGACAGAGCTTCGGGAATACACGACCATTAAAACCGTCGAAAAGTTGAGACATGAAGCGGCTGAAAAGGCAGCAAGGGCTATATTACAAAAAGATCCCAAGGCCGATGTGTCACACATCCTATCAATCGAGGTTACAGAGGAGCCCGCCTTGAAAAGATACATTGCCGTTGACTCCACAGCGGCGGCTCTGGGTGAACTCCACCGGCAGAACCCAAACGGGATTATGGTGTACCGCGATGAGCTGGTCAGCCTTTTAAAGAGCCTTGACCAGGAAGAAAATGCAGAGGCGCGGGGATTCTACCTTACAGGCTGGAACGGGGATAGCCCCTACACCTTCGACCGCATCACCCGGGGCATGAATCTGCACATCCCAGCGGTATGTTTATCCCTATTGGGGAGCACACAACCGGCCCGTATCGCCTCTTACGTGAAGGGGGCCATTACAGGCGGCAGTGGCGACGATGGACTGCTACAACGGTTCGGATTAGTGGTATGGCCCGATGTTTCAGGAACCTGGAAAGACGTTGACCGATACCCCGATAGCGAGGCCAAACGACAGGCGTTTAAGGTCTTCGATGCGCTAAATACCCTGGAACCCACGAAGCTTGGGGGGCAGATGGATGTCGGTTTTGATGGGGTGCCTGAAGGGAAACCATATTTCCGGTTCAATACGGTTGCCCTGGGGTTGTTTCGCGAGTGGCGGCAGGACCTGGAAACCCTTTTGAGGAGTGAAGACCTGCACCCGGCGCTTGAATCACATTTTGCCAAATATCGAAAGCTTGTTCCGGGGCTGGCCCTGATACTCCATTTGGCCGATGGAAACGCGGGAAACATCGGCGAACGAGAAGTTTTAAAGGCTCTGGCTTGGTCCGAGTACTTGGGCACCCATGCCAGGCGACTTTATGCGAGTGTCACGTCCCCCGAGGTGACGGCAGCAAAGGCGATTGTCTCCAAGATCACATCCGGGGCACTTAATGCAGTTTTTACAGTATGGGAGGTATGGCGCCCTGGATGGTCCGGATTGACAGATCGAAAACTTGTTCACGATGCCCTGGATCTGCTGGCTGATTACGGGTGGATTGTACCCGACAAAAAGGCCACGGGCGGAAGGCAAAAAATTGAGTACCATGCTAACCCAAAGATTATGAGAGGTGACGCTTGAAATACATGGCCATGCTAAAAAAACAGGAAAACATCCACCCCAAGGCACTGCAAAAAGTGCAAAAAGACCTTTTTGCAGTTTTTACAGCACCCCAAGGTAAGCATTTTTCAAAAAAAGATACCGATTTGAAAATGCTTGAGAGGTTGAAGTGGATTGTCAGACGGCTGGATGAACCGGATATCACATACAACGAAGCGCTGCGGCTGGTCAATGAAGCAAGCAAGATATGGGATGCCTTGCCGCGAGAACTGCTGCCAAACCTGGATGAGATTTAGGAGGAAAGCTATGAGGCGTAAATGGAGCTGGACGAATTTGCAGGAAGAACGGTCGGCAGGTGTCATTGAAGTTGCCGAATCATTGGGGGAACAAATCGGAAGGTGGGAACCATGGCCGCCGATAAATTGACCGTAAAACAACGATTGTGGTTAAAAAATTATCTTGATTCTGGAAACCCATGTACATTTGACAATGCGAATTCTGCCGCAAAAGGGGCACCAGCGGCCAGGATGAAATCGAGCAGCCAATTTGTTGGATGAAATTGCATCAGATTTCAAAGCAAAAATTCCTTATCTTGACGATGACTGGTTTCCAGAAGTTGAGTCGGCGGATGATTACGTCAAGCCATTATATTCGAGCAGTCGGGAATATTTGGAACAGTTGGCCGTTTATAAGCAATTTCAGGGGAAAAGTTTGCCGGGATTAAGTGATGTTCAAAAAGCCGATGATTATAAGGAAAATTAACCTGTGATGAAGTAATGTTCTATCAGCATACCCAACGTGTTTGTAACCATTGGAATTTGGGGGAGAAATGACCGATGAACTTATCGAGACAACCGAGGAAATCGCAAAGTTCCTGCGATACTCGAAATCAAAAACCAAAATGCTGCTCCCAGAGCTGCGGGCCTGCGGAGCGGTCTACCTCGCCAAAAAGGGCAGACCACCACGGAAGGTTCTGCGGGCGTGGAAATCAAATTTGATTGCCTGGACAATTCGAAAGGCCGCTGGTGGCGATACTTTGTGATGTCGATGATTTTTGACCGCCTTGAATGTACTTTCTGTTTGGCCTCCCTTGAATGGCCTTCCTGAAAGACCTTTGGCTGGCGTAAATATTTAATGTTATATAAAACCACTATGATGGTAACAGCCGAACAGCTCATAAGTGACGTCATGTCTCTGAAAGGTGCGGCCCTTTTAAAATACGGGGCAACTCCGGATTATGTGGTTTCTCGTCTTATGGATCTTTCCCAGGCCAAAAAGACCGAACGGATCAAAATCCGCGGCCGGCTATCCAAGAATGTCCGGTTTAAACCCGGCACACGCAAGATTGCCGAGACCGACGAGGAAGTCCTGATCGAGAGGAATTATAACGATAACTCGATCCAGTTGATGGCAACCAGCGAATTAAAAAAGATCCTGGGCCTTGACGCGCCTGCAAGACAAGAGCTTTCCGGTGCCGGAGGCAAATCATTTTCAGAGGAATTGGCAGAGGTTATGAAGTCAATTGACGGGAAGTCGCGCGGGATTCTGCCCGCCGATCAGGAGGATTGAGCTTAACTGAGCCAATTGGAAGGACAGAGGCTAACCCCTATATAGCCTTCAAATAGTCTTGACACTGGAAAATCATTGCGTTAATTTATGATCAACAAGGCTGGATTGAGCACCCATCGTCGGCTTGCTAATGCCGGAAGGATCGCGCCCGATCTCAGCCTTTGTTATCTCAGTTGTTATCCCGCGAAATACAGTTGGGATAAGGTCTTGATAGTTGTTGCCAGTAGACAGTCGATTTTGCATCTTTGACCTCAATAAAGCCCAATAGGATAAATCAGACATATCACCACTTTCACCCACGGCTGATATTTTCATCTCTTGGATGCGTATCTCAGGAATCATCGGGGTGAAAAATCTTCTCTTTCACCCTGTCTGTAATAATTGGAACCATTTGATTTCCATTGTCAAGGGTGACGGCAAATCGCAAGTTCCTCATCTAATCGGGTCAAGATTCCAAGCTGAAAAACCGATTGCCAAACATTAAACCATTTTAAACCCCAAAGGCTTTCAATGGCTGAACATGCGACACCGTCAACGTGTATGCTCCAAAATCCTCCTCAACTTTTCCGATTAGAACGAACGGCTGGGTTTTATCCAAAACAGCGCAAAAACGGTTGTAGGCATCTGGAAAGAAGACGGCTTCCATCAGGCCGGTCTCGTCTTCAAACGTTAAAAACTCCATAGGGTCGCCATGCCGGGTATGGACCACTTTGCCGGTGATCAACAACCCGGCCATGCGAATTTTTTTCCCTTTAAAGCAATGCAGGTCCCTGGCTTTGACGACGCCTTGCCCGTTGATCCGGTCGGCATGCAGATCCATGGGGTGGGGCCCGCATAAAAAACCCAGGACGTTAAACTCGTTTCGCAGGCGCTGAAGAGGATCTTCCGGCGGGAAAACCGGTTTTTGAATGTCTTCTGCTGACTCAAAGAGACTTCTTTCCCTGGACCGGTTTCTTTCGCGCTTCCGGAAAATGGCAAGCTTCCACAGTAATTCGGCTCGGGGCAAATCCGTGCAGAGCGCGTCAAAAGTACCCGCCCGGATTAAGGATTGGGCCTCGTCTTCATCCGGTTGGACCCGATAAAAAAAGTCTTCGGCGCTTTTGAAAAGACTTTCCCCCCGCTCTTTTATGATGCG
This sequence comes from uncultured Desulfobacteraceae bacterium, assembly GCA_964440555.1. Taxonomy (GTDB): domain Bacteria; phylum Desulfobacterota; class Desulfobacteria; order Desulfobacterales; family UBA5616; genus CAYTSY01. Next base: position 8,669 of record CAYTSY010000071.1, read on the forward strand.
GTCCTGCGTATCCGCATTTAAGTGCTTGACGGATAAAAAGCCCGTGCGCATAATGCGTCCATGTCCTCTCCATCGAATATCGCTTTGGTTCACATCCGGCGACAATATTTTCACCCCTAGGCGCTTTGCTTCGGACACATAGGCAAAGGCGCTGTAAAACCCGCCCTGGTTGCTGATCACGGCAGCCATGAATTCCGCCGGGAAATGGGTTTTAAGATAAGCGGCTTGAAAAGACACCCTGGCATAGCTGGCGCTGTGGGGCTTGCAAAAGGAATACCCGGAAAAGCTCATCATCATGTCCCACACCGATTCGATCTGGCCGTCTGAAAGACCCTTGTCCTTTGCGCCGACAACAAAACGTTCCCGGCAGTCCGCAAGCTGCCGGTGCTTGTCCTTTTTGGACATGATCTTGCGAAGACCGTCGGCATCTGCGTGAGAGAATCCGGCCAGGGCCACGGCGGTTTTGGAGACGTCTTCCTGGTACACCATAATGCCGTAGGTTTCTTCCAGCACATCGGCAAGCAGGGGATGGATAGGTTCCCATTTTCCGCCATGGAGCCTCCGGATATATTCCCGGATAAACTCGTTGGCAGCCGGCCGGATAATGCTGCTGTGGATCACCAGGTGCTCAAAATCGCCTTTACTCGTTTTTTGCTGCAACAGCCTCATGGCCGGGCTTTCAATGTAAAAGCACCCCATGGTGCGTCCCTGGGCCACGAGTCTTTGGGTGTCCGGATCATCTTCGGGGTTCCAATTTTTTTCGTCAAAAGAGATGTTGTTTTTCTTTATATTGAGGATGGCGTCCCGGATAACGCCCAGACTTCGGTTGCCAAGGAGATCGATTTTGACCATGCCGCTTTCTTCCACAGCGTCTTTTTCCCACTGAACCACAAATACGCCCTTGGGGGCGGCTTCCACAGGGACACAATCGGAAATGGGCGTCCCGGTGATGATCATGCCGCCGGGATGCACCGAAATATAACGGGGGATGCCGATGATCCGCTGGGCCAGGCCCATGATTTCCGGCCAAGGCGGTGGGAAGCCGCATCCGGCCAGTCGGGGCAAATGTTTGACATGGTCGAGCAGGTCTTCGCCTTCTCCATCAGCCTGCCAGAACCAAGGCAAACGCTTGCACACTTGATTGATCTCCTGCTCCGTCAATCCGTAAACCTTGGCTGTTTCCCGGATGGCCATGCGCGGCTTGAAAGTTACATGGTTGCAGACCATGGCAGCATGATCGCGATGCGATTTAAGCACGGCATTCAAGACGTCGTCTCTTTCATCCCAGGCAAAGTCCACATCGATGTCGGGCGGGTCCTTGCGGCCGGGGTTTAAGAACCGCTCGAAATAGAGATTGTGTTTCACCGGGCAGACATTGGTGATGCCCAGACAATATGCAACAAGCGAGGCGGCGCCGCTGCCCCGTCCGCAAATGCGGGGGCTTTTGGCCACGATGTCGCGCACCACGAGAAAATACGATGAAAACCCCATCCGGTCGATGACGGCCAGCTCATGTTCCAGGCGATCCACCACGTTTTCCGACAGATCGTTTCCATAACGGTTTCGCGCCCCTTCGTATGCGGCATTCCGAAGATGTACTGTCGCCGATGCGTCCGGGTCCGACGGATGGGACCAGGGCGGCATCTTCAGAAAGTCGCCAGGACCGGTGAATGTGAGCCGTTCTGCGATATCCCGGGTGGCGGCTATGGCTTCGGGCCATATGTCAAACCGTTTCTGATAGACCGGCGCCGGAGCCAGCCAAGCATCGGCTGATGCTGTATCTTTGAGGGTTAATCGAAACAGGGAGGTATTTAAATCAATGGCTCTTAACAGGCGATGAACCTCATAATCTTCGGGATGAAGAAAACAACTCCCCGGCACAGCGACCGTAGGCACGCCCAATCGCCGGGCCGTTTGTTTCAAATCCAAGGCGGCGGCGTCAGGTTTTTGAAAAATCGTAGCCGCAACCATTGCCACGGAGTTGTGGAGATAGGATAACATCTCGGAAGACCTGACCAGCAGAGTAAGGCCGTTTGAATGGGAAACAACGGCTTGGCTGAGATTGAAATTTTCATCCGTGTGTCTGCGGGTGATCAGGCGGCAGAGGTTTTTATACCCCTCATCCGTTTCCACCAAGCAGACCGCGCTTAAGGAAGATGCACGGTCGGTGATTTCAGCCCCGATAATGGGGGAGATCCCTTCATATCGACAGGCGTTTAAAAACGGCCACAACCCGTATAAGTTGTCAATGTCGGTGAGGGCCAGGCGGTCATACCCCATGTGTTTGGCTGCTTTTACGATATGGGCAGGTGAAGCGGTTCCCCGCATCATGGAGTAGTATGATCGAACGACCAGGGGAATCATGGCGGCGACACGGCAAGGGTTCTGCCCACGGCGATGGCGGAATGGCCGAAACGCTGACGGATGGCGTCTAAAGCCGTCATCAGGTTGTGGGCTGATTTTTCTTTTTTGTCCGGGAAAAGAGACAATTGGGCCGGGGGATAAGTCAGGCGGTCAAATATCAGCCGAAGGTGGCGGATGCGCACCCGCCGGGTCCAGGCGCGGGTCAAGGCGATTTTGGCGGCTGCAAACAGGAAAAAGTCATTGGCTGTTGCGGGTTGTACGGCGGCCTGGCGAACGATCCGGACGCCGTCCGAATAGGCGATCACGATTCCTATCCGCCTGGCGGCAAGCATCTGCTGCCGCAGGTTCGCCCCGGCTTGCTCCACCAGGCGGTAGAGACATCCTTCCACTACGGATGGGTCGTTGGCGTCCTCGGCAAATTCATGGTCTAAGGAAATTTTCAGGGATTTTCCTCCTATCGGTGCAACAGGAGATGAATCGATGCCACGGACAATATTATAAATAAAGGAGGCCCGTTTGGCAAAAACGACATCGAGTTGATTCAGAGACCAGGGTTCCACGTGGCCGGCACGGGTGAGATTCAGCGCAGAAAAACGGTTCAAGTCATCGGACTCGATGCCGGGAATAAGACAAAGGGCCACGGGGCGTAAAAATTGCGTTTCGTCTCCGGCGCCAACGATGTATTCACCCAGGGGTTTGACCAGTCGCGTGGCTACCTTGGCTGTCAGTTTATTGGGGGCCACGGCCCATGTGGGGTCTGTGCCCAGGCGTAAACGGACCTCCTTTCGAATGCGCCAGGCCACGTCCGGGGCCGGGCCGAAAAGCTTTCCGGTTCCGGTGGCATCCACGAACAGATGGCCGTTGTGGTCGGTCGCTTCAATCAGCGGGGAATAGGGCAAGGCGCACCGTACCAGCTCTTTCATGGCGTTTTCATACCGTTGAAAATGCGGCGTTACCACACTGGCATCCCGGCATCGGCCCAATGCTCTTGACAAGGGCATGTGTTTCCGGACTCCGTTTTGATAGGCTTCCTCGCTCATGTCATACACCGCTGCCCGTCCCGTGCCCTGGGGCGCGATAACGACGGGGCGGTCCCGCAATCGGGAATCGGCCAGCCGTTCCACGGCAACGGCAAAGTCCGCCACATTCAAGTGGATGATGAATCGCTCGCCCATGTCATCCGGCTGGAAAGCCCTCCTTTTTGAGCAATTGAATCATTTTCAGGGCGTTTTTCGGGGCCTGGGCACGCACGTGGTTGTTAAAGAACAGGACTCCTCTTTTGGCCTGCCGGCTCATGGGCTTGAAACAGTCTTCCACCCATTGGGCTATTTCTTCTTCGGTATAATCATAATCAAACTGAAGCTGCATGTTTCCCGTTCGCCAGGATTTGGCGTTCCGACCGTGGAACCGGACGTAGATCAGGTCGGGATGGGTGACCACGGTTAATGGCGGAAAAAGGCTGTGAAGATCCGGGACATCCACCGTCGCCAGGGTCACGCTCCGGCGTTGAAGCTCAGCAAACACGGGATCAGCGGCCCAGGACCGGTGTCGGAATTCAACAGCCAAAGGAAGGCCAAGGAGTCTGTCCAGCAGGGCGGCAAGATGCTTGCGGTTGTCCCGCGTCCGGGTAAATTGGGGCGGAAACTGGATCAGCACCACCGCCAGTTGCCGGGCCTGCATCAGCGGGAATACGCCCTCCCGGAAAAGATCGGCCTGGGCGGGCCAGTGCATGGGATCGATCTCATGGGTCAACGTCCGGGTCAGCTTTACGGCAAACAAGAAATCAGGCGGCACGGTTTGGCGTTGCCGTTCAATTGCCTCGGCCTTGGGCATCTGGTACCAGGTGTAATTTAACTCCGTGATTGAAAACTTTTCCGCATAAAGCGGCAGCATCCGGCCCGAAGGGGTTCCGGCCGGATAAAACCCGGCCTCTACCCAATCCCCGTAGGAATAGCCGCTGGTTCCCACACGCCATTTGCAGGAATTACCCCTTTGATTAATTGTTGTTTCCACCTCATCCACCACTTGCATTACTTAATTCCTCCCGGTCCCCGAAAAACGCCGATCACCTTGCCCTGGATCAAAACTTCGTCAAAAACATATCGCACCGGTTTATATGCCGGGTTTTCAGGCTTCAACTCGATATGGGTTTCCCGTAGGAAAAACCGTTTAACGGTGGCTTCTTCCTGACGGATCAAAGCAGCCACAAGTTCGCCGTTTTGAGCAAACTGCCGGGGTTCGCAAATCACCAGATCCCCATCCAGAATGGCCGCATCCTTCATGGAATCCCCTTTAACTCTTAAAGCAAAAAGAGGCATGCTTTTGTAAATTGCCGCATCCACGATCAGAGTGCCATCCCATTCCTGCTGGGCATACAAGGGGAGACCCGCGGCAATGGTTCCCACGATCGGTACTTCCCGCAGGCGCAGGACGTCCCCGATGCCCCCTCTGTGACTGAGCAAGTGAATGGCGCGGCCGTAGCGGCCTGCCCGTTTGATCACTCCCTTTTTCTCAAGCGCCCGGATCAATTGGGCCACGGCTGCGCGACTCACATCGTTGTCCGAAGCTGCCTGGCGCAAACTGGGGGCTTTTCCAGTCTGGGTAATCCAGCGGGTCAGATACCCCAGAAATGATTCCTGCTTGGGGGTTAGTTCAGAGTTCATCGTCGCCTCTTGGTATTTTAAAAAGGGTTTATTTAGATTTATATTGCAGGGCCATTTTAATATGAATAAAAAGTAAATGTCAATGTAAATATAAAAGTTGATAATAAGTTAATATAATCCTGGGCTGGCAATTGACCGTTTCATGGTCCGGGCAGATTGACTGGGTTTGATGCGAAAGGGGATCTGAGCATCAATCGGCAAGCTCAATTTTTGGTAGGGATAGAGAATCGAAAAAGATATTGAATATCAGACATATCACAACTTTCATCGATGGCTGATATTTTCACCTTTTGGATGCGTATCTCAGGGCAAGCCCGAAATGATTGGACTCTCAATTTCCCGGCAATCAAAAGCTTCTTCAAAATGCCTTGTACCTAAAATCCATTTAAATTTATTGCAAAATATCGTCGGTATTGGTAAAAATGCCCAGATTCAAACATAATGCAAGTTATGATTGAATCTGGGCATACGGATAATTTTAATTTAAAACTATCACCATTTTGGATTTGTCCCAATCTATCTGTATCACAGAAAAATCGGTTCTATTTCCATATAACATTACAAAGGTGATAATATACAGAACTGCATAATAGCTTGCCAGCCGAAAAAGGAAGCGAGAAAGCAAAGGAATCTGCGTGAGAATATGAGCAGAGGCAAAATAGTCAAACCCTTGATAGGCGCTATCACTGAGGATGCCCTTACGACCCTAATTCCTGGTACTTCCACCATTAAGTACCTGGCAAAACGCTGTGTTCCTTCGTGGCTTACCAGAGACTATTACCTGTCTTGGGATAAACTCAACTTCGTCTTGGCCTTCTATCGAGAAATGTCAATGTTACGGTTTAATCTTAACAATAAGAATCATGTTCTCCCGCAAGTGCTATCTGTGGACAATCGTGATGGCCACATTGCTCTGAACCAGATAAAATTCAAGGCCGAAAAAACCCCATTTACTCTTGACCAGTCGTGTAGTGGGGTGTCTGATAAAATCTTCCGCCGATATCGAATATTCCTTGCTACAAGGAGAAGGAAGTACTTTAACGGGCAGCTGTTGCGTCTATCCGGTGTATTTTCGAATGGGGGCAATCTAACTTTGGCCTACCAACGTGTTTTCTATGAATCGGTCTGTAGAACAAACCTTGTGCTTGATGCTAGAGAGAAAGCCGACCTCCATAGCATTCGCGAAATTATTCATCCTGGTGGTCGACTTGAGCCGTTGGAGGCCTCTCGTATTGCAAACCCCCTTGGAGTGAATTTCTTGCTGTTCACCGCAGATGGCCGAGCAGTTTTGCCCAAGCGGTCAAGGCGTGTAATTGTTCGTCCCGCCCAACTCAGCCCCTCTTTCTCGGGAGACTTTGAATATACTGATGGCGGAGGCGGTATATTAGGGGAAAGCATAATCATACGAGAGGGGTCTGAAGAAATTAGTCTCCTTGAGGAACACATGGTGCCGGGGAAAATATCGTTTCTTGGCCTAACCCGCGAACTTACCAGAGGGGGTAAACCGGAGATGTTTTTTGCCGCTCAAACCAATCTGACTGCCGATGATTTCTTTAAGTTACACAAAGGTGCAAGGGATCAATATGAATTCATGAAGGCAAGTTCATGGGTATTCTGGCCATTCGGGGAAGAAGCAACAAAGGATGCTACTTCCGATAATGATAGGTACGCTTTGAGACGATCTTTTGAAGAACTTCTGAATGCAAAAGGGGATACCATGTCTATTCCGCTTTTGACTAATATGGTGTTATGGCTACGACAGAGGGTTGGGGAATCATTTAGCGGCTAACCCCGCGGTTAGCTTGCACCCGATCGCCCAAAAAACGCCTCCGGGTGAAGCAGGTTATCCGAAAATTTATTTTTCTGAGACTGGGTTTGTTTAGGATACCCATCACAATTATTGATTGTCCGCTCATCAACCAGCATGCAGGAGGGATGTAAGTGAGGATATTATGTCAAACTACAAGGATTTTATAAAAGATTTTCCTTGCCGTTGTAATGATGTTTTGGGTAAATTTTTTGATCCTGCAGAAAAGAATGACCGTGAAGTTACTCTTCTTCTTATGGCGACTGCCACAGGATTCATTATGCCTTATGAAAGACTCAGTGAGGGCAGAAAAATCAAACAGCCACCACTGGATCGGAATAGGTTCGTTGAGGCATCAAAGAAGCTTAATACTTTATTAACAGAGACAATAGCTCAATCCATGTTATTTGAAGGCCTTGAAAATTCTTGGTATGGTGGTCCGCTCGAATCAGCAGAAGGGACTCCGGATACTTGGCCAGAGTATCAAACACGGTCCTTATTGTCTCCAAAAACAAGCGTTTCAGATGCCGTTAGTTACGTGCGCCACGGATTAGCCCATGGAAATGTTTTTACATGTCCTGGTAGCGACGGTCAGATATCGGAGCTTATTTTTTTATGTGGTGGGACGCTGCCAAATGGGAAGAAGATTCCCCTCAAGTTCGTTGCTATGTCCCCGGTAGCTTTGAGACAATTTCTTGACAATTGGTTTAAGTTCGTGAGTGGTCTTCCGGTTCCGCAGCACACTAAAATCGAAATGGTCAATGCGAGCATGTAGTAAGTAGAATCGTGGTTGAATTTTAATTTTCTGTTCATTTTAAAACTTAACGATATCGAATGTATGTGGTTGTCTGAAGGGGGAAAAGGAAAAACCTTACCCAAATTTATATCGCAGGCATTTTGGTTGATTGATAACCTGAGGATCTGGGTAGATAACAAAATCTGCTATTGGGGGTTGCTCCCTGAATCTTGGTCATGATGTGCCTCTAGTCGTAGGCTTCCGCAGCATGACAAGGTTATCATCCAGCCCGTGACGAAGAACGTCGAGCCGGGATGATAAGGCAACAAGGTTGTCGGCGTGTATTGCCTTTATCCGGAACGGAAACAGGCCCGGGCTATCCATCATGTCCCTTAAAGGGGCTGAGCCGTTTGTTTGGGAATGAAGGGCTGCTTCGATCAGCCAGGCGATCAGTCGGGGATCATCAATGGCCAGCGTTGGTCCGGCGGTATAGATCCCTTTTTTCGCGGTTTCTTTAAGCATGCCCCAATCCAGATATGATCGAAGGACATAGCGTGCCCGGCGTGATACAGTCTCCCTTTCGCCATATTGTTCACGGACCCGTCTCTGGACAGAGACCGCGGCGGCAGAACCCT
>CAYTSY010000071.1:16883-17237 GCA_964440555.1 uncultured Desulfobacteraceae bacterium
GACCATTCCCCAATGGATGGCTATGTGGTAATCTCGTGGAATACGTTTGAGCAGTTCAAGGCCACCTGCTTGGAGAGACTCAAGTTCAGAAGGGGCTCTGAGCCAGACCTTCATCAGAATAGTGATGGTTTTGTCTATGGATCCACGTACATTTATGTTTCCTGATCGAAATGCAGCCTGGATGTCATTCTGAAGGATCATTTTAATATCATTCGCGTTATTTCCTGCAAGAACCAGGGATGATACTTTATCCAGCCACTTCAGACGAACCAGGCGATCGATGCCGATCTGTGTGAATCTGCTCCTCATTATTCGGCCTTCCTCTCGATTTGAACCAGAGGAACAATAAGTTCC
>CAYTSY010000072.1:0-17015 GCA_964440555.1 uncultured Desulfobacteraceae bacterium
GCGGGAGCCACGATATCCGGCTTTATGTCTCCGCTTAAATCCGGAATATCCCATTGCGTAATTTTCCATCCGCGATGCCGGATGATTCCCTTAAACGGCGGTTCTCCGCGTATATTGCCGATCAGTTGAAACGCCTGGGAATCAAATCCTTTTTCCAGGGTTATGTCGCCGCCTTCATCCAGGTCGGTCACGGCTTTCATTTTTACATGGCGAAAGAGAACCTTTTTACAGGATTCATGAATATTGCGCACCGCTGCGCCGATTTGCGCGTCATCGTAGTCTTTCAGGTCTTCGAAAAAAAAATCAATCAGCCGGCCTTCCCGCTGGAATGCCGCCAGCCAGTAGGCAAACAACCGTTGTTCCTTTTGTTTGTCAGTCCGGTATATGACCTTTTCACCGGCGGGATCCCCGCGCTCGGTTTGTTTTGAAATTTCCCTTTGAACGGATGCCTGACTTGTCGGCCATTTTTTTACGATCATGCGGCGCAGCACCGCCCACAAGGCAAAACTCCACAATAAAATCAGAACAAAAGCCAAAGGCAGGCCAAACATCATGCCCCGGCTTCTTAATGCGTTTAGTCTTTGGGAAGCGGCATTTGCTGCCGCCATCATATCATCTGATTTAAGAACCGCTGAAACGGCACTTTCCCATATGAACCCCCCCAGACAATAAACAGCGACAGTTCCAGCAAAAAATATAAGAGAAAAAAATAAAATCCATAACAGCATGGGCCGTGCAAACGGTTCCGTGCTTTTCATTCGTTGCCTCCATTTACTTGTTGCTCTCATGATGTCATCATAGCTTCAATTTAATTGATGTCAAGGCATCAATTAAATCTTTTGGCGAACGTCCGCCCCCTCCCTCCGGAGATGTTGCGGTGGGTCAGGCTGCCAGACAAAAAGAGGATTTTTTAATTTGGCGTGTCATATTTCTTGCCGGTTTTTATGCTCCATACCGGGGTTTGATACTATTCTCATTTGTCAGGTTTGCATGCGGTGGTGATCCCCAGAAAATATCTCAAGCTGATTGTTTGGTCTATTTTGAGGGTCGCTCAAAGCCTTTTAGTCAGTCGCTGGCCAAAATCCTGATGAAAAAAAATTGAGGCGGTGATGTTTTCCTCTACTCTTTCTCAAATCCCTGGCTCGTAAATTTTAACATCCGGCTGTTTTCGGTCACAATTCGTACCACATGATCCGGCGCGCCGGATGGAATTTCGGCTTCAATTTCGAGCGTCACGGTAACCTTGGCGCCGACCAAACCGGAAAGGTGGGCGATTACTTCATCGGCGATTCGGCTGGCGTCGCGTCCAACGCGGGTTGCGTCAAGCACGACTGTTCCGTGAAACCGTTTTGGCTGCACCGATACGGGTGGTGAAACCGGCACTTGCGGATCACCGGGCGCCGGACCGGGGACCGGCGTTATCTCGCCGCCGGTGGGGATTGCCCCCCCTCCTCCACCCCCTGGCTGTTCTGTTTTCTCCGCTTCGATCTGTTGCCGCGCCACGTTTGATTTTACAATCAGCCCTTGGTAATCTGAGCCTGACAGAGCGCTGATCTGGCCGGTTCGCAATCCCCGATATCGGCCCAGGGTTTCGTCAAAGCTGTCGGCATAGGCAAACGCGTCCTGGGTCCAGGTAATCAAGGCCAGTCCCTCGCGGATGGCGTTGATTAAAACAGAAGGGCTTTTCAGCCGCGGCAGATAAATATACCGGACAAAATCTTCAACCAGTTGTTTGACAGCGACATGGTTTCCCCGCCAAAGGGGAACGCGGTCCAGTTCCATCTTGAGCGACGTGGCCGCATATCCAGTGATCAGGGATTCATCGTTTTTGAGTTTCTTGCAGACCCGAACCGCAAGCGGGTCCGTTCCGGAAAGCCGAATCGCCTGCCATTCAATCTGAGCCTGGGGCGTTGCCTGATTAGGCGCCAGAAGCCATTGATACGTCTCCGGCAATCGCGCCGTCACAGCGCCGTCAGCCGCCTTTTTTTGGGTATCCGCCTGTTTGACCTGCTGCGGGTCTAAATTCAACTGTTCCTTCTCCGCCAGGATGGAGTCCCAGGCCAGATATTTTCGTGCCGCCTCGTCAAGGTCCTGGAGCCGCATCTTGTCCGCCGCAAGAAAGACAAGCGTATTTCGGTAAAGCCGGGGGGTGTTGCCCCGGGATTCATAAATCGCCTTGGCCGCAACACCGGCAGCGTTATCCGGTTCCTTGCTGTAGGGGTGATCCACGCTGAGCACCACCAATCGGGCATCCAGGTCATCGGGAACATCCTGCCCGGACTGAGGCATGGGATGAATCCGGCTGAAATCGCCTTTTTGTTCCAGGTTCTTGCGCAGGCGCTGATTCAGTTCGGCGACGACCTTGTCCGGATCGCGTTTGAGCTGTTCGGCCCGGTCTTCAGCCAGTTTGGTGACTGTAGGCTGGGTAGAATACCAGTACCGGGGACCGTCCTGATACAGATAGGTCGCGGCCCCGGCCAGGCGCCGCAGGGCATCCCCGAACACCGCGGGAGACTCTCCGGGCATGAGACACCCCAGTTTGACCTGGCGGTCTTCGATCCCCCGGTGAGCGGCCTTGGCAATGGGCGCAGAGCCCATGTAAATGGTGCGGGCCACGCGGCGGCAGGCCGAAAATTTGCCGAGGTTGGGCAGTTCGCCGTCCAGCCGAAGCGGGAGCGAGTTGGGGCCGTCCACGTCCTTTTCGATCACCGGCACCCAGTTGTCCGACAGATACCGGGTGAGTTCAAACTGAACCCGGGGATCGTCGATGGAAATGTTGGAAGGCAGAATCAGAGGGTTTTTATCCCCCTTTTCCCAAAGGCTGTGGATGACCGCGGCCATCAGCCGCAATACGCCCCGGGTCCGCTGGAATTTGACCAGAGTGGACCAGTCCGTATACAGCCTATCAAATATCTCGGGATGAATCGGATAGGCCGCCCGGATGCGTTTTTCGTAGTCGGCATCGTGGCATTCAGGGGGGAATTCCGCGCGCTGGGAACGGTAAAAATCAGCAAAAGCGCGGGCCACCACATCACGGTCTTTAAACCGGTCCGGGTCCGTCATGGGCTCAAACAAACGGCGGCGAACGATTTCAAAGCCTTCCTCGGCGGAAGCCGGCCGCCAGGACGATTCCACCCGACCCACCACGTTTCTGAGGCGGTCGAGTGCTTCCCGGCCCCTTGCGCCGCCGACTTCCACATCGTCTGCCTGGGCATGGGGAGAACCGGTGGTGTCTGAAGCCGGAAGGCTGATCACCAGCAGGCAATTGTTGGCTAGTTTTGCCGACTCGGTCAGCAACTGGGCAAAGGTAAACTGCGTTTCGAAACTTCCGGCCGGCAGATCGCTCTGGTCATGAAGCTGCCGGGCATAGGCCACCCATTCGTCGATCAGAATCAGACAGGGGCCGTGTTCGACCAGCAGTTCGCGCAGGGCATCTCCCGGGCTGGTGGCGTTTTCATCATCGGCCCGAATGCGTTCAAACGCCTTTTTTCCGCCGAGCTGCCAGGCCAGTTCCCCCCAGAGCGTACAGACCCGGGTCCCGTCGGATTTGACCACGGGGTTCCCCGGCGATATCCTGTTGCCCACCAGGACGACGCGATTGGCAGGCGGGGTCTTCGTTGCCCCGGCTTCCTGCATGACCGCATCGATTCCTGCCAGTTCCGTGGGTGAAATACCTGAAAATAAATGATACAGGGCCAGCATGGAGTGGGTTTTGCCGCCGCCGAAATTGGTCTGAAGCTGAACCACGGGGTCCCCGCCCTGGCCGGCAAGACGCTGCACCGCGCCGACCAGCATGCGGGTCAGGCTGTCGGTCAAATAGGTGCGCCGGAAGAACTCCACCGAGTCCCGGTATTCATCCGTTCCCTCGCCCAGGTGCACCTGCCAGAGATCTGCGGCGAACTCGGCCTGCTGGTAGCGGCCGCTGGCCACGTCCCGGTGCGGGGTGACCACCTCGCGCCAGGGCTTTAATCCGGGGGCAGCCGCGCTCTCGATCGCGGTCCCGGCGGTCTTGCGTTTTTCTCCCCGGATCTGCTCGTCAAAACGAAGGCGCAGCAGCTCAGCCTTCATCTTTTCGATTTCATCGGCCTGGGGAGCGGACACGGCGGTCAACAGCCTTCCGGCCGAGTCCAGGGCGCGATACGTGTCGTCGCCTGAAAAGGTCTGCTGATGCGCCCATTTGTTGCGGTATTCCCGAAGCTCGCTGACCAGACTGCGTTCCGTATGCCCTAAGGTCAGCCGGAAAACCTGGTTCCACGATTCCCACATGAACCGCAGCAATACGGCAATGTCCCATTGGGTCACGGGTTTTCCGGCGTTGATCCGGTCGTCGCCGATGAACTGTGCGGTTTCCGCTTCGGCCCGATTCCCGTAAACATGTTTGAATTCCCGCTCGACAAAGGGGCCAAGGCCGGCTTTGAGAATGTCCAGCGCCTTGCCGACGCGCTCGTGGTTGGTGATGGCCATGGGTTATTTCCCTTCCCTGATCATCGGGTTTTTATAATGGGGACACGCGACCAACGAGGGCGGACACGTAGGTCCGCCCCTACGCCCGTCCCAACATCCGTGCCCACGTCCGGCCGTACAATTGCCACGACAAAATGGACATGATTGGGCATACATACGAATTTATCGCATTCGATGTTGGAAAATTTGTTTTCCAATTCCGCATACCACCACCCAACCATTTCCCCCGCCTCATTCAACCGCATTTCCCCATCCACGATATTCCCGAACAGACAATCCTGATTCTGGGTGCAGATGGTAACGAAATATGCCCCGGCTTGCGAATAATCGTAGCCCTGCAACCGGATGGAACGGCGGTGGTGAGCGGCGGGATCATATTTCATAAAATTGCCTCCACCCACTTTTCACCGTCCGGGATGCGAATTTCGCCGGATACAAGGTCAAGGGAAGATTGGCCATAATTGCATAAAGACAGCAGTTTGATGGCATCCTGATGAACAAACCAGTAATTCCACCTCTGGGAATCATTGCTGATCCTCCCCAAGGATCGACGTTTGTTTAAATTGTTTTGGTTTGTCTGCCTCGGCGGCGAGCCGCACAATCTCCGGCCAGCTCTGAACCAGCCCGTTGTAGGAAAGTGCCTCGGCAGCACGTTTTTTGCGTTCGCACAGCGTATAGAGCCGGTAGGCCAGTTCCCGGGCCTTCTCGGATTCGGTGCCCAGTTTGGCCACAAGGGCGGCGGCGGCATTCTCGCCTCCGGATTCAAGGGCGCGGATCAGTTGATGCACCATTTCCCAGGCGGTCAGGCGTTTGTCTTTTTCCGGGTCCCAGTCTTTGGGGAGTTCGTCGGGCCGGAGCAGCCTGACCTTGCCGCCCTTGGATATCAAAATACCCGCCTCCACCATGCCGGCAACGCTGGTGTTTTTGGCCTTGGAAAGGGTTTCTGCCATGCCGTATTCACCTTCCGAAAATCCCGACTGCTCAAACCACAAAATCGCCCATCGGCTGTCCGCATCAAAATCCCCTTCCTGCTCGGCCAGGGCTTCATCCAGGGTCTGGTTGATCAGGGTCAGGGCTTCGCGCACGGTCATGGGATTGCCCGAAGCGTCCAGGACCTTTTCATAACGGGTAAAAACCGCCATGCCCGGCCCGATGGCCGCCTGGGCCAGGTCCACGGGCGCTATGTTGCCGCGCTGGAGAAGGGTCAGGGCTTTCGGGAGTTCTGATTTTAGGGCGGAGATGAAATCTCGGCGGGTAATGGTTTTGGCCTCGGATGATCTTTTGCGGCAGACGATAATAATGCTGGAGGCGAGAGCGTTGGTTTCATTACCGATTACCCGCCCCTGCTTCTCTGTTCGCATCGGCCAAGTACCGGTGATGGCGAAACCGGCTTTGATTACAGCGTCCAAGAAAGTCTCCCAGCCAGTTGAGGCAGTACCATCAGCACCGTCGTTCTCGGATTGTTTGAAGGCATAATAAATGGTGACCGGAAAGGCAGGGTGAGTCTGATCAGCTAAACGTTGCATGGCTTTTGTCATGCCATTAAGAAAGAATTTTTCAGCTTTTTCTTTGCTACCATGGCGGTAAGGCGATGCAATCAGTTCCTCAGCTTTAGGCACAGCAAGGGTAGCAAAGAGGTCAGGAAAGATCGTTCTCAGTGAGCGTCTTAACCAGACATAGAAAAAATCCGAAAGATCTGCGTACCCGATATTGTCAAAGTAGGGAGGGTCGGAGGAAACAAGCTTGTTGGTAGATACTTTCTGGCTGTTCGCATCAGCTTGGTTCGCAGGCCCAGAAATCCCATACCCAAGAGCCTCAAAGCCCTTGACCAGGCGATCAAACAAGTTGTCGAAGCTTCCTGAGGAATCTGAGAAAGGATTGCTCTCTGCGTAGTCCCAGACCATTGGAATCGCCTGCCGAGCAAACACGCTCCGCATCTGCGTATTTGTAGAGTTCCAGCCACACACTGATGACGAGTGATTGGCAACTTGGCTTACGAGAAACGCCAGATACACCGCCACCGCATCCGCATAAGCCGTCGCTCCGGAACCACCCTTGTCGAGTGCCTTGTCATCATCAGCCATGCCAGCAGCAATCGCATCTGCTTTTACCTTTTCCCGGGCTTCCTGAACCAGATCGGAGAAGGTGGTCAAGGCTGTGAGTTGGCGGGGGGTGAAAAGGTCTCCGTAAGTAGTTAGTCCATAGTGCACAGTCCAAAAATTTCGAGGGTCATCGGGAAGCATTGCCTCCGGCTTCCATCCCGGCTTCACCGAAAATGCCATCGCCTCCATCTCCTCGTTCGGCGGTAGGAAAACACGCCCCCGATCGCCTTCAGTAACAACGGCCATCATCCGGGCACCCATGCGACCAGCTTTCCCTTCAGATTTAATATAATCACCCGCAATGGGCGCTCCCGATATCACGCATTTAAAATTTGCCCCGCGTGCCAGTTTGGTGCCGTTCTTGACTGCATCAAAATCCTTTGGTTTCCCTACCTTCACCGTGAACCGATAGCCCCCGTTTTCAATGACGGGCTCGACGTAAGCCTCCTTGCCGGGCTTGGTGGAGAGCATGAAAGTAGAGGCCAACGGCACATCTACATCCGCAAAGGCCGGGTTCGGGCTTTTCACAGTGCGTGCCCAGAGCCAGGCGATGACGGTCAGTTTCCTGCCCAAATAGGGTTTTAAGTCCTCCCGTATTTTCACCATTTCCGTAGTGATCTCGACCTTGGGGTACAGTTGGCCAATGCGCTTTTCCGCCTCGTCCCGCATCCATTGGCCGTAATATCGGACATCATCGGCAAGCCCCTGAGCGCCTTTCCAGATATCCAGTCCATGATCCTTTTTCCGCGATTCCGGGTTCACCGGCGGCTTGCCCGCAAACTTGGGCGGGATTTCAATCATGGCCTTGTTGATCAATACCGCCACGGGGTTCAAGTCACTGGCATAGGCTTCCAGTCCCAGGCGCTGGGCTTCAAGCGGCAGGGACCCGCCCCCGGCAAAGGGGTCATGGAAAGCAGGCAGCTTGTAGCGGTCAAACAGTTCCTTGGCCCGGGGATGGTCGGCATTTTCCGCACAGGTATACCGCCAGCTCTGCCAGATCTCGTCTCTGGCCTGCTGCAAGACCGTCTCATTGGTGGTGTTTTCCCACAACACCAGGTCCTCGATGATCTTAAACAGCCGCAGCCGCTCCTTTTCCTGGGCTTTTGCCGTCGGGAACAGATCCGGATGGGCCGAGGGATCGTCCACCATCTGGGCAAAAATCACGGCCCGGGCCGCCGCCAGGGGACGTCTCGCCCACCATAGGTGCAGGGTGCTGGGATGGCCGTGACGGATGGACTTTTCCCGGGCGCTGGCCTTGTTGATAGCATCCAGGGGCAGAGCGACTTCGATCAATTTCTTTTTATATGTCATGGTTTTCCCATTGATGTTTCAGATGATCTTCCACCAGGCACGGCCCCGTGTGTTCGTCCATTGCCGTTGTCCCTGTAGGGGCAGACCTATGTGTCTGCCCTCACGATTGGGCGGACACGCAGGTCCGCCCCTACGGATGCTTGTATGTCTGCCCATTTCGTATCGAACTCGCCGCCCGCAGACCCCTCAAAGGTGTTTTCTTCTGAATAATCTTCAGCGTTTCCGGATACGCATCCAGAATACGCAACAGATTGTCCATTCCCTTGCTCTGACATACCTGCCCGGATTCATACCGCGCCACACTTTTCAAACCGCCGCCGACGATATCGGCCAATTGTTCCTGCGTAAGACCCAGCTTCTGTCGAATTTCTTTAATTTGCAGTCCGGTCAGCAGGCCATCGGCTTCCCGTTTGAAATCTTTCAATATCTTGCCGGACTCCTTCAAAGACGCATTGTCGACAACGCATTCCCCACATCCGGTACACATGTGGGTTACGCAATTTGAAATCGTTTTTGTTTTCCCCTTGTACTCGAAGGTTTCAGATCCAATCTGCCTTTCGAGCACACCGACGCCGCAGATCGGGCAATTTTGTGGCTTGACCTTATTCATCGCTTCCCTCGTCTTTTTTCATCTGGATCAAAACGGCTTTTGTTTTGTCCGGCGATAGCTGCAATTTGATGTATAGCGCATTGCCTTCATCGTCATGATACCGGTAAACATCCTGCCAGATTTTATGGTTGCTGTGTGTTGTCATGGATTTATAAAAATGCTGTGAATAAAGCCGGTCAATGACAGCAAGAATATCATTTTCGTCCATGATGCCCATGGACACAGCCCCTTTATAGGCTGTTGCAGTTATCACCCGGGTTGATTCACGTCGAAAAAGTTCTCTAAACCGGTCAAGGCCGTAGTGAGGCTTTCGTTTCTCCATTCAACACCAATTAAGTATCATTATGATACTTGAGATCGTTTTGTCAAATTGTTTATGAAATATTTTTCCCCGTCTCGGATGGATTTTTCGCCTTGGATATCAGTTCTGCAAAACTGTAATTGACACTCGTTACCCCGAAATCCGGCTCTCTTTGAAACGGCTGCCGAATGTAATGAACCTTATGAGAATCCCCGTCCAAAAACTCGACAATGGACAGAATAAAATCCTCGGGCTTGTTGAGCGAGTACAGAATCTCATTCCGGGTGACCGTAATGGTGGGCGCCCCTGAGACCCTGCCTTTGACCTCGATGAACCGCAGCTTTCCGGTCCCGGGGACCCGGCTTTCGATATCGTATCCGAGCTTTTCAATTTCCCGATCCACCGGGTCAAACCCCAGTTCCCGCTCGACCCCCATCACGACAGCCCTGGCCTTGGATGCGCTGGCTTGAGTATCTGCCGGATGTCCAGTTGTCCCTGTTTTCTTCCCTGTCATCTCATCGATCATGCCCATGGGCACAACCAGAACCCCGCCAAGGACCACGGGCGGCAAGGGCGAAATCCGCTTTTCAAGGCTCAGTTCTTCAAGCCGTTTCTGCAATCTCGTCTGCAACATATCCGCCCGTTTCCGGGCTTCGTTTGAATTAAGGCGGTCATTGGGCTTTCCGGCCTGTTCCCGAACTTTCAACTCTTCGGCCCGGT
Source organism: uncultured Desulfobacteraceae bacterium (assembly GCA_964440555.1). Taxonomy (GTDB): domain Bacteria; phylum Desulfobacterota; class Desulfobacteria; order Desulfobacterales; family UBA5616; genus CAYTSY01. The sequence goes on from CAYTSY010000072.1 coordinate 9,509, forward strand.
GATCCCAGTAAGTGATTTCCTTGGTAAGCCGCTCCTTGACCGCGGCTTCGGTCTTTTCGATCATGGGCAGTCTGGCGGTTTTGACTTCCACCAGGTGTTCCGGAACCACATGGGCGATGGCATGGGACTGGGCCTCTTTTTCCAGATTGCCGTCAATCCAGGCCAAGGCCGGATGGCTCAGAACGTCCTCCACGGATGGCTCGGATTCACCCAACGGCCGGTAATCCAGGTAGGGCGCATAATGAATATGGCGGACGGACCCGTTAACATCAACCTCCACAAAGAGCATCTGCCTGGACACGATTCGGCGCTCGCCCTGGCGCGTGAGTCTGCCGTCTTGAAGCGCGTGCTCAATATAAAACAGGATGCGCGGGTCTTTCCCCGGATCTTTTTCATCCACCAGAACAGCGCCCCTTTTGAGCAGATCCCGATGGCGTTCCAGGGTCAGATCGATAACGGCGTCTAAAAGCGGATGGCCGGGGCAGACAAAGGCGGCCAGAATCTGGCCCTGCGCCGCCAAAAGCGTTTTTTCAAACGTGATGCGCTCATACCGGGGCAACACCGGCTCGCCGATGCCGATCAGCCGGTCCCGGTTCCGGATTACGGCGGGAACATGCCTGATCTCGTATCGACGCGGCTCCCGCTGCCGGGATGATACGCCCAGTTGCCGAAACGCTTCGAGAAAAAACGATTCGATGTAATGGGGCTGCAAACGACGGGCCTCTGCGCGTTCCATATCCTCACGCACTCTTTGCACCATGCCGGCGTCCATCACATCACGGGCCAGGGCGTGTTCTTCCAGAAGATCCCGAATGATTTCACGTTCAAGGGCGCAATCCATGGCCGTAAACAGACGGGCGCGGACCTCGGGGAGGTCGCCGTAACGAATGGCCTCGATCAGCAGATCGCGAAGCGGCTTTCCTTCAAACTGGAGCTTTCCCAGCACGTCGAACACCTGGCCGCCCAGGGTCTGCCGGGCCTGTTCCAGTTTGTCCAGGAGCCTGCGATACACATCGCCTTCCCGGGTTTCCTCCGCCACCAGGTTCCACAGATGACACACTTCGGTTTGACCGATCCGGTGAATCCGGCCGAACCGCTGCTCGATCCGGTTGGGGTTCCATGGAAGGTCATAGTTGACCATGAGGTGGGCGCGCTGAAGGTTGATTCCTTCTCCAGCCGCATCGGTGGCCAGCAGCACCCTGACTTCCGGATCATACCTGAAAGCCTCCTGAATTTTTGTCCGGTCCTCACGTCCGACGCCGCCATGAATGATCACCACGGCGTCTTTGTACCCTAAAAGGGTGGAAATGCGTGTTTCCAGATAATTGAGCGTATCCCGGTGTTCGGTAAAGATAACGATCTTCTGGTGGGGAGAGGGTCTGGGTTTCTGTATTTTGTCCCTGCCGTAGGGCAGATCCGGGTCGGCCACAGCGTTGGCAATGACCGCGCTGGTGAAAATTTCGCTCAACAAATTGGCCAGCTCCCGCCATTTGGTATCCTCGCCGCTGCGCCGAACTTCAAGGGCTAAAATTTCCAGGGTTTTCAGGGTTTCGATCTCGGCTTTTAACTCGGCGATCGTGCGGGCGGCCGTGGCCAGATCGAGGACTTCTTCCTCGGTGGTCTGGACCTCGCTGTCCGGAGCCTCCTCAAGATCCTCAAGGTCCTCGGCATCCAGCAAGGCCGGCATGGCGTTCCCGATAACAGCCGAAGACGGATCAGCCCCGCGCTGCAACAGCTCCAGTTCCCGCATCCGGCTTTCAAGCCGTTCCCGTCGCCGCCGCAGAGACTGGTAAATCGCTTCAGGCGAAGAGGCCAGACGTCTTTGCAGGATCGTCAGGGCAAATCCGACGTTGCCTGCACGTTTTTCATTTTCAAGGGCTTCGGCCCGATTGAACTCTTCCCGCACGTATTCAGTGACTTCCTTATAGAGCCGGGCTTCCATATCGGAAAGTTTGTAGGGAACCGTATAGGCGATGCGCTCCGGAAACAAAGGGGTTCCGTCGAATTTGAGCAGACTCTCCTTGACCATCCGGCGCATCAGATCCGAGGCGTCGGTCACATGAACCCCGTCCCGGAATCTTCCCTCGAAGCGGTCGCCGTCCAGCAGGGCCATGAACAACTGAAAATCCGCCTCTTTTCCGTTATGCGGCGTTGCGGTCATCAGCAGAAAATGCCGGGTCAGGGTGGAAAGAAGCTGCCCCAGCCGGTACCGCTTGGTGTATTTGGTTTCGGTCCCGAAAACCGTGGCCGACATCTTGTGCGCCTCGTCGCAGACCACCAGGTCCCACCGGCAGTCCGGGGCCTGAAGTTTTTGCTGAACGTCTTCATTGCGCGAGAGTTTATCCAGGCGGGCGATCACCAGGTTGGTTTCCATAAACCAGTTTCCGGTCCTCGCCGCTTCCAGTTTGTCGTTGGTCAGGATTTCAAACGGCAGATGAAAGCGCCTGTAAAGTTCGTCCTGCCATTGTTCGGCAAGGCTGCCCGGACACACGATGAGGCACCGGTGCAGATCGCCACGGGCGATGAGTTCCTTGATCAGCAATCCCGCCATAATGGTCTTCCCTGCCCCGGGATCATCGGCCAACAGGAATCGGAGCGGCTGGCGCGGCAGCATGGCCTCATACACCGCGGTGATCTGGTGCGGCAGCGGTTCGACCAGGGAGGTGTGGACCGCGAGCACCGGGTCAAACAAATGGGCCAGCCGGATGCGGTGGGCTTCAAACACCAGACGCAGCATGGCGCCGTCACCGTCGAAACTCCAGGGCCTGCCCTTTTCCACGATTTCAAGACGTGGTTCGTCGTGGCGGTAGAGCAGTTCGTTGGCCAATTTACCGGAGGGAGTTTTATAGGTCAGTTCAAGGGCTTCGGAGCCGAACCATTGGACGCTGACAACGGATACAAGACTATCCGGCAGTATCCCCCGAACGGCGGCGTTGGGTTGAAGGTCTTCGAGTCGCATCATTCGGCACCCTAGTTCAGAATAAGCATTTACCAGTTATCGACCGCTTAACTCCCTGCGACATCTTGTTTGAAATACATTGAAAGCAAAAGGTTTTTTATGATTTATCGTACTCAGATGGGTTATTTACCACCATTTAAAGCATTCTTCAACATGTATAAATCAGAATAAGCCAAAATAGAAAAATAGAAAAATTGAGGTTCGGGCCGTTATAGAGCATGCCCATACTTACTCAATCACACCTGATTTTCTGTAATATAGAACCCGCAGAAACTTTTGATATCAGTTAGCCATAAAATCTGGCAAAGCTGCAACAATCTATACAATTGATTTTAATGTATCTTATTTTCGGTATTTTAAAGATGAGGGGTGTCAGCGTGTTTTTATATAAATCTCTAACCAAAAGGAGGCAAGGTTATGAAAATTTCAGATGCAGCAAAACTGTGGATGGAGTACCACAAGCCTCATTCCAAGGGAAACTCAATGAGGGCGTATAAACTGGTTCTTTCGACATTCTGTAACGAATTCGGGGCTGAGAATTTGGGGGACATAACCACGGAAAAGGTTCTCTTCTTCTTGAATCGCATTACGGAAGGCAAAAAGCAGCACACCAAAAAAACACGTTATTCCCATCTTCTGGCTTTTTTCAACTTTATCAAAAACAACCTCGACCAAGACTTTCGGAATCCCTGCGACACGCCCATGTTGAAAAAACTCTTCAGGGCCAGATCCAGTTTTCATTGGAACATTATCGAGAAGGAAACAGTCGATGAGGTTATTTTCAGAACCTCAAAACCAAGAAATCGGTTGATGCTTGAACTTATGGCCCGGGGCGGGATGCGGATCAGTGAGGTCTTAAAGCTCACCCCAGCGGATATAATGGAAAGGCGGTTGACCCTCAGAGACCCCAAAAGCGGCAGGGACCAGGAATTCATCTTTATCCCGCAGAGACTCGCTGACCGGCTCAAAGATTATATCAGGCAAAAAGGCATCCAGCACCAACAGCGTATTTTCCCGATATGTTATGAGGCTGCCAGAGAAATGGTCGCCAAAGCCGGTAATGTCGTCGGCATTCATCTCAAACCCCATGACCTGAGACGCCATGCCGCCACATATGCCAGTCGTTCAGGTGTTCCTATTGAAATCGTTTCGAAGGTCATTTTGCGACATTCGAATCTTTCAACAACGGAAAGATATTTGGGAAAAATCAGCGATGTGGAGGCTATGAAATGGATCGATAATTTGTATGCATAGCCGGAAAAAATCAGGGTGAAATAGGCGGATATTTCACCCTGACGATTTCTGAGCTATCCATTAAGGCCGCCAAAATATCGTCCAGCCAATCAAGGTGTTTTAAGAAAGAGTCAATAGTCCTCGTGGATTATATTCAGGCGAATTTCCAAAATGACCATTTGTTCAAATTTCAAACAAATTACGGAATACATCAGGTATTGTTGATCTTATAAGGGCTACCGGATGTTAGGTATAGGATAATATATTATTGAATGCTCCGGTTGTTATACGCCTCTGATGCCATACTTCTTCTGCCGCGATAGAAGGGCGGCTTCGCCGCCGTCGAGCACCCCGAGAACCGACTCCTTGATCACACTCTTCTCCCATGCCAAGAACCCAGACGCTGGAAACTCTGCATTACTGCCATCCGAGTCAACATGAACTATCAAGTCGGCGTCAGTAAGCACCACGAGATTCGCATTGTGAGAAGTGAGCAGATACTGCTGACTTCGCTTTTTGTTCAGTAGATCAGGCCCGATTGTGTCAGCGATGTATCGGTTATCCAGATTATCTTCAGGCTGATCGATTACCAGCGGTCCGCGACTATTACGAAGAAGGAGAGGGAACACTGCTACGCACCGTTGCCCAGCCGAAAGACTTTGAATCTCCACGAACCCGCGCTTGCCAACCTCCAGAGAAATTCCCACATCATCGTCGTCCATGACGTCCAGGAAATCCACGAATTTTGCATCGAAAAGGTGAGTTTCGACAGTCCACTTATTCTGCTCTGTGACCAAAGATTGGAGCTTCGCAAAGAGATCCCTCAGTTTCTCGTAAGCGTCCCTTCCGTCGTAACGGTCTACGAATCCAATCAGTGATGCTCCGTCAGATGGATAACTTCCTTGAAAACGATCACGCGCTTCTCTGTTTGCTGCCCGCCGGAACTCCAATCTGACTCCCCGTAATTCCGTATTAAGGGTGGCTACTAGATCTGATCGCAACTGAACTACTCGATCTCGCAGATTGCACACGGCCTCACAATAAGAGTGAAGTTGTGTCGCCAGCGTGCGCATTTCTCGCAGGTTCTCTGCGCAAACGCTCTCAACTGACGGAAGTTTCTTCGTCTCCTCCAGTATTTGTATTTGCTTCGTTAGGACTTCCCGATCTTCTGGCGATAGTGCCGCGACTGCCGGTGTGTATATGCTTTCGTGAAAGACCCGAAACTCTTTTCCGAGAATGTTACTGGTGCTCTTCGCCTCGGCCCCAAGCGAATCGAGTGATCGCTCAAGGGCGGCGATCGAATCCTCCTCTGTCTTTCGTGACTCTTTGGCACGTGCTTCTACGCTATCCAGCGCATCCACGAGAGCACCGGGCGACGCCCCATCCACAGGGGGCGAAATGCCTGTGTCGATGCGGCTAGGTACGGCGTCCCCAACCTGAGTTCTGCGCACTGCGACGCCTCCAACGATCGCATCAAGGCCTTCCTCCGCCTTGAGGAACCAGTCGTACTTGTCCTGTAATTTGGACAACTGGTCCTCAGCCAACCTGGTAAGGGTGGATCTCTTCCGTCGTAGCTCCCAAAGCTCCTTCAGGGCTAAGTCCAGTCGCCGCACTTGTCGCTGCAACAAGGGAAGTACATCCCTAGCCTGACCAATATGGTTCCGGATTTCACTATAGGCTTGAACAACGCGCTCAGGCTCGCCAGCGCGATCAAGTATGCTGATTCGTGCGGAGGCCCGGTCGGCGACTGACTCAATCTCATGCCAGCCCAGAATTGAAATTGGAAAAACCTGCGCCTCTGATGCCATCACGGTTGTGCTTTCGCCTTCGGCAGGTGTGATGGTGATTCGGTCACTGGAATCTGCCCGGCGGACAATCAGGCGTTGCTTCCCGGTTGGATCTTGGACGAGGCATTCTACATAACCACTGGTACCCAAAATGTGCTGTCTGTGCTTCTGAACCTCATCGGCGCGTTCCTTAGGCACGGGCGTGTTGAGTACGAAGCGCAGGCACTCCAAGAGCGCGGTTTTCCCTGCGCCTTTTCCACCGATCAACGCATTAAGCCCGTCATTGAGGGCAAGCCAAGCATCTCCGATAAAGGAGCCAACAACGTGAAGACCAATCACTCGAGCATGCATTGCTTTAGGTGAAGTTAGCGTGACACGATGTGGAAGCGCCAGAGCCGCCTTCAGTTCGCCGAAAGTCGGCTTCTCTGCCCTCACCCATGTCGCGCGATGGCCAACTATGTCGTGATGATGTGCATCACTCGACCGAACACAGGAAATACGGGGAATCGCAAGATCGTTTTTAGTCTTGTGCACGCCATCAAAAAAAGCGGCGGTCTTTTCTTGTCGGACCTCAAGAGCGTCGAACACGCCCGCTCCAACAAAACCAAGGAATGTGTCATCGTCATAAAGTTCGTCAATGCTGCGAGACTCTTCCGGGGACTTGCCTTGATGAAGGTGCGCCGGAATGAACAGTGTTCCGGCTTCTCGAAAGTGAGCTGCTACATCGACAATGCTGGATTTGAAGCCAGAAGGATAGGACCCGTTGCGATACTGGAACTTATCGCGAGCCGCGCGGAGAAAATGCCCGTACTCATCCGTGTCCGTTGGATCTGCCGCCACAATGCAGTGGAAGAAGTAATCCTTTCCGATTTTCTTAAACAGCACCTCTGCAAAAGCATTGATCTCTACACCTGGAATAAGAGTGACTGAAGGACAGTGAGGCTGAAGGTTGGCAAGCTCAGCCTTCGTGGCGAACGTCTCGTGCTTCAATACAACTGCGAAGTTGAGTTGTGCAGCCTCGAGCGCCTTTCCTAGAAGCTCGAAGGCATCGTCGCCCTTGTACTCGTAGCCATGCGAAGTTGGAAGATGGACATGAAAATCGGCCTTTAACCAATTAGCCCCTGGTCCATGGCCCTTGCCCCTTAGGTTTCGACGGAACTCACTAACTGTCACGTTGGCCTCGCTTCACTCCACTCATTCCAATACGGGTGGTGCGCATAACATCGGGCATCAGCGGGCGGCCCGTTTTATGGCCGATCCGCTAAACGCAGTTAGGTTTATTGACTCATATTCTAAGAACTTCACGCATTTTCTTTATTTCAATGAGCCCCTGAAATAGTATGGAGCCAAAGAACATCCTGTCTCTGTATTTTTCAACTGGGTATTTTCCGATCCTGTCTAAGAGAAACTGAATGATTTCTTTCAAGCTACAGTTCTTGAATCCCCCTGTTGCCCTGTGGTTTGATACGAACAACTTGATGATGCGATAAGTGTCCCCGATATCTTCAATGGCTCCGCCATAAGCGAT
>CAYTSY010000073.1:0-5891 GCA_964440555.1 uncultured Desulfobacteraceae bacterium
CCGGTCGCTGACCTGACGGTCAATGTCGAAGCCCATGAACTCCGCTTTGCTGCCGGTCACGTGTTCCAGGCCGATGATGGCTTTGATGAGGGTGCTCTTGCCGCAACCGGATTCGCCCACCACGCCCAGAGTCAGGCCGCGCGGCACCTGGAAGCTTACCCCGTCCACCGCTTTAACGTACTCCTTTTTGCCCAGGCCGATCAGGCTGAGAGGCGATGCGTCCGGGTGGCGGTAGTAGGTCTTGAGCTCGCTGACTTTCAAGATGGGTTCGATATTATTCGCCAGCGCTTCTGGCGGCCGTTGGGGAATCAAACCCTCGGGGGGCGTCCACTGCGCAGGGTCAATTGCCTCCGAGAACAGGCAGCGGGTGAGGTGCGGCGCCGTCAACGGACGCAGGGGCGGACGTTGCGCGCGGCAGGCCTCGCGCGCATAATCACAACGCGGCTCAAAGACACAGCCAGGCGGCAGGTTGTCCGGCGCGGGCACCCGCCCGCGAATGGGGTAGAGGATACTGCTGGCCTTGCTGCGCCCCAACTTGGGCAGACAGCGAATCAGGCCTTGCGTGTACGGGTGGCGGGGGTTCGCAAAAATCTCCTGAACGGAGGCCAGCTCGACCAGCTCGCCGGCATACATCACCCCCACCCGGTTGCTCACGCGGGCGATCACGCCGAGGTTATGGCTGATGAACAGGATGGCCGTATCAAAGTCGCGCCGCAGGTCGGCCACCAGGTCGAGCACGGCCGCCTCGACGGTCACGTCCAGGGCGGTCGTCGGTTCATCCATGACGAGCAAGGCCGGATTGTTGAGCATGGCCATGGCGATGACCACGCGCTGCTGCTGTCCACCGGAAATCTGGTGCGGGTAACGCTCCATCACCTTTTCCGGGTCGGGCATGTACACGCGGCGCAACATATCCACGCAGCGTTGGTGGGCCTCGGCGGCGGGGAGGCCCCGGTGCACCGTCAGCACTTCCGACATTTGCTCGCCGACGCGAAGCACGGGGTTCAGGGACGTCATCGGGTCTTGGTAGACCATCGAAATCTGGTCCCCGCGCAGTTTCCGGAGTTCCTCCTCGCTTTTGCCGACGAGCGACTGCCCCTGGAAATAGATGTCGCCCTTGACGATCGTGCCGTTGCGGCCCAGGTAGTTCACCAGCCCGTAAGCCACCGTGCTCTTGCCGCAACCCGATTCGCCGACCAGGCCGAGCGTTTCGCCGCGGTGGATCTCAAAGGAGACGTCGCGCACGGCGTTGACGTCGCCCTTGCGCGTCTCGTAGGCAATCGCGAGGTTTTCTACTTTGACGACGGGTTGGCCCATTTTGCCGGGAGCACGAATCATAGAGAGTGTCATGTGTCCAGTATTAGGTGCCAAGTGTCATGTGTCAAGTGCCAAGTATGAACTGTCAAGGGTTAGGTCACGTGGCACGTGGCGCTTGACACTTTAGCACCTGACACTTTTTACCGATACCGTTGCACCTCCTCGGATAAGCCGTCCGCCATCAGGTTGAGGCCGACGACGAGCATGGCCGTGGCCGCCGACGCCCACATCGCATCCCAGGGGTGCCCGGCCTGGATGAACTTGCGCCCGGCGTTCACGATGCTGCCCCAGTCGGGCGAGGGCGGGGGCAGGCCCAGGCCGAGGAAGCCCAGCGTCCCGATGGCGAATACGGCGTAACCCACGCGCAGCATGGCGTCAATGATGATGGGGCCGCTGGCGTTGGGCAGAATCTCCACGAACATGATGTACCACGGGCTTTCGCCCCGCGTCTGGGCGGCGGCCACGTAGTCGCGCGTCTTGATGTCCAGGGTCAGGCTGCGCACCAGGCGGGCGATGCCGGGCGCGCCCGCAATTGTGATCGCCAGCACCACGTTCGTGGCCGAGGGGCCAAGCGCCGCGATGATGACCATGTAGAGGATGATCTGCGGGAAAGCGATCATCGCGTCCAGCAGGCGCGAAATCAACTCGTCCACCAGGCCGCCGTAGTAGCCTGCCGCCAGACCCAGGCAGCCGCCCACTAGCAGGGCCGCGCCCACGCCCAGGGGGGCCAGGGTCAGGATGATGCGCGCCCCGTAGGCCAGGCGCGCCCACAGGTCGCGGCCATTGCGGTCCGTGCCCAGCCAGTGCTGAGGGGAGGGAGCGCTTAAGCCTTTGCCGGTGGATTGGTCGGGCGAATAAGCGGCCAGCCAAGGCGTCGGCTTGTAGTCCCTCGCCCTCACCCAGCAGGCAGGCCGGATGAGGCAGTCGTCGGCCAACAGCGCGACGATGACCCAGAAGCCGACCAGAACGAAGCCGACCAGGGCAACCTTGGAGCGAAGCAGAACCTCCAGCCCGGCTCTGACCTTTTGCCAGCGCGAGGGACGGGCCGGCGCTCGGGCGACTAAGGTATTTTCAGCAACGGCCATGTCGCATGCTCCTTAAGTGTCAGGTGTCGCGTGTCGCGTGTCACATCACTTGACCGCAACTACTCAGGCCGCTCTGCTCCCTGCGCCGTCCTCGGCGCAGGCTGTGCGCCGCCGAGGACGGCGGGCTGAGCCGTTACACTTGACACTTGAAAACTTGACACCCTCCCTCAGGCGTAACGGATACGAGGATTAAGGAAGGTATAAGCGAAATCTGCCAGCAACTGGGTGCTCACGGCGACCAGGATCAGCACCATGGTGGCCGCTTCAATCCCAAATACATCCTTGAACAATGCCGTGTCTAGAATATAGCCGCCGAGGCCCGGATAGCCGAAGATGGATTCCACGATAACGATGCCGCCGATCAGCCAGTTGACGTGCAGCATGATGACGGTGATGGGGGCCATGAGCGCGTTCCGGACCGCGTGTTTGAAGACGATTCTGACGCGTGGCAGGCCCTTCAACACCGCGGTGCGAATGTAGTTGGTGCGCATCACCTCGACCATGCTGGCCCGCGTGATGCGCAACACGTACCCCAGTTCGACGAGGGTGAGGGTCAGCACGGGCAGGACCAGCATCTGAGGCTTTTCGAAAATCGCCGTGTCGCTCGACAGCACCACCGCGCCGGGCAGCAGACGGAGCCAGGTCGAAAAGATCAGTATCAAGAAGACTCCGCTCACGAATTCCGGCGTGGCAGTCGTCACCAGCCCGCCGAGGGATAACAGGCGGTCCACCCACTTGCCCTCGTTCAACCCGGCGATCAGCCCCAGCAACAGCGCCAGGGGCATGATGAACGCGAAGGCCAACACGGCCAGGATGGCCGTGTTGCGCAAACGGCGTATGAGGGTCTCCGCCACCGGGCGGCGCGTGAGGAAAGAAACACCCGGGTCCCCACGCAGAAGGCCCTTCTGCAAGGGAATGTACTTCGCCGGCGCGCCGGGTGTATTCAGCCAGTTGCCGGAGGCAGCCCGGAGCGTCCATTCTTCTAATTGCTGGCCTTTGATCCACATGGCCGCGCGGTCTTCCCGGTCAATCCCCCAGAAGATCTGGGCGCCATCGGCGCGCGGCTTCCAAATATCATCGCCGAGCGCCACTTCCATAGTCGCGCCGTCTGGTTGGCGCACGACTTTGATCATAGTCTGGCCATCATCGGTATAAGTCTGGAACAGGACGCCGTTCTCGTCCACTACCCACCAACTATAGCGGTGGTTGTCTGGATCGTAGAGGCGCGTCACCGGCCGGCCGATCAGCCGGGTCGCCTGCCAGTCGCTGCCGAAGATCCAGCGGATATAACGGGACACGAGAGGTTGATCCAGCCCGTTCTGACGATTAAACGAATCCTCTTGCTGGGGCGTGATGAGATTCCCCAACGTGTTTCTGGCAATGTTGCCGGGCGCGATCTCGGTGAGGGCAAACACGACCACAGAGACGAGAAACATCGTCAAGATCATGAAAAGTATCCGGCGGATTAAGAATTTGACCATCGCAGGCCTCCTATGTGGGTGTGTGAGTGTGTGCGAACGATCATCATCTCTCCTGCCCAAACGGGGCAAGCCCGGCGCCGGCTGCGATCCGGTCCGCTGACCCGACCGACAACACCTGCGGCGTGGCCTGCCCCATCTCATGGCAGACCTGACAGGTCCGCTACGCGAGACCTGTCAGGTCTAGCGAAGATTTACTTGGGAGCCTTATCCGGGTCGTACCAGACCTCGCGCCACAGATTGTACTGTGTAGGGTGAGCGTTGACATTCTGGAAGGCCGGATTGAACACTTCCCAGAGGTTCTGCCACCAGGCGATGGCAATCGAGCCGCGATCGCGCTGGATTTCCTCGAGTTGCTTCGTGACGGCGCGGCGGGCCTCCACGTCGAGGAGGCCCTGGGCCTTTTGGAGCAGATCGCTAAACTCTTGGTCCACCCAGTTGCTCTCGTTCCACGGGACGGGCTTGCCATCGGGACCGGCGACGTAAGCCAGCGGCAGCACCATCACGGCCAGCGGGCGGTGCACCCACGGCGTGATGCCCACCGGGGCCTTGTCGTCGTTCCAGACGTTCCAGTAATCGTTGATCGGCATCGCGTCAATCTCGATGTTGATCCCGGCGGCTTTCGCATCTTCCTTCAAGTTCTCGGCGTAGGCCACCACATCCGTCCAGCCGGTTGCGGCCGCGATCTTGAAGCTCAGGCCGGCCTTGCCGGCCTTGTCGAGGAGAGCCTTGGCGCCGTCGGGGTCGTATGGCGGCACGTCAATCGGCGCCCACTCCGGGTGAACCGGGGAAACATGCGTGTCGTGGGCCAGCAGCCCTTCGCCGAAGTAGGCTTGATCGAGGATCTTCTGGCGGTTCTGGCACTTCTTCACGGCGAGGCGGACGTTGTTGTCGTTCCACGGTTCGAGGTTCGTCCGGAAACGCATCACGCGCACCGTCGAGCTGCCGACCGCGTAGATCTCGATCTTGGGGTCGTCGCGCAGGGCCAGGAAGGTTTCCACGCGCGCGTCGTAGATCGTGTCAATCTGCCCGGCCTGCAGGGCGGCCACAAACGCCGTCTGGTCGTTGCCCAGATCAATGTGCTCGATGGCGTCGAGGTAAGGCAGCGGTTTGCCGTCCACCCCATTCTGCCAGTAGCCCTCCCGGCGCACGGTCCTGGCGCGCTCGCCGACCTTGTACTCGGCCAGCGTCATCGGGCCGGTGCCGGCGTTCTTGCCTGAGCTGATGTCGCCGTCGAAGCTGGGGTGGAGAATCTGCGCCGGGTAGTGGAACAGGTTCTCGGGCACGTCCAGCTTCGGGTTGTCGAGGTGGAGCACCACCGTGTACTTGTCTTTCACCTCGATATTGGCGGTGGTGAGAAAGCCCGTCCATAGGCCGAGGATAGACGACTTGGTGTCCGGGTTCAGCCACTGCTCGAAGTTCCACTTGACGTGATCGGCGACGAACTCTTCCAGGTCCTTTCCGTCCTTGAACCACTGGATGCCCTGGCGCAGATGGAGCGTCCACGTCTTCAGGTCATCGCTGGCGTCCCACTTTTCCACCAAATACGGGTGGGTGATGTTCTTATTATCCGTCTCGGTCAGATACTCGTTGACGAAACGGGTGATGTTGGCGTCGGGTCCGATCCACTCATAGCGGGCGGGATGGTCTATCGCCTTGACATTATTGCCAACGCGCAGAGTGCCGCCGCGCTTGACGGCGGCGGCGGCCGGGGCGGAGGTGGCCGGGGCCTGTGTGGCGGTGGCCGGCGCGCCGCAGGCGGCTAAGACCTGGGCGGCCGGTAAACTCACGCCCAGCAGCGTCGCCAGACGCAAAAACTCTCTCCGACTCATGCGGCCCTGTCGAAGCTGCTCTTGCGCCTCCAAAGCCCCTGGGTGAATTCTTCGGTCTGAACGGGCAGTCATCTGTATTCTCCTTCCATGAGAATGTTAGGCACGACGTTCATGGACTACGCTGCTTGGGAAGATCACGGCGGAAAGGCATCGGCGCGCGCTCTCACCACCCTATCCAG
>CAYTSY010000073.1:5901-16928 GCA_964440555.1 uncultured Desulfobacteraceae bacterium
CAAGCGGGAAAGGTCTGGGGATCAAGCCTCAACGCAGCTCAGTCACTCTCGCCCGCTGCAGAGCCTGAAGCATTTGGCGGAGATCATCATAGTTACGATCCGCCACCGGCGCAAAGCGGCGCACACCGCCTCGCTTCAGGATCGCCTGGCCCTGCTCCGTCGTGCGCATTTTTATGAGGGCCTGCGTCAGCTTCTCACGCTCGTCATCTGGCAGCCGCGCCGCGGCCATCACGGGCGGCATGCCCGCCGGGCCTAGACTGGCGACTACCCGGAAAGCGCCCGCCCGCTCCGGGCGCTGGGCCAGTTCCATCTCCAGCACCACGCTGTCAATCGCGGCGGCGTCGGCGCGCCCTCTCTCGACCCAATCCATCGAAACCGCATGTGAACCGGACGCGACCGTGGCGCCAAAAAAGCCGTCCGTCTGGCCCAGCGTCAGCAGGTGATACAACGGCAGGACATAGCCAGAGAACGAAATCGCTTGATTGTAGGCAAACGTCGCGCCGCGCAAGTCCGCGAAAGTCTGGCAGGGCGAGTCGGCGCGGACGACGACATCCGAAAAGTAGACCGGCCGGTCGCCATAGCGGGCCGCCGGGAGGACCGGCGCTGCCATCAGACAGACGGATGGTGACGCTTCCGCGGCTTTCCAGACATACGGCAGACCGCAACCAAAGGCGGCTTCGATCTGCCTTTCGCTAAACATGGCCTCCAGGCCGGGCGAAGTATCCGAGACCATCTCGGTGGGCACGGCAGCGGCATACACAAGATAAGCCACCACCTGCCGGTAGAATTCAAAGGCGTTGTCGCCCAGAAAGGATGCGAACCGGATCGTCACATGTCACGTATGAGGTGTCACGTGCCACGTGTCACGTGTCACGTGGTACTTGGCACTAGACACACACTCACACCCAGGGGGAGTGGCTGTTCGACGCGCCAAAGGTTTTGCCTTCCGCGTAGCGGCTGAAGGCAAACGACTTCAACTCGGGCGCCGTATCACCCATCAGGTACCGCGCCACCAGTTTGCCCACGCCGGTCATCTTGAAGCCGTGGTTGCTGTCGGCGATCATGTACACGTTGGGCGCAACCCAGTCGAAGACCGGGACGTTATCCGGGGTGAAGGCGCCGATGCCGCCATTGCGGCGCTCGCGGTAATTTGACCGCCTCCCCTCGAAGCGCGACATCGTCTGGGCCATCGCGGCGCAGAAGTAGTCGGCGAACCAGGGATCCGCCTGATACTCGTCGTTGGCATGTCCGTAAGGGTCGGTGATCGCCTTCGGACCGATCTTGATCGGCGTGGTGCCGCCTTGCAGACCGGGGCGGTCCATGCGCTCGTTGCCGTTCTTGAAATAAAGGAGAGTCTATTGGGGCAAATATCACATTCAGCTTGCATGTAAAGGGAATTTTCAGGTAATCTATACCTGTATCGTCCTCATGTCAAGCGGTTGAACGATTATTATCTTAAAGGGTGGGAGGTGTTCTGATGTCCCTCGAGTCATTTATCCGCGCGATGCCAAAGGTGGAGCTTCACGTCCACCTCGAAGGCTCCATCCAACCAGAGACCTTGCTCACGCTGGCGCGCCGACGCCAAATCGCTTTGCCGGCGAACACGGTGGAAGAACTGCGCGCCTGGTATACCTTCACCGATTTCCCGCATTTCGTTCAAGTGTATACCGCCGTCTCGCGTTGCATCCGCACGCCGGACGACATTGAATTAATTGCGCGCGAATTCCTGGCCGGGCAAGCGGCGCAGAACATCCGGCACAGCGAAGTCACCTATACGGCGTTCACCCCGTACCTGCTCAACGGGATACCTTTCCGCGACCAATTGGCCGCCATCAACCGGGCCAGAGCCTGGGCTGCAAAAGAACTTAACACCCTCGGGGCAGAAACCATGCAGACACTGGCGCTCAACGCCGTGCGCGCCTCCCTGCTGCCGGCCGGCGCCCGGCTTGATCTGGAAAGGCGCTTCATAGCAGAGTTCGCCCGACTTCGGTCTGAACATCTTGTGAACTAGAGAATCGTTCCCAGGTCAGAGGCTCTTGACCTTCGATCATAATGCCGAGGTGAGCCATGTCAAAGCCTGCGGGACAGCGTGAGCAGGCGTGCCTTCGCCTTTTCCAGGGTTTCCATCGTCTTGCAAAAGGCAAAGCGCACGTAACCTTTGCCCAACGCCTTGTGCGCCTCCGAAAAGAACGCCGAGGGGGGGATGGCCGCCACGCCCACCTGGGCGGCGAGATATTTGCAGAAGGCAAAGTCGTCGTCGAAGCCGAGCGGCTTGATCCCGGCCATGATGAAGTAGGCGCCGGCGGGGATCGAAACATCCAGCCCAGCCTCGCGCAGGACGGCGGCGAGATAATCCCGCTTGCGCTGATAGTCGGCGGCCAGGGCGGCATAATACCCGTCGTCCAGCGCCAGGGCGCGCGCCGCGCCGTATTGCATCGGCGTCGCCGAGCAATCGAGCACAAACTGATGCGCCAGACGCACGGCGGTCGTGAGGTCGGGGGGTGCGATCACCCAACCGATGCGCCAGCCGGTGAAGCTGAAGGTTTTGCTCAGGCTGCTGATGGTCAGCGTGCGCTCGGCCATGCCGGGCAACAGCGCCAGGCGCACGTGCTGCGCGCCGTCAAAGACGATGTGTTCGTACACCTCGTCGGTGATGGCGATGACGTTCCACTTCTGGCAGAGCGCGGCGATGGTCTCGAGCGCGGCGCGGGACAGAACCTGGCCGGTGGGGTTGTGGGGGGTGTTGATGAGGATCGCGCGGGTGCGGTTGTTGAAGGCGGCGGCGAGCTCGTCCGGGTCAAACGTCCAGGCGGGAGGGCGCAAGGGCGCAAAGCGCGGGAGGCCCCCGGCCATAATCACGTTGGGGGCATACACTTCATAATAAGGCTCGAAGAGGATTACTTCGTCGCCGGGGTTGACGAGGCCATCCATGACCGAGTGCAGCGCTTCGGCGGCGCCGTTCGTGATCGTGACCTCCGTCTCGGGATCCGCCGCCTGCCCGTAAAAATGCCCGGCATGGGCTGCGACCGCCTGGCGCAGCTCGCGCACGCCGTGAGACAGCGCATATTGATTCCTCCCCGCTTCCAGCGCGGCGAGGACGGCAGCCTTCGCTTCCGCCGGGCCATCCACATCCGGGAAGCCGGTCGAGAGATCAACGGCGTTGTGCTCGACGGCGAGTTCGGTGATTTCCGTGAAGACGGAGGCGCCGAAAGCAGAGACGCGCGCGGCCGGCTGAAAGGGCATAACCGGAAGGCCCTTCAATCCTTCGGATAGGGGGCGAGGGGGGAGTCGAGGGCGGTGACAGCATTGCGCCCCTGGGTCTTGGATTTGTACAGAGCATCGTCGGCGAGATGAATGAGGGTGGGCAAATCCTGCAAATCGCCGGGATCGCGGCTCACCAGGCCGATGCTCACCGTGCTGCGGATGGCGGCCTCATCCACCACCGTGCTGAAGTTTTCCACGGCCGCGCGAATGCGTTCGGCAATGCCCAGCGCCACCTCCCGCCCGGTTTCGGGGAGCAGCACCGCAAACTCATCGCCGCCCAAACGCGCCGGCAGGTCGGTGTCGCGCACAATCGAGCGCAAACACTGCGCCACGCCGCGCAGCATCGCATCGCCGGCGGCATGGCCATTCTGATCGTTGATCTGCTTGAGGTGGTCCAGGTCCACCATCAGGAGCGTCAGCGGGCGCGCGTAGCGCCGGGCGCGCTGCATTTCGGCCCGCACGGATGCCAGGAAGCGGCGACGATTGGGCAGATTGGTCAGTTCGTCGGTGACGGCCAGCCTGGCGATGCGTTCGTGCAGCGCCGCATTGTGCACCGCCAGCGCGGCGACGCCGGCCAGCGACGTCAGCGTCCGCATCTCCTCGTCGTCGAACGGATGGGGCCGGGTATAGCCCACGTTCATCACCCCCACCACGGCCTCGTCAAAGTGCAGGGGCAGGCTGGCGATGGCGTACATGTCGGGATAAGACCCGTCCGCATACAGGGGGTGACGCCGCACATCGGTAATGAAGGCCGCTTCGCCGGTTTTGGCCACCATGACCGTCAGTCCGTCAGAGCGCGGCGTAGGGAGCTGCTTCAAGCGTTCGGTCGCGGCCGCCGTCACATGATAATCGGTGAGCTCACCCGTCTCGCTCAGGACGAACACGGTCACGGCATCGGCGTCGCCCAGGCGGAGGGCGCGATCCACCACAGCTTGCAGCACTTCCCGCAGGTTCAGGCTCGCCGTCAGCTCGCGCGTGACTTCGGAGAGCGTCTCCAGCTCCCTGGCGCGCTTCTGGGCCAGGTTGGAGGCCAGGCGCCACTGGTCCATGAGCTTCTGGGAGTCCTTGTGCCGCTGCCGGTCGGCCACCATGTTCTCCCACAGCACGCCCACGATGCCGATCCCAAACAAGGTTTCAAAGGTCTGCGCGGCCGTGAGGCTGGCCGGCCCGCCCAGGGTCGGGAGAACCCGGATGTAGATGGCGACCACAAGCGACGTCACGGCCAGGAAAAAGAAGGCGGAGAGCCTCCAGGAGCGATAGGCGCGCGCCGTGAAGGTCAGGCGGCCGATGGGTCACAGGCCGGCCACGGCCACCAGCACGCGGAAAAGCAAGAACGACAGCAGCGGTGTGCTCATAAAGGCGATTATAAAGCCAGCATTCTAGCACAGGCCTCCATTGCTCTCAAATCGTTCTGGCCCGCTACCGGCTATTTGCGCAGAGGGAGAGAGAGGTATACAGTCAGGTCGTTCCTGCCCACAAAAAGATAAGGAGATGCAGAAAATGAAAACCCGACTGCTTGCCGTATTCGCCTCTTGGGTCGGCCTGGCCATGGCCGCGGCGCTGCTCGCTGCACTGAATGGCGCACGCGCGGTTCAGGCCGCAGACCCGCCATTCCCGCCCGATATCGCCCCGCCTGGCCCGGCGTCAGAGGGTTCTTCCGCCCCCGACTATCTGATCGCCCTGCCGCTCCCGGCCTCCGAGTCACTCTCAGTGCCGGCCGGCCTGTCGCCGGAACAGGCGGCCGAGTACGCTCGCCGCCTGACTTATGAACAGGCGCGACCGGTTCTGGCCGAACTGGAACGGCTCCAGGCAGAGGGCAAGATCGCCGGCTTCCAGGCGCGGCCTGACCTGCACGCTGTCGCCGTCCAGGTGGCACCCGGAGCGGACGCCTCCCCGACATTGACCCATTTGTCCGGCCTGGGTTTTGTCGCCTCGGCCACGGAAAGCCTGCCGGCATGTATCGTCGGCGCCGCCAAGGCCCTGTCCGAACAGGTGTTGGGCCTGAGCCGGGCCGCCGAGAACAGAGCCCAATCTGCCAAAGCCGGGCTGGGCATCCAGGCCACCAACCCCACGATTGACGTTTATTTACCACCCGGCTCTTCCGGCTATAGCTCGATCAACGGTCACACTGCGCCGACCGCTACTGTCACCCTGCGCATCTTGCGAGGGAGCAGCGTCATCGCCACGCAGACCACCACCAGTTACAGCGGCGGCTCCTATTACTTCTACCCCACCTATCAGTACTGCCCCACCGATGGCTACGACTGGTCTCTCAAGCCTGGGGACGTGGTGGAAGTGACCGCCAACGGCAGCACGGTCACCACCGTGGTCGCGCCGGTCTCGGCCTGGGTAGACCCGGTGGCAAACATCGTGGGCGGGACGACGACGGCTGGCAGATCTGTGGAAGTGGACCTATACCAGAGAAATGCCAATCAGTGCTCTTCCACGCAGTATGCCCTGACCGTCCCTACAGACGGGAGCGGTGCTTTTAGCGCCGACTTTACCTCCCAGGTGGACTTTGACCGGCGCGCCTATGCGTACGTCTACGCCCGCGACCTCAACGGCAACAGCACCTATTACTATTTCTACGCCTACAGGATCAGCGCCTACTTCAACAGCGGCTCGTTCTATGGCTATCTGAAGCCCGGCGTGACCTTCACGGCCGTGTTGAGCCGCACCGGCAGCATCGTCTTCTCTACCGACAGCGGCGTGAGCGATGCTGACGGCTCCTATGATGGCTACTTCACTCAAACCGTCCAGCCCGGCGACGTGATCCAGGTCAGCGGCGGGGGCATCTCGATGTCGTATACCGCCACCAGCCTGGACGTGACGCTGGACCCGGCCGCCGATCAGGCCACCGGCACGACCGGGGCGGGCCGGCGCGTGCGAGCCATTTTTTATAAGAACACTTCTGGCAACGTCCGCACCTCGTGTTCTTACGGCTCCGGGTGCAACAGCACAACCGCCGACGGCGCTGGCAACTTCGTCTTGACCACTACCCTGGACCTGGTGCGCGGCGACTATGCCTACGTGTACGTCTATGATGCCGAGGGGAACTACCAATACCTCTATCAGACTTACATCCCCGCCATACTTGCTCGTCTCTCCTCGAACAGCATAGCCGGCTACTGGCGTAATTCAAATCCTCTGACCGTCACCGTCAAGGATATGACCGGCACGGTCAAGAGCACCTTCCAAACCTACGGCAGCTCTTTCACTTACTACCCTGGGATAACCCTCAACCCCGCCGACCAAATCGTGGTGAGCGACGGCGTCATCACCGAGACCATGACCGTGCAGAACGTGACGGCCCGCCTGGATGGCAGCGGCGGTCACCTGACCGGTGTGGCTCCCGACGGCCACCTGCTGGCCCAACTGTCCGACTTCCAGCGCGCCTCGGGCTCCTCTTACCGCTACTGTAGTGAAACCACGGTTTCCGGTGGGGCGTATGACCTGACCTTCGGCGGGGCGCAGCCCGGCGCGCAAGACGAGGCCAACGTGTGGAGCACCGGCCCGGACGGTCACTATACCTACCGCAATCCTTCTGCCTTCAGCGTTAACGCTCAGGAGCAGAACGATTATGTCTGGGGCTACAGCGAGACCCCGAAAGTTCCTGTGACCCTCACCCTACAACAAGATGGCTCCCCAGTGGTTTACACCACGACTTCTCAGAGCGATGGTTACTTCTACGGCTTTCTGAGCAGCGGGACACTGGTGACCATCACCCAAGGGAACACATTAACGGTGCAGACCGGCGACGGCGATAGCGTCTCGCTGGTGATGCCCGCGCTCACGGCAAACCAGGATGCGGCGAATAACCGGGTATACGGAACTTCGCCGGCGAACGAGCCGGTGCAGACACAATTGCGGCGGCGATACAACGGCGGATGGTGGAGTTATAACCGAAACGCTACCGCCGACGGCTCCGGCAGCTACAGCGCTTCGTTCGCCGGCCTGTACTGGGAACGTGACTGCTCCGTTGTACAGGCAGGCCACCGGTGCTCTCAGGCCGCCGTGTATTACTACAACGCCGCCAGCCATCAAATGTGGTTGGAAGGGCCATTGCCACCGCCCGCAGGCGCCGACCAGTACGAGAGCGACGATACCACGGCCACCCCCTATACGGGCATCCAGAGCCATTCCTTCCACACCATTACTGACACAGACTGGATCTCTTTCACCGTCCCTGCCACGGACATAAGCAACACCGTCCCCTACCTCATCCAAACGTTCAACCTGGGCTGGGGGATGGGCACGAAAGTGGAGGTCTACACCGACACCAACCAGATCACACCCGTGGCTGAGGCGATAGGCTACGAATACAACAGGGGCGCCCGGCTGAGCTGGACTCCAACGTCCGAGGGCGTCTATTACCTGAAGATTAGCCCGCCGTCGAGTTATTACGCCGCCTACTGCGACGCCGTGTACGACGCGTTGATCATGGCCGTCCGCGTGCAAGTCTACCTGCCGATGGTGCAGAGGTAAGCGCCAGCAGGCTGGTTCGTTTCGAGAGCGATCGGGCCTCCGGAGCCTCACTCTGGGGGCCCGGTTTCATGCCACTGCTCCAGGGTGCATTTCAATTGGGGGGCGAATACCGCCGCGCCCGCTCCGCTCCCGCTGGATTTGCGCGAAGCGTCCAGCGGCCAAGCGGCGGATTACAAATCCGCCGTGAGCGGGGAAACTCGCCCCAAAACGGAAATGCACCCTTGCTCCACCACGGCTTGCCCCGCGCCTCAGTCGGCAGTATATTCAACGCCAATGACCAGAACTGCACCATCCAGGCGCCGGGCGCCGGCGCGCCCCTGGCCGGTGACCGCCCTCGGCCTGCTGCTGCTCTTGCAGTCCGCCGCGCTGTTCGGCCTGGGCGTCATCACCCTGCTCGCCGTCAGCCTGAGGCTGCAGATCACGCTGGAGACGGTGGCCGGGGAGCTGCCGCACGCCCTGCGCGGCATCTTTTTCGTCGCGCTGGCCTTGACGGCCTTGTTCACGGCCATTGGCTTCGTTCGCCTGCGGCGCGGCGCATGGCTGAACGCCATGTTCCTGCAGGGCCTGAGTCTGCTGATGGCGCTCGGCATCTACTTGCGCGACAAGCCTCAGGCCAAACTCGATCCCAGCTACCTCATGATGCTCTACGGCATCTTCATGGTGATCTATCTGAACCATGACGAGGTGCTGGCGGCCTTCCGGCCCAAGCCGGTATTCCTGGATCGGGGACAAGACCGATGAGTGTCGAATCCGACCAAGCCCTGCTTCGGCGCTTCGAGCCGGTGATCCGCTACACGCGCGGGGAAAAGTTCTTCCCCATAGAGGTGGAGCCTTACGTGCGCCAGTGCAGCCTGTGGGTGCAGCGCCCGGACGAGGAGGCCAGGCGCCTGGCGCCGGAGGGCGAACTCACGCTGGAGAAACTCACCGCGCCCAGGGCGGATGGCTTTGGGGCCATCTATTTTCTGAAATTCATCGAGCCGCTCAACATCGCCGCGCTGGCCGCCTACCGGCTGCAGGAAAGCTTGAAGAAAAAGGACCCCAAGGACGTCTTCCACGCCGGGCGCGGTCGTTTGGCGCGCGTGGGCTATGGCTCGCGCTTTGTGGACGCGCTGTTCTCGATCTCGCTGCTGGCCCGCGGACGCGTGCCCGGCGACACGGCCGCTGCCGCCGCGCTCACCTGCCAACGCATGTTGGCCGAGAATGAGCACTACTGCTATTACGGGCGCGTCACGCGCAGCGGGCAGAACGGCTGGGTCGCCCTCCAATATTGGTTCTTCTACCCCTTCAACAACTGGCGCTCGGGCTTCTTCGGCGTCAACGACCACGAAGCCGACTGGGAGATGATCTACCTTTACCTCTCCGAGTCCGAGGCCGGCGAAGTCACGCCCGAGTGGGCCGCCTACGCCTCGCACGACTTCTCCGGCGACGACCTGCGCCGCCGCTGGGACGACCCTGAGCTGGAAAAGGGGGGGGAGCATCCGGTGATCTACGCGGGCGCCGGGTCGCACGCCAGTTACTATTCCCGCGGCGAATATCTGGCCGAGGTGGAGCTGCCTTTCCTCTCGCCGCTCGTCCGATTGGTGGACAAAGTGCAGGAAGCCGGGCGAAAAATCTTGGGGCAGGTTCAGGGCGAGCAGGCTCACACCGGGAGCGGGCCGGAGTTTAACGTTTTCCGCATCCCGTTTGTGGACTATGCGCGCGGCGATGGCGTTTCCCTGGGGCCGGGACAAGACAAAGAATGGAGCGAGCCATGCCTGCTCGACCCGGCGCCCGAGTGGGCCTTGCACTACCGCGGCCTGTGGGGGCGGTACGCCCGCGACGTCATCTCCGGCGGAAACGCGCCCGCCGGGCCGGTGTATAACCGGGATGGGACGATGCGCCGCTCGTGGTACGACCCCTTAGGCTGGGCCGGCCTGGACAAAATCCCGCCGCCGGACGAGGCCGCCGCCCGTGTGCAGCACCGCCGCACGGAGATTGAAGCCCGGCGCGCCGAACTCGCCCAGTCCATCTCAGACAAAAGCCACGCATTGATTGACCTGGGCGTGGAAGCCGCCGCCATGCAGGGGCGGCCGCACTTGAAGAAGCTCCATACGGCTCACGAACAAAAGATCGCGGCCCTGTCCAAAGAAGTCAACCAACTGCGCGCCCAACTGGCTTCGGATGATGCCCTGCTGGAAGCTCTAGACCTGCATGCGGCGCAGCTCCACGCCGGCGATCGCGGCCCGGCCCGGGCGCACATTCACCGCGCCCATACACCCGCTTCAGACGCGGGCTTGCAGCTCAACCGCTTCGCCGAGATGTGGGCCGCCATCAGCATCGGGCTGATGATGGTCGGCTTTGTGATGCTCGTCCTGTTCGCCCGGCATTATTTGATCTTCGGGCTGGTCGCCTTGATCTCCCTCATCACTTTTGTCGAGGCCGGCTTTCGGCAGCAATTGCCCCGCCTCATCACCAGTGTGACGTTCGGGCTGGCAATCGTCTCGGCGCTCGTCCTGCTCTCTGTATTCTTCTGGCAGATTGTGGTGCTGGCGGTGCTCGTCGCCGGGGGCTACATCATGTGGGAGAACTTGAGGGAGTTGAAGGGATAATATGGAGAAGGTCATGCCCAAAACCATCCTTGTCCTCGTCCCCCACCCCGACGACGCCGAATGGTACGCGGGGGGGAGCATCGCCAAGATGATCGGCGAAGGCGCCCGGATCATCATCGTCATCGCCACCGATGGACGCCGCGGGTCATTCGAGCTCGACGGCGAGACGCTGGTGCGCGTGCGGCGCGAAGAAGCGTACCGGGCGGCCGAGGTCCTGGGCGCGGAGCCGCCAATCCTTTTGGGTCACCCGGACTTCGAACTGGATAAGCTGCCGCCGGGCCAACTCCGCGAACAGTTCATCCGCCTGATCCGCCAGCACCGGCCAGACGTGGTCATCGCCGAAGACCCCTTCACGCCATGCGACCTGCACCCCGATCACCGCGCCTGCGCCTGGGCCGCCGCAGAAGCACTGACCTATGCTCAGTTGCCCCGCCTGCATTCCGAGCACCTGGCCGAGGGCCTCGAGCCGCACTTTGTCGCCGAAAAATATTTCTATGCCGAAAACCAGGCAGCCGCGAACAAGATCGTGGACATCAGCGCCACACTGGACAAGAAGCTGGCCGCCCTGGCCGAGCACCAGAGCCAGGTGAAGTTCCTGGTCGAGGATGTGTTCAGGCGGGCCCGGCTGGCTGGGCTGGATTTGCGCGGCATGTTCGGGGACGCGCTGGACGATCCGATGGCCGCCATCAC
>CAYTSY010000074.1:0-16758 GCA_964440555.1 uncultured Desulfobacteraceae bacterium
TGTGGACGGCGATGTGTTGACTTACGGGTGGTCTCTGACAAAGCCTGCGGGGAGCGCCGCTTCTCTGGCCGGGGCCAACACGGTCAGACCGAGTTTTACGGTGGATGTGTTCGGGACCTATTCGGCGCGACTGGTTGTAAACGACGGCGCGCTTAACAGCGCTCCGGCCACCGTAGCCGTGAACACGTCAAACACAGCCCCCGCGGCCAATGCCGGCCCCAATCAGACGGCCTATGTGGGGGATACGGTTACACTTGACGGCAGCGGTTCAACGGATGTGGACGGCAACCCGTTGACATACAGGTGGTCTCTGACAAAGCCTGCGGGGAGCGCCGCTTCTCTGGATGGGGCCAATACAGTCAGACCGAATTTCACGGTGGATGTTTTCGGGACCTATGTGGCGCAACTGATTGTAAACGACGGTACGGTCGACAGCGTCCCGGCCACCATAACCGTGAACACGTCAAACACGGTTCCCGTGGCTGATGCCGGTCCTGATAAGACAGTAGACAGGGGAAGTACAGTTACGCTTGACGGCATCGGGTCGACAGATGCGGACAACGATCCACTGACTTACCTTTGGTCCCTGACGGTGCCATCGGGCAGCACGGCTGCACTTGTCGGCGCTGATACGGCGGCCCCTAATTTTGTCGTGGACGTTCCGGGAATCTATGTGGCGCAGCTCATCGTAAATGATGGTGTGGCCGACAGCACGCCTTCCACCACATGCATTTCGGTAGAGGCGGACGTGTCTATTCTGGATGTGACCTACAACCCTGTCAATGGAGAATTGACGGTATGCGCCACATCAACGGACCAGCCGGATACTGCGCTTACGGTGGAAGGATTTGGTGTACTGGAGTGGAAGCCCTGGAAGAATTTTTATCGAAACACGTTTACCGGCGTTGTTGCAAGACCGGCCGGAGTGACGGTGACTTCCAGCAATGGGGACTCGGCCACCTTCAATTTTCCGGCAGCCGACGGCGTGACCGTAAACGATGTGCTTTACGACAACGAAGCCGAGACACTGACGATTGTCGCCACCTCAACACAGCAGCCGAATGCGCAGCTCGTGGCGCAGGGATATGGAGAACTGGCTTGGAAGTCCTGGAAAAATTTTTACCGGGCCACGTTCATGGGTGTCGACACCAGGCCCGCCGGCGTGACGGTAAGCAGTTCTTTAGGCGGTTCGGATACCTATAGCTTCCCTCCGGGTGACACGGTAACCATCCAAAATGTCATTTACAGCCCTGAACTCAAGACCCTGACAATAATCGCTGCTTCGGATCTACAACCGGATGCGGGTCTCACTGCAAAGGGTTACGGGGCGCTGGCCTGGAAGTCCTGGCTCAATTTTTATCGGATGACCTTCACCGGCATAACTGCACAGCCCTCCATGGTTACCGTTTACAGCACTCATGGCGGGGTGGCCACATCGGCGGTTCCCTGATCTCTTAATCGGTAATTGAACTAATGTACAAAAGCAAACAGCCGCCCGCTTGAAAGGGGGTGGCTGTTCGTTTCAAAAAGACGATACTCAAATAAGCGCGTATGGCGAGGAGTAAACGGTATTACACGTATCTCACTAATTATTAACAAAGATCTTAAATTGAGTTGGTGGCGGAGAGGGTGGGATTCGAACCCACGATCCCGCTTTTGGCAGGATACCGCTTTTCGAGAGCGGGGCCTTCAACCGCTCGGCCACCTCTCCATAACCCCGCGGTTATAGCACCCATTCACTATAATTTTTAGCTAACCCTGTCAAGGAATAAAGATGGGTGGTGCCGGTGCGGATACGCAGCCCTTCCCTGGGTGAAAAAAATAATTTCTTGCACATGCCGGATCATTTTAGTATCTGATGCATGCACGCAGGCAGAAGACAGAAAGTGGAAGGGAAAAAATGGCACATATCGAAGCGTTTAAGGGGATTTGCTACAACCCCCAAAAAATCAAGGATCCGGCGGATGTTTGCACGCCGCCTTATGATGTTATTTCAAAAGACGAGCAGCAGGCTTTTTATGACCGGCATGAAAACAACATTATCCGTCTGATTCTGGGCAAAGCGGCAGACGGCGATTCGGCGACGGATAACCCCCACACGCGGGCAGCCGGTTATTTTAAGGACTGGACGGCTAAGGAAATACTGGTGCAAGACGAGGCGCCGGCCCTGTATCTGACGTCGGTTCAATTTACCGCAGACAAACAGGTTAAAGAACGTTTTGGCATGATCGTCCGGGTGGGCCTGGAGCCTTTTGAAAAAAAGATTATTCTTCCGCATGAAAAAACAT
The DNA here is from genome assembly GCA_964440555.1 of uncultured Desulfobacteraceae bacterium. Lineage (GTDB taxonomy): Bacteria > Desulfobacterota > Desulfobacteria > Desulfobacterales > UBA5616 > CAYTSY01. The sequence goes on from CAYTSY010000074.1 coordinate 2,289, forward strand.
TTTCCAAGGTCAAATCCGAAAGGCTTGACCTGATGAAGCAATGCCATGCCAATTTCAGCCCGATCTTTTCCTTGTACCCGGACTCAACCAACGCCGTTTTGAATCAATTGAAAGAAAAAACAAAAAACAGATTGCCGGATACCGACTTTAAAGATCATAAAGGATCACGGCAGCGCCTGTGGCGCATTACCGACGAATCAATCCACCGGTTTGTCGCCGATTCCATGGCGGATAAGCCGCTGTATATCGCAGACGGACACCATCGGTATGAAACCGCCCTCAACTACAGGAAATGGCTGTCTGAAACCGATCCTGATTTTTTTGACGGCCATCCCGCAAATTTTGTGATGATGTACGTATGCGGGATGGACGAACCGGGGTTAACCATTCTTCCTGCCCATCGGCTGCTTGTCGGGCTGCCGCAGCCGCTTGTCGATTCTTTTTTGGGCAAAGCGAAAGAATATTTCGATATCCAGGTCTTTCCGGTTCACAAACAAAATAAAAAAGACATCCGGCTCGATTTCAGGAACTCCCTGTATGCCAACCATTTGAATAAAGCCATCGGCGTCTGCATGAAGCATGACCGCAATCTGTACCTGATGAAAATAAAAGAAAACGCCATGGCCAAACGATTTGCCAATGAACTGGCCGGGCCCCTTCTGAATCTGGATGTTTCCATATTGACGCATCTGATTTTTGATGAAATCCTGGGGTTTGACATGGATTTGCTGGATAATGAAAAACTGATCCACTACACCAGCGATACGGATGAGGCAATGGAAAGGGTTGATCAACATCAATGTGATATCGCATTCATCCTGAATCCGACAAAAATTGAACAGGTCAAGCAGGTTGCGGAAGCGGGTTTGATCATGCCCAGAAAATCGACGTATTTTTATCCAAAGGTCATTACCGGCCAGGTCATGCACCCGTTGTACATGTAAATTTAATTGCCCGCATTCAACAGAGCGTTAACCTCTTGCGTATATTTGCCGTCTTTTTCATAGATATACAGCGGGGGAGCAACGCACAGTTCCGGGGCGGCGCCTTTTACCCCTCTGATCAGAACGAGCTTTGCCGAGGCATCAACCCGTGAATGGATCATGCGAATCCATTTGGGCTCAACGCCAAAAGTTCTCATTTGAAAAACCAGGTCCGCAGTTCGGGATGCGGGATAAATGATCGTCAGCAGCCCCGAGGGTTTCAATACGCTTTGGGCCGCACCAATAATATCGCTAAGCGTGGCTTTGATTTCATGTCGGGCCACAGCCCGCTGGCTGTTCGGGTTGATTCTGCCCGAGTTCACAGGCCGGTAGGGCGGATTGCACACCACATGATCCACAGGCACTCCGATCCCGCGGCTCAGGGATTTGATATCCCGGTGCAAAATTTCGATTTGACCTTCCATGCGGTTTAAAATCACATTTTCCGAGGCAAGCTGTGCCATGTCCGGTTGAATTTCAACGCCGCATATCCGGATTTGCGGATTGCGAAAACCCAGCATCAGGGGAATAATGCCGCACCCGGTTCCCAGATCCATGATGACGTCCCGGGGCCTGGGGTGCACATGGCCTGCCAGGATTGCCGAATCAATGGAAAAGCGGTACCCGTATCGATTCTGCCAGATAGTTAAAGCGCCGTTATAAAAAGTATCCGTCGTGATGTCCGCCATGTCAAACCGGCCCGATCTTGAATTTGATTTCTCCGACCCGATCCCCTCCGAGTTTTTCATTAATGCCCTGAATGATTTCCGCTTTTAAAAACTGCAATTCGTGTATCCATGAGGAACCGGCAACATGCACCCAGAGCACTTTTCCTTTACAAGCGGCAACCCTGGTGTTTTGAGCCGCCAAAGGACCGACGACATCCTCCCAGACATCTTTCACTTCAAGCAGATGATGATCAACGGACTTGCGAAAATCAGCCAGAACCTTTTCCATGATGGTCCCGATATGCTCGAACCGGCGGATGGTTTTTGCGTCTGTTTTCATGGATTTCAATTTAAGCACAAGTTCGTTTTTCAATCAAAGCATTTTGTCGTCGGCTTGAACAAACACGTTTATCCTTGACTAAAACCATTGGTTCACTTAAAAATGCCACTCAAAGGCCATATACGCAATGATCAATTTTCATTTATCTTATGGGAAATAAAAATGAATTGGGATTGGGATAAACTCAAGGAACAGCAGCGGCAAAACCGGCCGGCTTCAGCTCAGGCGCCTCCCCAGGTGGATGAACTGATCAACAAATTTAAAAATTTCAATCTTCCGGGGGCTCCGGTCATCATTATTTTGATCGTGGTCCTGTTCCTGGCGGGGTCGACTTTTTTTACAATTGCCGTTGATGAAGTCGGGATCGTTCAGCGATTCGGCAGATATGTCCGTACAACCGAGCCGGGGTTAAATTTCAAATTGCCGGCAGGCATTGAAAAAGTTACTAAAGTCAAGGTGAGACGGGTTTATAAGGAAGAATTCGGGTTTAAAACCCTGGATGGGTCGGAACGCTCAAGCTTTTTTTCCGAAACGGAAAATGAAAACGTTTCTCTGATGCTGACAGGAGATCTCAACGTCGCCATTGTTCCCTGGATTGTTCAATACCGGGTCAAGGAGCCGTATAACTTCCTCTTCAAGGTTCAGGAGGTTCGGGATATTTTAAGGGATATGTCGGAAGCCACCATGAGACTGGTCATCGGCGACAGAAGCATCAATGAAGTGATCAGCAAACGCGATGAAATCGCTGTGGAAGCCAAAAAGGTATTGCAAGACGAGATGGATTTTGCGGAAACCGGAATTCAGATCGTGACCATCGAAATGCAGAAGACCAACGTCCCGGGGCCGGTCCAGCCTTCGTTTAATGAAGTAAACCAGTCCACGCAGGAAAAAGAGCAGATGATCTATCAGGCCCGGGAAGATTTCAACAAAGCCATTCCTGCAGCCAAAGGCGAGGCGGAAAGAACGATCCGCGCAGCCGAAGGCTATTCGCTGGACCGGATTAACCGGGCCAGGGGCGACGCGGCAAAATTTGAGCTGTTTTACAAAGAATACGTCAATGCCAAAGATGTTACCAAACGTCGGTTATATCTGGAAATGATCCGGGAAGTGTTCCCGAAACTCGGCCGGAAATATATCGTTGATTCGGATCAAAAAAATATTTTGCCATTCCTTAACCTTGGACAAACCCCAAACGGTACGGAGAAATGAAACCTAAAGGACTGATTTTATCTGTTGTCATCGCATGCGCGCTTGCCGCTGCCTATGCAGCGGCGTATGTCGTCAATGAAACCGAGCAGGTTGTGGTCACCCAGTTTGGAAGGATCGTGGGGTCGCCCAAAACCCAGCCGGGGCTGTATTTTAAAATCCCTTTTATCCAAAATGCGACGTTCTTCCCCAAAAATCTATTAAGCTGGGACGGTGATCCGGGGCAAATCCCCACGCTGGAAAAAACATACCTCTGGGTGGATGCTTTTGCCAGATGGAAAATCGTTGACCCCGTCAAGTTTTTTCAGACCGTGAATAACACCGTCAGCGCCAAGGCGCGGTTGGACGACATTATTGATCCGGCGGTCAGAAACGCGATTACATCCTATCGGCTTATCGAAACCGTAAGAAACACCAATCGGGTGCTGGACACGTTTGAAATCGGGCGAGAAGACGAAGCAACGGACACCCAGGATAAAAACGTCGGCGTTAAAACCGGCAGGGCCAGAATTACCCGTGAAATTTTAGGGCAGGCCCAACCCAAGCTCGCGCCTTTCGGCATTGAATTGGTGGATGTCAAAGTCAAACGGGTCAATTATGTTGAAGAAGTCAGGAAGTCCGTTTACAATCGAATGATTGCCGAAAGAAAACAGATCGCGGAAAAATATCGATCCGAAGGGCAGGGAGAATCCAGGAAAATTCTGGGAGAAAAAGAACGGGACTTAAAACGGATCACTTCGGAAGCCTATCGGAAGGCACAGGAGATCAAGGGCAAGGCGGATGCGCAAGCCAGTAAAATCTTCGCTGATGCGTTCGGCGTTGACCCGGAATTTTATTCTTTCCTCAAGACGCTTGAAATTTATGGTGAATCTCTGGACAAGGAAAGTTCTATCGTGCTTTCGACGGATTCGGAATTTTTAAAATATTTAAAGGGTTATTCGGAATAATCCAAACGTCTCGCGTCTGGTCATTGGAAAACATAAAAAAGCATACCGGACAGGATTTTAGTGCAGGTCCGGTACGCTTTTTTAAATCTACTTCAAAACAGATTAAAGGTGTTTTTATTTGCCTTTTCTTCGCTGATGCCGCGTACGGGCTAAAAGCTTTCTGTGTTTATGTTTGCGCATCTTTTTTCTCCGCTTTTTGACAACACTTCCCAACAGATCACCTCCAATCCTAATTTTTAAAATGGTTTTTTGAAAAACAATTCGATCATTCAGGTGCCCAGCGTATACGATACCGTTTCCGGTTGGGCTCCTAACATGCTTTTTGTGCCCTTGTCCATATCTATTTATCACGGCGTTTAAATAAGTCAATAATATAAAACAGGATTATCGCAATCAAAAACGATGGATTTCTTGCCGTGCGCCTCATTAAGCGTTACCTCCATATCGATCAAAAATGGCGATCACCGAGAATTGCTGTGGAGCTGCACTTTAATTTGACATGTAGCCGGAAGTCGAATAAAAGGCGAATATTTTGCAGCCGCAGGTTGGATTCGGTTTTTCGCATAGGCCCGGACCTTCGCATAGACCCGGACCGGTGATACGTCTGGCAGCGCCACGTGTATATCGGAATGCCGGATTAATGAAAAACATACGTAAAAGGGAGGAAAAATGAAGGCAAAGGACATGATGATACCTCTCCGGGAGCACTTAAAGCCGGATAACACGCTGAAAGAAGCGGCGGGCATTTTACGGGCGGCAAGGCGGGATGAGGAGAAAGTCGGCGTCAAGGGGCTTCCGGTGCTCGATGATAACGGTCAGATGATCGGATTTCTCTCCATGGGCGACATTCTGAAAGCGGTGTTTCCTCACTATATGTCGCTGATGAATCTGGGTGAGTTCACCTGGGACGGGATGGTTGAGGACCTGGCAAAGAAAGCAGGAAGCAAAAAAGTGGCTGACATGATGACAACCCCTGTCGTCAGCGTGGATGAAGATTCATCTCTGATGGCATGCGTGGACCACATGCTCAAAAACAACATTAAAAGGCTTCCGGTAATCGGAAAACAGGGCGGAGTTGTCGGCATTCTTTATGAAAGGGATCTTTTTTTGGAGATCACAAAAGCCATGATCGGCGATTAAACCCCGGGTTTCATAAAAACAGACGATTTACAGGGTGTTGACCTTTACACAAAACAGATATCGGAGGAGTTGACATGACGCATGAAGTTGTTGCGGCATCAGGAGAAATTGTTATGGGTGCCCACTTTTGGATGGCCACGGGAATATTTATTCTGGCCTATGCATTAATCATATCGGAAAAGATCCACAAGACGATTCTTTCCATTTTCGGGGCCGCGCTGATGATCGTGATCGGAATCGTCACCCAGGAAGACGCCTTCCACTCCATTGAACTGGGCGTGGACTGGAACGTGATCTTTCTGCTCATCAGCATGATGATCATCATCAATATCATGAAGCCTACCGGCGTATTTGAATATATTGCGATCAAAAGCGCGAAAGCGGCCAAGGGCCAGCCTTTCCGGATCATGGCGATATTTTCGGTCGTAACGGCGGTGTTGTCAGCGTTTCTGGACAATGTCACCACTGTGCTGCTGATCGCCCCGGTCACGATCCTCATCTGCGACGCCCTTGAAATCGATGTGGTTCCCTATCTGATAACCGAGGCGATCGCCTCCAACATCGGCGGCACGGCCACGCTTATCGGCGATCCGCCCAACATCATGATCGCATCCAAGGCCCAGCTCGATTTCATGGCGTTTATTTACAATCTGACCCCGGTCATCATCGTGGTCATGATCGCCTATGTCATAACCATAAAGCTCATATTCGGAAAACGGTTGAAAGTGAAGGAAGAACTTAAGGGAAGGGTTATGGCGATGGATGAGAATGAGGCGATAAAAGACCCTGTCCTGCTGAAAAAATGCCTGGCCGTTCTTGCGGTCGTCATCATCGGATTTGTTTTTCACGGCATGCTTCACATGGAGCCGGCAACCATCGCCCTTTTCGGGGCCGGCCTGTTGCTGCTGATTTCCGGAACAAAAGAACCCCATCATATTCTTGCCGAGGCGGAATGGACCACTCTGTTTTTCTTCATGGGCTTATTTATCATCATCGGCGGGGTCGTCAAGGTGGGGCTGATCAAATGGATGTCCATTGAGGTGTTAAAGCTGACCCAGGGCAATCTCTTCGGCACCAGCATGATCGTCATGTGGTTTTCCGCATTTGCCTCGGCCTTTATCGACAACATCCCCTATGTCGCCACCATGAATCCGCTGATCATCGATATGGCCAAACAACTCTGGCCCGACGTTTCGGGAATTGCGCTTTTGCATCATCCGGATTTGATGCCCCTGTGGTGGTCCCTGGCCCTGGGCGCCTGTCTGGGGGGAAACGGCACGTTGATCGGCGCGTCGGCAAATGTCATTGTCGTGGGTATGGCCGAAAAAGCCGGCAAGCCCATCACCTTTAAGCGATTCATGCTTTACGGCATGCCGTTGATGATCGAATCGGTGATCATCTGCACCGCTTATGTCTGGCTTCGGTATTACGTACTCAAGATTTAGTGATAGGAGGTCAAATCCATGTCCGGTCAAACGACGTTTGAGCTTGAAGACGCCTTCATGGCGCCGTTTTTTGAAAAACAGCAGATCTCCATCGAAAGAGGCCAGGGGATCTATGTGTGGGATGAACAGGGGAACCGGTACATCGATTTTACCTCCGGCTGGGGCGTGACCTGCATCGGCCATGCCCATCCGGCGATCACGGCCGCTTTGGTTGAGCAGGGGGGCAAGATCCTTCAGAACCCCAACTCCGGGCTGACGTATTCGCCGGCCCGGGCCCGGCTTTTATCACTGATGCGCGAAATTCTACCGGAAAATCTCACCCGTGTATTTTTTTCCAACAGCGGGGCCGAGTCCAACGATGCGGCCCTCAAACTGGCGCGTAAAGTCACGGCCAGAACGGATATCGTCTCCACCCATCACAGTTTTCACGGCCGGACCATTTCAACGGCTTCGGCCACCGGTCAGGCAAAGCATAGGGAAAAGTTCAATCCACTGATGCCCAACTACCGGTTTGTGACCTTTGACGATCTCCGAAGCCTGAAAGAAAACATGGATGACACCGTGGCCGCCGTGCTGCTCGAGCCGATCCAGGGAGAGGGCGGGGTCCGCACCCCGTCTTCGGGGTATCTCAAGGAAGTTGAACGGATCTGCAGGCAACACGGATCTCTTTTGATTCTCGATGAAGTTCAAACGGGCTTTTGCAGAACCGGCCCCATGTTTGCAACAACAGCCGAAGGCGTCCAGCCGGATTTTCTCACCATGGCAAAGGGAATCGCCGGAGGCTTTCCCTTCGGGGCGTTTGCCATGTCGGAAAGGGTGGTCAAAAATCTCGAAAAGGGGGATCACGGCGGCACCTATTGCGGAAATCCCCTGGGATGCGCCGTGGCCTTTGCCGTGATTAAGCACCTGATCGAAAACAAGATATCGGAACATGTCGACCGGACGGGACGGATGGCCTTAAATCAACTGAAAGGACTCAAAGACAAATATCGAGGGATCGTCACGGACGCCCGGGGCAAGGGCCTTCTGCTGCTCATCGAATTTGTCGATGAAACAACCGCCCGACAGGTGAGCGATAATTGCCTGTCCCGGCGCTTGTTCGTCCGACAGACCAACGGCACGGGCATCCGCATCTTTCCGGCCTTGAATATCAAAGAAGAAGAACTGCTGGAAGGGCTTGCGGTTCTGGATGACGCGATTGCAGCCGTCTGAAGCGTAACGCGTGAAGCGTAAATCGTGACAAGTTCGGACCTGGCATCTTCTCGTCACGATTTACGATTTACGATTCACGGCTTTTCATTCATCAGCGCGAATTCGCGCGAACCGCCCCAGCGAATCCCGATCCATGCGCCCAGAACAATGGCCAGGGTCATGACCGCCATTTTAAACAAAGTGGCCATGCCCACGCTGAGCCCCGGGACCTGACCGACTTTGAGGAGTACGCCGTAAACAACGCTCACCAGGATGCCGGCGACAATGATCACTCCCAGAGCTGCCCACCCATTGATGTTTTTCAGTTTTTCCGCTGGAACCTTGCCCAGTCGGACGTCCCCTCTGGTGAGCGCATTGGAAAACATCCACTGAATCAGTCCCAGCAGAACGAAAACGATGAAGGCGTCCGGCAGAAGGGCCGGCCCCGGTACATAGGGCAGGTTGGCTTTGGCCAGTTCAAAGTGAAACGCACGGTTGGCCACGCAGCCATTGATGTATCCCTGAAGAATGACAAAGGGGATGACATGCTCCACGAGCATGTAGCCGGCCAGGGGCTGGGGCGCGGCTTTTTCCCCTTCCCGAAGGGCTTTGGCATAAGCCAGCAAATCTTCGGGCAGGTATTTTTTGATCAGGGCCGAGGTTGTGGCAATCAGGACAATCAGCACGATGACGACCGTGACGAAAGGGGACGGCATCCATCCGGACAGCTTTACGGCCGCAACCATAATCAGCATGGCGCCGAAACCGTAGGCCAGGGCCGCCGGCAACAGCCGGGTCCAGATGTTGAACGGAGGTCCGGCCGGGAGATTTTTTTCATCTTCTTTCAGCTCCCACTTGCCGTGCATCAGCTCCGACCGTTTGTTCATGAACGGAACGTAGGCCTGAATCACTGTAAAAAAGGGAACCATGCAGGCGATATATCCGAGAATGGTGCTGATGCCTTTGGCTTCACCCCAACTGTGAAAGGTCAACCCCCAACTGCACAGCACAATGATGGTCATCACAATGGCGTTTCCGACGATTTCTTTTCCGATGAGCTGCTTCAGGCCGGGGATTTCTTTTGTTTTTTGTTCTTTCGAGGTCATTTTTTCCTCCTTGGTCAGATGTTGAAGCGAAAAGAAAACAGGTAAAATTGAGAATTGACAAACGGCATAAAAAACAGACAAAAAAGAAGCAAAACAAGGTGACGCCGATCAGATTCAAGAAGACTTTTTCTTTAATTTAAGGCATCGGCAACCTGTTCTCTCGTATCATGGCTCGAAAAAGCCGTCAACGTGAAAGTCAGTCTTCAATTAACCAGACGTAAAAAAAACCGGTGGAACCGGTCGTCGTTCGAAAGCTCCGGGTGAAACGCCGTGACCATCAAACGTCCTTGGATCGCGGCGACAGCGCTTTGGTCCTGTAAGCGGGCGATGACCACGGCATTATTTTTAACCCGGATGAGTTTGGGCGCCCGGATGAAGATCGCGGGAAAGGGCTTTTCTCCGGCAGTCTCCAGTCCGTCAACATGCAGCGGTTCTTCAAAACTGTCCACCTGGCGGCCAAAGGCGTTTCGCTGCACGACAATGTCCATCAGGTTCAGGCAGGGGGCTTCACCGACGATCTCTTTGGCCATGACGATCATTCCCGCACAGGTGCCCCACATCGGCCTGGCTGCGCCAAACCGCCGCAAGGGGTCGATGAAACCATAGGTGTTCATCAGTTTCGAAATTGTTGTGCTTTCCCCGCCGGGAATGATCAGACCTTCGATATCGTCCAAGTCCCCGGGAAGCCGGATTTCCCGGGCTTGCACCCCTATGCGGCGCAGTTTCTGAATATGTTCGATAAAGGCGCCCTGCAACGCCAAAACGCCGATTTTCATCAGACTTACCACCCTCTTCCGGCGAGCAGCTCTTTTTCCGTCAGGGAACCGACATTGATCCCCACCATGGGTTCGCCCAGATTTTCACTGACTTTAGCCAGAATTTCCGGGTTGTTAAAGTGGGTTGTGGCTTCCACGATGGCTTTGGCCCGGGAAGCGGGGTCCCCGCTTTTGAAAATTCCGGACCCCACAAACACGCCGTCCACGCCGATCTGCATCATCAACGCGGCATCGGCGGGCGTGGCAATGCCGCCTGCGGCAAAATTGACCACCGGCATCCGCCCCATCTCTTTTGTCTGTTTGACCAGGTCATAGGGCGCGCCGATGGTTTTGGCATAGGTCATCAATTCTTCATCCGGCATGAGCTGCAATTTGCGGATTTCGCCCAGAACGGTCCTGGCATGCCGTACCGCCTCCACGACGTCGCCCGTTCCCGCCTCGCCTTTTGTCCGGATCATGGCCGCGCCTTCCCCGATGCGGCGCAGGGCTTCGCCCAGATTGCGGCACCCGCAGACGAAGGGAATCTTAAACTTGTGCTTGTCCACATGGAACTGCTCATCCGCCGGGGTAAGCACCTCGCTTTCGTCAACATAATCCACGCCGATGCTTTCCAGAATCTGGGCTTCCACAAAGTGACCGATCCGACATTTGGCCATGACCGGAATGCTGACGGACGCCATGATTTCCTTGATCATCCCGGGGTCGGACATGCGGGCCACCCCGCCGTGCTGGCGGATATCGGCGGGCACCCGTTCCAGGGCCATGACCGCCACCGCGCCCGCGGTTTCGGCGATCACGGCGTGCTCCGGCGTCACTACGTCCATGATCACGCCGCCTTTAAGCATCTGGGCCAACCCGACCTTCACGGTAAAGCCGCCAATGGTTTTTTCTTTGCTGTTTTCCTGCATTTTACGGTCCTCCATTTTTTTCCTACAGCCGAATTACCTGAACAGTTACAATTGATATTGACCTTTTACCAGACGCCGGCTTAAAAAACAGATACAGTTTTTATCAAAAATAAGCATAACAGATCACGGGTCTGCGGGACAGTGAATTTATCGCCTGAACGAAATGCCGGCTTGACATTTTGTCATTAACGCCTTACAGGTAAGTAAGACAATATTAAAAGTAAGGAGATAATTATGGCATTAGCGACTCTCACCACCAAAGGGCAGGTTACAATCCCCAAAATAATAAGAGATTCTCTCAAATTAAACACGGGGGACAAAATCGAAATAGTTATTACAGAAGACAGAGAGGCCATAATTCGGCCGGTCTCTAAAAAAGTCGACGATATTTTCTGTAAATTGCATAAACCCGGCGGAAAGGCTGTTTCCCTCGAAACTATGGACGATGCAATTAAAAATCGGATGCGGGATAAATATAAATGAAGGCTATCGATACAAATATTCTGATTCGTTTTTTGATTGGGGATGACGAGCTTCAAGCAAAAAAAGTCTATACGATTTTTAAAAAAGCTGAATCAGAAAAAAAAGAATTATTTGTTCCGTTACTTGTAATTTTAGAAATGGTTTGGGTTTTGGAATCTGTTTATGATATCCCAAGAGCAGAAATATTAGATTCTATAAACGACCTTTTGGCGATGCCGATTTTTAAATTTGACCAACTGTCGACTCTACAGCAATTCACCCATTCCGCACAAGGAAACAAGATCGATCTTTCTGACCTGTTAATTGCTCATTCTACCAAAGCGAATGGTTGTGAGACCGTTATTACTTTTGACAAAAAAGCCTCAAAATTCCTATTATTTGAACTTGCAAAATGATTATTAATGGAAAACACAAAAAAAATATTTCGCTACAAGTATCTTGCCGGTGAAATCGAACAAAAAATCAACCTGGGGGCCTATCAGCCCGGCGATAAGCTCCCCTCCATCCGGAAGCTCCACAAGCAGTCGGGGCTGAGCATTTCAACGGTGTACAAGGCGTTTTTGGACCTGGAAAGCACGGGGCTGATCGAACCCAGACCCAAGTCCGGCTATTATGTCTCTTCCATCTCCCTTAACCGGATGAAAGCGAAAAAAAATAAAAAAATTTCTTTTCCGCCGACAAAAATCCGGCTGTCCTCCATGACCAATGCCGTTCTTTCCGCCATCAACGACCCCGGGCTTCAGCCCCTGGGAATGACGGTCACGGATCCTGAACTGCTTCCATTCAGGCATTTTGCCCGAATTGTCAAGGCGCTTTCGCACCAGGAAATGAAGGCCATGCTGTCCTACTCCCTTTCCGAGGGGCATCCCGGGCTTCGCCGCCAACTGGCGTTAAGCACCGTGGGAGTGATCAAAGGCATCACCCCGGAAGACATCATCATCACCAACGGGTGCATGGAAGCCATTGCCCTGGCGCTGCTTGCCGTCACCCGGCCGGGGGATGCCGTGGCCATTGAATCGCCGACAAATTTCAGTTATCTCCAGTTGCTTCAGGAGCTGGGGTTGCTGGTCGTGGAAATACCGGCAAATCCCCAGTCCGGCCTCGACATCGATGAATTTGAAAAAGTACTCGGGACAAATGCCGTCAAGGCCTGTCTGTTCATGCCGAATTTTCATAACCCGCTGGGCGCCGTTATTCCGGATGAAAGCAAGGAAAGACTGGTGCAGTCTGCCAATCGCAGCGAATTGCCCATCATTGAAGACGACATCAGTTCCGAACTTTATTTTGGCGAGCAGCGCCCCGCGCCGTTAAAAGCGTTTGACAAAAAAGATCTGGTGATCACCTGCTCTTCCTTTTCCAAGACCCTGGGGCCGGGGTTGCGGATCGGGTGGATCATGCCGGGAGAGCGGTTTAAAGAAAAAATTCAGAACCTCAAAGGGGGAATAAACGTATCCACCTCGACCCTGGATCAGACCCTTGTCTCCCGTTATCTGGAAAGCGGCGCATATGAGCGGCATATGCGCTCATTGAGAGGTTTTTTGAAAAAACAGATGGTGCAGACAGCCCTGGCCGTTCAAAAATTTTTTCCCGACCAGACCCGGCTGGCCATGCCCCGGGGCGGTTCCCTGTTATGGGTGGAGCTGCCTTCCGGCATCGACGCCATGACGGTGTATCAGCACGCCATTGACCACCACATCGCGGTCATACCCGGTTCGGTCTGCTCCAACTCCCGCCAGTTTTCAAATTATATTCAAATCAGTTGCGGATCTCCGTTTACGCCGGAAATCGAAAAGGCAATAAAGACGCTGGGCCGGCTGATCCATGAAATCGGGCTGTCCGGGATCGAACGCTGATTTAGGGGGGATCTCAAAAATCCTTTGAAAGATATTTATATCAGGCCCGCCTTGATCCTGAATCCGATTGCCGAACTTTCCGTTTCCAAAACATAGAAGAAGGATAAGCCGTTGTTACGGGTTGACGTCGTGGTCTTCTCCGTATATGTGGCCGCAGTCCCACTCCCAGCGGGTAAGGCTCATGAAGGAGAACATGCCCGGGTTTGCATGATTTGCGATACGGTTTAAGCACAACCCCTCCACCTTAAGTTTCCGGCCCAAACGATCCTTCGCCTCAATGATCAACCGTACCGGATATCCATTCCGTCGTTCGACCACCTTGCGCGTACCGGATACCATATCGGCTTTTTCTCCATCCCGCATCAAGTAACCGGCAAGGATGATGCATCCCGCGTCAGTATACGCACCCATGGAGTGAAATGAGTCTGTTTCAGAGGCGATGCCGTAAGTGTCGAAGGCACGACGAACGTTGTCGTCCCGCCGAACATGCCAGGACCGGTCCCGCATTTCCATGCAATCCACTTTTATCTCTTCCTTGTTAAGAATCATGGCGCCGGAGACCCTGCAGGGCTGATCGAAATGTCCCATACCCGTTGGATGGGGAGGTATGAGTGCTTCATAGGTGAGATCCAGCGTAAGCTTCGGCGGAGCCTCATACAAAACCTTATATTTTTTTAAAGATTCCAGGCATTTTATGGTAAGTCCTTCGGCGGTTATATCCGTCAAGTCGCCCGGGGGAATGGGCACATGCCAGAGACAGCGGTGGTAGGGGAGTTCCCATGTTTTTTCAGTCGCCTCATCCCATACGGACACTCCCACCGAACAGACTCCTAAATTCGGCCGTGTCCAGAAATAAATGGTTCCGGCAATGTTGCGTTTTGCCACATGAAATCCAGACCACCAGGTTTCGGTCCAGTGCGGATCGTCGGACATAACCGGATGGAAAGCGTCGTCTTTTTGCGTGATCGCGCTCATGTAATTTCCTCAATTGTTAAAAACGTAATTTTGTCTGAATAAGTATCGGATTATGGAAGCGACATCATATTTACTCCAGGCGATCAAATGGCCGCACTTTGCCGTTCCAGATCTTTGAGGCGGCTACGGCGCCTTCTCCCTCATGCAAAAATCTTTCAACAATTCTACGATCCGCCTTAGAAACCAGGCGGAGCAGAGATTGAGGGACCAGCCATTGAAGGTAGATCATGAGTATCGGCTGTACAGTTTCAAGAGGGATGCCTGTTTTTTGGGCGTTTGCCATGGCCACAAGACAGGTGACGGCACATCGAACCAACACAACCACTTGGTAATATTCCACCTTTCTTAAATCCAGAGGAAGACCCGTGAGGTGAGACCATCTGGAGAAGAGGGCTTTTACGTTTCCACATCCACCGGGAGTAAAATGTGATCGGAAGACGATCCAGGCC
>CAYTSY010000075.1:0-8420 GCA_964440555.1 uncultured Desulfobacteraceae bacterium
GACGAGAACAAACCCCCGGAGATCATTGATCCGGGACTGGTGGGCCAGGTGACCCGGATTCAACCGGACATTATCCATACCCTTGTTGAGCGCGGGTTTATCCCCATTATCGCGCCCGTGGGATTCGGGGAAAACGGGGAAACGTATAATATCAACGCAGATTTGGTGGCCGGTAAAATCGCCGCAGCGCTTTCGGCTCCCAGGCTGATTTTTTTGTCGGATGTGGACGGCGTGATGGATGCTTCAGGCCGGCTGATTTCATCCATAAACGCCCGAAACGTGACGCAGATGATTCAGGACAAAACCATTTCCGGAGGCATGATCCCCAAAATGGAATATGCCTTGGACGCCCTCCAAAACGGGGTGGAAAAGGTGCAACTGATCAACGGCGCCAAGCGTCATGCATTGTTGCTGGAACTTTTTACGGACAAAGGAATAGGAACACAGGTCATCCAATGAAACCGGATATCATACAAAAAGCCGATGCGGTCATCGCCCGGACATACAGCCGATTTCCCGTTGTTTTTGAAAAAGGGGAGGGAGCAAAACTTTGGGACGTCAATGGAAAAGCGTACCTGGATTTTGTAGCCGGCATTGCCGTATGCAATCTCGGGCATGCGCATCCCGATGTGACGGCGGCCCTCTGCGATCAGGCCCGGAGACTGTTTCATGTCTCAAACCTTTATTATACGATTCCCCAGGTTGAGTTGGCGGCGCTTTTGGTTGAAAACAGCTTTGCCGACCGGGTGTTTTTTTGCAACAGCGGCGCCGAAGCCAATGAAGCGGCCATTAAGCTGACCCGAAAATATTTCAAGGACAAGGGTGAGGATAACCGCTTTCGCATCATCTCCATGGAACAGTCGTTTCACGGACGGACCATGGCCACGCTTTCGGCAACGGGGCAGGAGAAAATCAAAAAAGGGTTTGATCCGGTTCTGGAGGGGTTTGATTTTGTTGCGTTCAATGATATAAAGGCGCTGGAAAATGCCGTCGGCGACGCAACCTGCGCGGTTCTCATGGAGCCCATCCAGGGCGAGGGGGGCGTGCGGTGCCCGGACCCGGGGTACATGAAAGCGGTGCGGAAATTATGCGATGAAAAAGGACTGCTGTTGATTTTCGATGAAATTCAGACCGGGATCGGACGGACCGGGAAACTATTTGCCTACGAGCATTTTGAGGTGACCCCGGACATCATGACGCTGGCCAAAGCCCTGGCCAATGGATTGCCCATCGGCGCCATGCTCTCCACGGAGTCTGCTGCCCGGGCATTCGGGCCGGGCGTCCATGCATCGACTTTCGGAGGCACACCCGTGGTGACCGCAGCCGCAGCCGCTGTCTTAAATTTTATTTTTTCGCATAACCTCCTGTCCCGATGCGCGGACAGCGGGCGCTATTTCAAAGAAAGGCTTCTGGCGCTGAAACAAAAACATCCGATCGTCGCGGAGGTGCGCGGCGTGGGATTGATGCTGGGCATGCAGCTTGATTGCGACGGCGCGGGCATCGTCAATGCCTGCCTGGAAAAAGGGTTTTTGATCAATTGCATTCAGGGAAACATTTTACGCTTCGTACCGCCGCTGATCATTTCAAAACAGGAGATCGACGCCCTGATCGACTGCCTGGACAAGGTATTGCCCGAAGTGGGCGCTTAGCGAGAGGTTGACGTGAACAAGGATATTTTGACGATATTGGATCTGACCCGGCAAGACTGTGATTATCTCTTCAAACGATCCATAGAACTGAAACAGAAACATCAGCAGGGTCAAAGCCACCGGCCGCTTACCGGCAAAACCCTTGGGCTGATTTTTGACAAGCCGTCCACGCGGACAAGGATATCTTTTGAAGCCGGCATGATCCAGCTCGGCGGAACAGCCATTTTCATCAGCGCAAAAGATACCCAGATCGCCCGGGATGAGCCGGTTCGGGATACGGCCCGGGTGTTGTCCCGGTATATCGACGCGCTTGCGATCCGAACCTATTCACAGGACTTTTTAAGGGAATTCGCCCAATTCACCCAGATTCCCGTTATCAATGCCTTGACCGACATGTATCATCCCACCCAGGTGTTAAGCGATCTGATGACCATTATCGAGCACAAGGGCGGGTATGAGGGGATAAAAATCGCCTGGGTGGGCGACGGGAACAACGTGGCCCATTCCTGGATCAATGCCGCATCGGTTTTGGGACTCAATCTGACGCTTGCCTGTCCCGAGGGCTATGAACCGGACCAGGATATTCTTCTTACGGCAAAAAACCGCAACACGGCTGTTATCGAAGTGACGTCGGACCCCTGCCAGGCGGTCAGCGGTGCAGATGTCGTTTACACCGATGTCTGGGCCAGCATGGGCCGGGAGGATGAGCATAACAAGAGAAAACGGATTTTTGCGCCGTTTCAGGTCAATGCCTCCCTTATCCGGCATGCGGCAAAAGATGCCATTGTCATGCATTGCCTTCCGGCGCACCGGGAAGAAGAAATCAGTGCCGAGGTTCTGGAAGGCGGCCAGTCCGTGGTCTGGGACCAGTCGGAAAACAAGATGCACATGAACAAGGCGATCCTGGAAACGTTGATGCGGGGAAATGTCAACGGGAATTAAAATCACGTAGGGGCAGGCCCCCGTGCCTGCCCGGACTTCCAAATCACAGGAAGGTAACACAAGGTGAAAGATAAAATCAAAAAGGTGGTATTGGCCTATTCCGGCGGACTGGATACGTCCGTGATATTGAAGTGGCTTATTGAAACCTATCATTGCGAAGTTGTTGCGTTTTCCGCAGACATCGGTCAGGAGGAAGAACTGGACCATCTGGAGGAAAAGGCGAAAAATACCGGCGCCTGCGCTGTTTACATCGACGATTTAAGAGAAGAATTCGTCCGGGATTTTGTTTTTCCGGCATTTCGGGCCAATGCCATTTATGAAGGCCAGTACCTTCTGGGGACGTCTCTGGCCCGGCCTCTTATTGCCAAACGCCAGATGGAAATCGCCAGAATCGAGGGGGCCGATGCGGTGAGTCACGGCGCCACAGGCAAGGGAAACGACCAGGTCCGGTTTGAGCTTACCTACATGTCCATGGATCCGGACATCAGGATCATCGCCCCGTGGCGGGAATGGGATTTAAGCTCCAGAACCGCCTTGATGGCATTTGCAGAAAAACACGGGATTCCGGTTCCGACGACAAAGGCAAAGCCGTACAGCTCGGACCGCAATCTCCTTCATATCAGCTATGAGGGGGGCATTCTGGAAGATCCGTGGATGTCCCCGCCCGAGGACATGTTCACGCTTTCCGTCTCTCCCCAGGCAGCGCCGGATGCGCCGGAGGAAATTACAATCGCCTTTGAAAAAGGCAATCCAACGGCAATTAACGATAAACCGTTGTCTCCGGCCGCGCTTTTGAAGACGCTCAATCAATATGGCGGGAAACACGGCATCGGCCGGGCCGATATCGTTGAAAACCGGTTTGTGGGCATGAAGTCCAGGGGCATCTATGAAACCCCCGGCGGAACCATCCTGAGATGCGCCCATATGGCCATGGAATCCATCACCATGGACCGCGAGGTCATGCATTTGAGGGATTCTCTGGTCCCCAAGTACGCGCAGATTATTTATTACGGATTCTGGTTTTCGCCGGAAATGCGTTTGCTTCAGCAAATGATCGACAGCGCCCAGGAAAATGTCACAGGCGTTGTGAGACTTCAGCTCTACAAGGGAAATTGCCGCGTCATGGGCAGAAAGTCGGATTATTCCATTTACCGGGAAGACTTCGCCACTTTTGAGGACGACCGGGTTTACCGGCAAAAAGACGCCGAGGGATTTATTCGTCTCCATGCCCTGAGGCTGAGGATTTTAAAACTGCTGGAACAAAAACAGTAAAGCACCCATTAAAGGAACCAGGGCCATGAATCAAAAAGCCTGGGGCGGCCGGTTTTCGGAAATGACCGCCGTCAACGTGGAACGGTTTACCGCATCGATCGATGTGGATCGGCGGTTGTATGCCTATGACATCGACGGCAGCATCGCGCATTGCAAAACACTCGCCAAGGCCGGCGTCATTCTGGAAGAGGAAGCAGACGCCATCATCAACGGCCTTGAAAACATACGCCGGGATATTGAGGCAGGCCGATTCGAATTTTCCGACAGCCTGGAAGACATCCACATGCATATCGAAGACCGGCTGGTGAGAGACATTGGGGACGTCGCCAAAAAACTGCACACGGCCAGAAGCCGAAATGACCAGGTGGCCCTAGACGTTCGGCTCTATTTACGGGATCATGTTGAAAAAATTATTGGAAAACTGAGGCGTCTCAGGACAGCTATCGTTGATTTCGCCTTGGAAAACCTCCGGGTGATTTTACCCGGATACACTCATCTGCAACGGGCCCAGCCCGTGTTGCTGTCCCACCATTTCATGGCCTACTACGAAATGACAACTCGGGACGCCCTGCGCTTTTCCGATGCGGCAAAACGCATCAATGTAATGCCTCTGGGCAGTGCAGCCCTTGCCGGAACCACGTTTCCCATTGACCGGGAATATACGGCGAAGCTGCTTAATTTTCCGGAGATTTCAAAAAACAGCATGGATGCCGTCTCAGACCGGGATTTCATTATCGAATTTTTATCCGCGGCAAGCATCTGCATGATGCATCTCACCCGGCTGTCCGAAGAAATGATTTTGTGGTCGTCGTCTGAATTTGGTTTTATCCTTCTCCCGGATGCCTTTACGACCGGCAGCAGCATCATGCCCCAGAAAAAAAATCCCGATGTGCCGGAGCTGGTCCGGGGGAAATGCGCACGGGTGTTCGGAAGCCTGACTGCCGCACTGACGTTGATGAAAGGTCTGCCCCTGTCCTACAACCGCGACATGCAGGAAGATAAGCCGCCGCTATTCGATGCGGTGGACACCCTTATCGCATGCATCGACATCTATTGCGACATGATTCCGAAAATCAGCGTCCGGGGAGAGGAGATGTATCAGGCCGCCGTGACAGGGTATTTAAATGCAACGGATCTGGCCGATTATCTGGCGGCTAAGGCAATGCCTTTCAGGGAGGCCCACCATGTGGCAGGCGCTGCCGTGGCCTATGCGGTTCGACAGCAAAAAGAACTCAACGAGTTGAGCCTGGCGGAATTGCAGAAATTCTCGCTGCTGATTTCCGAGGACATTTTTGAAGCCCTGGCGCCGGAAAAGATGATCGCCCGCAGGAAGTCTTTTGGCGGAACGGCTGTAGAAAACGTGAAAAAAGCGATTCAAGCGGCATATGCGGAAATGGATTCGTAATATGAATTCAGAAGCCAGAAGCCGGAATAAAGCGGGCGGAATTATGCATATCAAGGGGTTTATAAAAGGGATAACCTCGGCGGCGATGATTGCAGCCGTGTGTCTGGTAATCGCTGCGGCAGGGTGCGGTAAAAAAGGGCCGCCCGTGCCGGCAAAATCCTTTGGCGCATTAAACTCTGCGTCGCCGGTCATTGGACAGACAACGGCTGGAGAACATAGGCTGCCCCTGTGAGGCGATGCAATGAAATCGATTAATTTTTTTAAAATGAGCGGGTGCGGAAATGATTTTATTCTTATTGATAACCGCGATATGGCATTGGATCAGGAGATTACGCCGGAATTTATCCAAAAAATCTGCCGCCGGAAAATGTCGGTGGGTGCGGACGGGTTGATTCTTATTGAAAATTCGCAGACAGCGGACTTCCAATGGCGTTTTTTCAACTCGGACGGAAGCCGTGCGGAAATGTGCGGAAACGGGGCCCGTTGTGCGGCCCGGTTTGCCTTTGTAAACGGTATTGCCGGGCAAAACATGGCCTTTGAAACCGATGTGGGCGTCGTTGACGCAGCGGTTATGCAGCATTCGGTAAAAATACGAATGCCGTCGCCTTCCGGCATTGAGCAGGGGATCTCCCTGACCGTGGGCGGGAGACCCCTAAAGATGAGCCATATCAACACCGGCGTCCCCCATGTGGTTATTTTCGTCGACGATATCGATGAGCCGGACATGGTTTCGCTTGGCCGTGAAATCCGTTTTCACGAAAGGTTTGCACCGGCCGGGACCAATGTCAACGCTGTTTGCATTAAAAAGGATGGCCCCATCGCCGTCCGGACCTACGAACGGGGGGTTGAAGATGAAACCCTGGCCTGCGGCACCGGGGTCGTGGCGGCGGCCCTTGTTCTGGCCCACCAAACCGGACAACCTGCTCCTATTCGGATCAGAACCCGGAGCGGCGGGTTTTTAACGGTTCATTTTACGAAGGGAAACGGGCACTTCTCAGATGTATTCCTGGAAGGCGATGCAAGGATTATTTATCAGGGGCCGCTTCATGAGGATGCGTGGGAATATGGGCTATAGGCGATGGGCGATAGGTTATGGGGTTATGGGCCGGAGGTAAATGACATTGCATCGCGCTTACATTGGTATCGGTTCCAATATGGGGGACAAGCAGGCAAACTGTGAAAACGGGATTGCCGTGCTGGCGGATGGAACAAACACAACTGTAAAAGCCCGGTCGTTGTTTTACAGAACCGAGCCCATGTATGTGGCGGATCAGGACTGGTTCGTCAATGCCGTGGTTCAGATCGAAACCGTCCTGGATCCGGATGAACTGCTGGATGTGCTGCAATCCGTTCAGCGGCTCGCCGGCCGCAATCATGATGCTGTCCGGTTCGGGCCGCGCCTTCTGGACATGGACATCCTTTTTTACGACGACCGGGTGATCCAAACCCAAAGGATGGTTGTTCCCCATCCGCGGCTCCATGAAAGGCGCTTTGTTTTGCAGCCTTTATGTGATATCAGTCCGGACATGGTTCATCCGGTCTTGAAAAAAGACATGAAAACCCTTTTGGATTCCCTGGCAGACAGCCCCGGGCAAATGGTTTTGCACCTATGATCGTTCGATTGGTCATCGTTTTATTGTCTTTTTACGTGGTATTCCGGGTCATCCGGTATATTATGAGCCAAAGCCCGATAATGTCCGGACCGGTCTCGCAAAAGCCGCTGGACGGGATCGACAATGTCATGATCCAGGATCCCTGGTGCCATGTCTATTTTCAGAAAAAAGAAGGCGTCCATCTCAGACACGGGGGGAAGGATTTGTATTTTTGCTCTGCCGAGTGCCGGGACAAATTTTTAAGTTCATCGTCCCCATAGAGCGGATGACGGATAACCATTAATAAAAAAACCGATAACATAATAGAGGAAACTATGAAATTTTTTATCGACACAGCCAACATTGAAGAAATCAAAGAAGCCAACGACATGGGTATGGTTGACGGCGTTACCACCAACCCCAGCCTGATTGCCAAAGAAGGAAGGGATTTCGAGCAGGTCATAAAGGAAATCTGCGGCATTATCGACGGACCGGTCAATGCGGAGGTGATCAGTACGGATGCCGAAGGTATGATCCGGGAAGCGCGGCATCTGGCATTGCTCCATAACAATATCGTGGTCAAGATTCCCATGACGATCGACGGATTGAAAGCGGTTCAGGCCTTATCCAAAGAAGGGATCAAGACCAATGTGACGCTGGTGTTTTCGCCGTTGCAGGCATTGATGGCCGCGAAAGCGGGCGCCGCCTATGTGAGCCCGTGTATTGGAAGGTTGGAGGATATTTCACAGGACGGGATGGAATTGGTTGAACAGATTGTTGATATTTATGGCAATTACGGGTATGAAACTGAAATTATCGTAGCCAGCGTCCGAAATCCGATTCATGTACTTGAATCCGCGTTGATCGGCGCCGATATTGCCACCATCCCGTTTAACGTTTTATCCAAACTGGCGGCCCATCCGTTGACCGATAAGGGATTGAAGGCGTTTCTGGCGGACTGGGAAAAAATGAAGAAATAAAAAATGGCTGTACTGACCAAATTTAATAAAATACTGAGTCACCCCAATCATCTGACGCTGATAAGGATTGCTGCTGCACCCGCCATTGTGGTGTTGCTGCTGTTTCCCAACCGGGTCTGTACCTTTTTGGCGGCGATTATCTTCAGTGCGGCGGCCATAACGGATTATCTGGACGGATATTTTGCGAGATCCCGCAACCTGATTTCCAGCTTTGGGAAAATGATGGACCCCTTGGCGGACAAGCTTCTGGTCTCGTCTTCTTTTATCATGCTGACCTCGCTGGGGTGGATACCGGCCTGGGTGGTTTGCGTCATCATTGGCCGAGAGCTTGCCATCACGGGTCTTCGGAATATTCTTGTCGAAAATGGAAAGGATATCAGCGCCTCAAACCTCGGGAAATACAAAACCGGTTTTCAGATCGCTGCCATCATTCCGCTTTTGTTTCATTATCGGTATTTCGGTGTTGATCTCCACGTTATCGGAATGTTTTTTTTATTTCTTTTTCTGACTTTTACCGTTTGGTGGGGAGCGGATTATATATTCCGCTTCAGGCGCATGCTGGACATCGATCTTTTTAATT
>CAYTSY010000075.1:8430-16184 GCA_964440555.1 uncultured Desulfobacteraceae bacterium
CCATCAGTTCGAATCTGATTGCCGCCTCCAGCATAAAATCAAGGGCTTAGATAAAATCTAAGCCCTTTTTTATCTCCATCTGTTCAAATATAGCTCAAAAAGCGACCAAATGAAAGTTTACTTATTGGCTGATTGAAAGTTATGGGCTCGTCCAAATGAAAAAAATAGTGCTCAGCCTGCCGATGTTGGCCGAGAGTGCGCCTTCATATGGGCGGGGCAATGGTCACGAGAACCCGCAGGCTCGTGGTCGCCCGGATACCGTGGGGTTCGCTGATGTCCGAAACCAGCACATCGCCGGGCAAAGCCATAAAGGTCTGATTGTCCTTGCCCAGAAATTCGCCGGTTCCCTCCAGAACCACAATGGTCAACTCGCCTTCAATGTCATGGGAATGAATGGGAAGTTCCTGGCCGGGCTTAAAATTGAAGTTGATGACCTTCATGTACGGTGAGTCGTGGACCAGTAATTTCGTGAAGGCCTTCTCGCCGAAATCGTTTTCCTTGAAAACTTGTATTTTTTTGAGCATGACAATTCCTCCTGTTTCATCAAAGGGTTTTCTTTTGCCGCACTGTTTTGCCTTTTTGATCCACAATGCCGGATGCGGCCTGAAAAAGAATTGACCCAAGTCAAGGAACCAAGATAAATATGCCGCGTCACGTCGCATCAATTCGGGACGGGCACCCTCCCAGATTAATTTATTTGTTTTTGTTGAGAAAAACCTGAATTTCTCCCTCACACTCACCGTTTTCATGCATCAGACACCCATCAATTTCGGGGCGCATGGAACATTGGAGCCCCAGAGCTTCAAGCCAGCACGTAATCCTGTATATCACGCCGCAGCGGTACCCATCAATGGCCCCGATCTGCTTCATCCCTTTGTAGGCAAAGCATTGCCCGCTTTCCCAATTCCAACGGAGGTTATTTTCCGAAGAACTGAACTGCATTTTTTTTGATACCGAATCGGGCAAAGTCAGTTCAAGAGCCTTCAGCAGGAAATCGAAAAACCGGTCAAATTCAACAAGGCTTTCCTTTTCGACCCCCAGGACCCGCATGGCCCTGTCGATTTCAATCGGCGCAAGGGATTTGATGGCAGAACGGTTCAAGGCATTCGCCTGTTCGATGCCCAACTCCCTCCAGGCATGATAAAACCACATGCCGTCATGGGTAAGCCAGCCTTTGCCCAGCAGGTTCCTGATCTCTGCTTTTTCAATTCTATCCAGCACGCTCATATATGGGGTCCTTTCTTAGATCAATCTCACGCCGGTCCTTAGTATTTCCTTTGCCAATGGATTTTGCGGTTGTGTTCCAAAAGGCGTTTCAAGATTACCTCTCGAACTTGGGACGAGACGGTGTATCGGGTCTTGTTGACACCTTCTGGATAAGGAAACAGCCATCGCCTTAACGGTCACATCGCCCAGCCCGTCTGACCTGCCAATTCAAGAATTGCCGTTTTCTGAGCCTTGTTCAACCGGCAAAACGGAGAGTTGTCGAATGTCGTGTCCCTGTTCTCGACAATCAGCACCATGGCGTCTTTACCGCATAAATCTCAGATGCGGTTTCATCCCCATCCGCGACAAACAGGAGGCAGCGTCCGCAAAGCAATACAAAAACCTCGTCGGTTTCATTGTGGCGCTGCATGGTTTTGAGGTTTTCCGGCCGCAGGTCGGGGCTATAGTTTAAAATGGCCACCCGCCAGGCCCCGTAATCAATGACCGGGCTGTAGCCTTTTTCCGTGTACTCCCGTATTTCCAGCAATTTTTCGTCGATTGACGGCATTTTATTTCCTTTTTGCATGACATTCCTGTGGACGCCATCGATTGACCCTTTGCCGGTTTTACAGGATTTTGCAGTACGTCGCCTTGGCGTCGCCCGGCGCATAGAAATCTTTTAAAACCGATTCCAATTGATACCCGCAGCGCTCATAAAAAAAGCGGGTGCTTTCGTATTGATCCCGATGCGATGTTTCCACATAAATTCTATCGCCGCCGGCTTTTCGGATCAGGTTCTCGGTTTCGGCAAGGAGTTTCTGTCCGATGCCCTGCCGTTGAACCTTCGGCGAAACCACGATCCAGTACAGATCGTAACTGCTAACCGTGCAGGCAATGGGTCCATAGCACGTATAGCCGGCAACAAGACCGTCCTGGACGGCAAACACGAAATGGTACCCGCTTTCCGGCCCACTTTCAAGCCGCTCGCAAACCAGTTCGACAGCCACTTCAATTTCATCGTCCCTGAAAAATCCTGTTTCCCGGGTGAGACGGCCGATGGTCTCAACATCTTCGGGCAAGGCGTCATACCGGAAAGCAACCGGGGCCCCGGAAGCATGGGGAGCAGGCTGTTTTTTTATTTGGCTTCGGCGAACCGGGAGATCCGGGTACTTTTGCTTTGCATCCATGACAATACGGTAAACCACTTCGGAAAAGTCCATGCCGGCCCGGGCAGCGGCAGCGGCAAAACCGGCATCCGGCGAAAGGCAGGGATTGGCATTGATTTCCAGAATCCATGGCTGCCCGGCTACATCCACCCGGAAATCAATCCTGGCATATCCGCTCAGGCCAAAGCAATGCCAGCACCTAATGGATGTTTCCTTTAACGCAAGCAACAGCGGCGAATCCATATCCGGAAAGTCAAACCGCCTCGGCGTATGATGATATTCATAGGCGTCCGGGTCCCATTTGGCCCGATACCCCACGATTTTCAACCTGTCTTTCCCAAATCCTTCAAAGACAATTTCAGCAGGGGGCAGCACTGTTGGCCCATCAGCCCCTCCCAAAACAGAGATATTGAACTCCCGGCCATCGATATAGGGCTCACAAAACCAGTCTCCGCCCGACGTTATCTTCCTTAAAGTCAGCATTTCCTTAATCCGGTCAATGGATTTACCGGCGACAACGGCCTGTTCGTCCAATCCGATGGAAGCGTGCTCCCAAACGGATTTCATCAGCCATTTTTGTTTCTTACTCCACGCTTGCGAAAACGCCGGGCCCGGACAAACGCCGTCCCCGGAAACCGGCTCGATCCATGGCGGAGTAGACAGGCCAAACGCTTGCATGTGATTTTTGGCGGCTGTTTTATTGGAAGTCAGAAGAATCGCCATACTGCCGGCGCCTGTGTACGGCAGATTCATGGCATCCAGGAGGCTTGGAAACAAGTGAATCAGACAGCCCTGGCCGTCTAACGACTCCACCAGATTAAACACCATATCCGGATTTAGGCTTTCAAGGTGTTGCTTCACCCGGTAAAGATCCAGGGAACAGGGGATGAGAACGACATCCTCTCCGTTTTCAGCCAATGCGCGACAGACGGCTTTTGCCTGTTCCAAAACATCGCGTTCATCCGGCGGCGCATCCGCTTTGACTTCGTTATGGACGACGGCTATGCGCATATCCGGCTTTCCCGCATGTCTGTGTGTTGTCTTAAAAAATGACCTCCCATTTATTTGACTCTTTCTTTTGCTGATTGGACAATGTCCTTGATAAGCGTCTCATAGGAAATGCCGGCAAGCGTGCAGATTATGGGAAGGTCGGAATGTTTTGGGTGAAGCCCGGCAAGGGGATTGACTTCCAGGAACATGGGGCGGCTCTGCGCATCGCAGCGAATATCCATGCGCCCCCCGTCGCGGCACCCCAATACCCGCCATGCGGCAAGGCAAAGGGCTTCAGCAGCCAGAACCGTCGGATCATCTTCCGGCCTGATCAGCCTGTACCGCACCAGGTCTTCAAAACGCTCCTTGTTGATAAACGAATAAACCCCGGGTTCTGCTTCGGGCAGAAGATGCACTTCTATTGTTCCCACTATTTTGGTCTTATCCCCGGTACCGGTTATGCCGACGGTGAATTCCCGCCCGGAAAGGTAAGGCTCTGCCAGAACGGGCTGGCGGTAGGAATCCAGAAGCGCCTTGCAGGCTTTAAAAAGGTCTTCCCGGTTTCTGATAATGGAAGAAGAAGAAATCCCCTTTCCGGTGCCTTCGGCAACCGGTTTTACAAAATAGGGGGGATCAAACGGTATAACGTCGATATCCCCGGGACTGTTCACCAGGTGAAAATCCGCTGTTGCCAAACCGGCATCCCGGATAATCCGCTTGGTCATGGCCTTATGCAGGGTAAGGCTCATAACCAGCGGGTCCGAGAACGTATAGGGGATTTCGTACAAATCCAGGATGGCCGGAACCTGGGCCTCACGACCGATTCCGGAACGTCCCTCTGCGATATTGAAAACCAGGTCCCATCGGTCTCCACGAACAAGCCTTTCCGTAAGTCTTCGGCCGTTTCCGATCCGGTCGGTTTCATATCCCAGATCGTTTAATGTCTTTTCGATGGCATCGATTGTATCGTCGCGGTCAAATTCCGCCGTTTCATCAGGAGTAAGGCCCATCGACAGGTATTCGGACCTCAAATCGTATGTCAAGCCGATTTTCATCGCTATGGTCTTTCTCCGGGGTTTGAATCCTTAAAAACTGAAAAAATCAAGGCGGAAATCGGTGTCCTTTCCGCCTTGCCCTTGCTGGATGGATGCTAAATATGACTGTATTTCCCGGGTTGTGTGTCCGGATAGCGGAAAATCTTGTCCTCATAATTTTTCATGACCAGAAAATCCTTTTCGCGGCCTTCAACATAATTGGGCATTAAGGGAATTTTGCCTCCGCCCCCCGGTGCATCGACAACATATGTAGGGACGGCATACCCGCTGGTAAATCCGCGCAGGCCCCGAATGATTTCCAGTCCTTTTTCCACCGTTGTTCGAAAATGGCCTGAGCCGGAAATCGGATCGCACTGATACAGATAATAGGGTCTGACCCTCATTCTGAGGAGGTGATGCATCAGGTCCTTCATCGTTTCCACATTGTCATTGACCCCTTTGAGTAAAACCGTCTGGGAACCCAACGGTATTCCGGCATCGGCCAGCATGTTGCAGGCCCGATAGGTTTCCGGCGTGCACTCTTCAGGATGGATAAAGTGCAGGCTGATATACAGTGGATGATATTTTTTCAGCATGCGCACCAATTTCGGAGTAACGCGTTGCGGCAGCACGGCCGGCACTTTGGTCCCGAAACGAATAATATCGATATGTGAAATCGGTCTGAGCTGCTGTAAAAGCCATTCCAGGCGATCATCGCTCATCGTCAAAGGATCTCCGCCGGAGAGGAGCACGTCACGGACTGAAGGTGAGTTTCGAATATATTCAACAGCTTTTGACAGCCGCGACTTGTTCGGATAAATCGCGCCATGGCCAACCATCCGGGAACGGGTACAGTACCGGCAGTAAGTGGAACAAAAATCCGTCACCAGAAGAAGCACTCTGTCGGGATACCGGTGAACCAGCCCGCTTACCGGGCTCTGTTGCTCTTCGGCCAAGGGATCATCGGCTTCGCAAGGCATTTTAAACAGCTCATGAAGCGTCGGGACGACGGTCCTCCTGAGCGGATGATTCGGGTCAACAGGAGACAAAAGGCTTGCATAATACGGTGTAATCCCCAGGGGAAGCGCCGCTCCCGGCACCAGAAGAGATTCCCGTTCTTCCGAGGATAAATTAAAAAGGGCGGAAAGCTGCGGCAAGGTTCTAATCCGGTTTTGCACCTGCCAATGCCAGTCATTCCATTTTTTGTCCGAAACGTTGCGATAAAACGTCCGGCGAAAGGCGCGTGTGTTGGCGTTTGCGAACGCTCTTACCTTGACTCCGGATGCAGGAAGGGTCAGGGTGTGCGGAATCAGGCAATCATATAACTTATGGATGGAGGATTGAATGTCTTCACGGAAGTCGAACCGTTTACTTAAGGGTTCTTCGTCCTTGTCATCTACAAACGTTTCATTCGATGGCTCAGCACTTGTTTGTTGTTGCATTTTTCCCTTCCTTTTATTTTATGAAAAATTGCTTTATTGACCCTTTCAAATTCAAAGACAGGGCGTAACGGCCCTGCCTTCAATTTGCTGCATCGCCTTTGTGCAATACGCTTTTTTCAAGACTTCTCCTTTTTTTTGACCAGCAGCTTCATTTACGTCGCCTTATTTTACATTACCTTCTATCGTCGTCGTCGTCATCGTCGTCATAATCATCATCATCTGAAAAGTAATCATCATCATCGTCGTCGTCGTCATCGTCATAATCATCATCATCGTCATCATCGTCATCGTCATAGTCCAGCACTTCATACGTGACGACCTTTATCCGAAGCACCCCGCCTTTTCCTTTTGCAATGACTCCGGTCGCTTCGACTTCTTCTCCCACGAAATCAAACAGCTCTTTTCCGATATCATCAGGCTCCACCACATAATCTTCTTCTTCGGTGGAAATTTCAATTGAAAGGATATTGTCGTCTTTATCCCAGTCCAGGGCGTTTACGATTCCAAATATCTGCGTTTCTCTATTTTCTGCTTTATTCTTTTTCATATTATTCCTTTTAATGCCGGTCTGGATCAATTTTACATCAATTTTTTCTCAATGCCGCATGCCACGTTTTCCACATTTTGTGCATATTATATGCCGGAAAAATTAATTGACAATAAATCAGTTGGTTATCCGTTTTTCAGGGCCTGTTTTCCGGCGATATCGCACAAATCATTATTTGTTTTCAGATATTTATGAGAACTATTAATTCTGATGCAGCCGCTTCCGGGGAAGCATAAAAACCCGTGCAAAAGTTAATGAAGCAAAATTGCTGCAAAATTTAAAAAAAGAATTTTAGGTTCCGCTTTTTATGAAATAAGACCCAGTGATTCCGCATTAACCGGGTAGTCGATCCTCCATTATTTATTAAAAAAATGTTGCTTTTTATTAATTTTTATGTTTATCTAAAATAAACAATTTTAAAATCAGAACTGAATCAGAACTGAATCAGAACTGAATCAGAACTGAATCAAACAGGTAAAAAATGACATCCGTTAAATTTGAAGACATTTTAAAAAGGATTTTTGAAGCGACAGGCATTGCGTCTCAAACAGAGCTGGCTGCCGCTCTGGGGATCAACCGGTCGGCAATCACCCAGGCCAGAAAAAAAGACGCGGTCCCGGACAAGTGGATACTGAGCCTCTACCGGGCGTTCGGCGTAAACCCGAATTGGATTGAAACCGGCACCGGGCCGGTTTTTTTGAAGAACGCCGGCGATTCGGTTTTTAAAAACATCCCCAAGGTAAAAGCACGATTAAGCGCGGGAAGCGGCTCGTTTGAAGTCGGTGCTGAAATCGAAGGCTATTACGCTTTTCGAAAAGACTGGTTAAGCTCAAAAGGAAATATCAGTATGGAGCCTGAATTAAAAGACGGGGATACGATTCTTATGGATGAATCTCAAAAAGATATTTTGGCGGGCGCTGTTTACGCGATTGGCGTTGAAGACACCATCATGGTGAAAAGACTTGAAAAGCACCCAAACAAACTGGTACTGATCTCCGACAATAAAGATTATTCGCCTATTTATCTGAATGAGCATGAAATCGGAAATATCCGGATTATCGGCAAGGTAATTTGGATATGCAGGGAATTCAGATAAATTTTTTTGCACTTGTTGTTCATTTTAATTAACTATTTATTAAAAATATCAACAAAAAGGAGGAGATTATGCAACAACGATACTGTTCATGCGGTTTTGCCATCTGGGTGGAATATCAATTTGCCCACGCCAATTTTAGGGCCAATCCCCGGATTTTTTTCAGGCTGAGGGAAAATTTTCGGACTGTTCTTCTGAGCCGATGCCCTGTATGCAAAAAAGCGTTGTCCATTGATGATCTGGCTTAGGGGCCGATTGCCTGCAACAACTTCAGTC
>CAYTSY010000075.1:16194-16404 GCA_964440555.1 uncultured Desulfobacteraceae bacterium
AAGAAATGAATATTATAAAGATTATTGCGACCGGTTCGAGTACCACGGGAACACCACGATCGAATTTGTGAGGAAACACTTCGGCTTGACCCTCAAACATGATTGGATTCTGTTTGACACGATTGAAGAAGCCGCGCAATGTTTTAACGACCTTTGCGGCAATCCGGGAGGTTCTTTGGCCGGTGATCCCGGCATCTGATCCATTTTAAT
>CAYTSY010000076.1:0-16277 GCA_964440555.1 uncultured Desulfobacteraceae bacterium
GGCCATTTCTGGATGGTCATTAACTAACAAACCATGACTCAGTTCGTCAAGGAGTTTGATTTTGTTTTCCGCGCAGTGATAAATATTGTCTTTTGATAAGTTATTTTCTATTATAAAGAGATGTCGACGATTGGGCAATGAAAAATCCTATAAAGAGGTTACAGAAGCCGTTTTGGAAAACGAAAAGATACAATTAAACTTTTCAGACAACGATCTGGCGCGGCAGCTTTTCGGCGAGCAGAACCATCATCTGGATATCATCGCAAAATTAACGGAAGTCAGCCTTCACGCAAGGGGTAACACCGTGTTCATTGACGGCAGCCGGGAGGCAGCCCTTCTGGCTCAAAACGCGCTGAACCAGCTTTATGGTCTGATTAAGGAAAAATACCCGGTGTATCCCCCCGATATCGATCATGCAGTCAGAATCTTAAGCAGCGATCATCAGGCGAATCTGAAGGATATTTTTTTGGACACCGTTTTCATTACATCCAAAAAACGTCTCATAACGCCCAAAAGCCGCTCCCAGAAAGACTACATCGACGCCATCCGTAACAATGACATGGTTTTCGGGATCGGCCCGGCCGGAACCGGAAAAACGTACCTGGCCATGGCCATGGCTGTGGAGGCATTGGCAAAATCCAAGGTCAACCGGATTATCCTCACCCGGCCGGCGGTTGAAGCCGGCGAGGCATTGGGGTTTCTTCCCGGAGATCTGGCGGAAAAAGTGGACCCGTACCTCAGGCCCTTATACGATGCGCTCCACGACATGATGCGGTTTGAAAAGGTCTCCAACCTGATGCAACAGGGCGTTATCGAGGTTGCGCCCCTTGCCTTCATGCGCGGAAGGACGTTAAACGATGCCTTCGTTATCCTGGATGAGGCCCAAAACACGACATCCGAACAGATGAAAATGTTTTTAACCCGGATTGGCTTCTCGTCAAAAGCCGTAATCACGGGAGATATTACGCAGACAGATCTTCCTGTGGGAAAGCCTTCCGGACTGATCGAGTCGAAAAATATTTTACAAAATATAGAAGGCATCAAGTTCGTATTTTTTTCAAAGATCGATGTCGTCAGGCATAAACTGGTTCAAAAAATCATCAATGCCTATGAAGAATTCGAGGAAAGCAAAAAAAATTGACCGGCGCCCCGGATGAACAAAATGAAGTTTGAAACAAACAGGGAAATCATAAAAACAATTCTGGAAACCAGTGTGTATGTTCGTCTGGGGTTGCTTCTGGCGATCACACTTATCTTTACGGTCATTTTATACCCGAACATTGTCACGGATACCCCCCCTTATCTGGTGGGCGACGTGGCAGGGAAAGATATCAAATCGCCTATCGATTTTTTTATGGAAGATGCGGCGGCTACTGAGACAAACAGAAAATCCGCCACGGAAAAAGTATTGACCATCTATGATTATAATTCCACCCTGGCAGCGAAGATCACCCGGAATGTGACCGATGCTTTCGATCATGTGCGAGCCATAACGACGCAGGGCCATTTAAACGTAAGCCAGGGCAAAAGTAAAGCGGACGCGCAATCGCAAGACACCGTAGATACAAAAAGCCAAACCCGTGCGATCGCCGTGATGAACAAGGCGGATTTTGAAGAAAAACTTGGTATTGCGGTCAGCGATGAGGCTTATCGTATTCTGGAAAGAGAGCTTTTTGTAAGCGGCATCAGCCTGCTGATAAACCGGATCATATCGGAAGTTTTGGAAAACGGCGTGGTGGCAAACAAGGACATTCTTCTTCGGGAATACGAAAAAGGAATCATTTTAAGGGATATCGACACCCAGGCCGAAAAAATTGAAACCAACCTGAAATCCTTCTACGGCCTGGACCAGGCCAAAACAATGGTGAGGGTCATAGGCCAGCCGCTTCTCAAGAACGTCAGCTATGATTTGCGCAACGTCATTGTGGAGTTTGCGCAACGCCTTGTCGAACCGAACATTACGTTGAACATCAATGAAACAGAGGCAAGAAAAACAGCATCGGCATCGCAGATCAAGCCGGTTTTAAACAAGATTAAAGCGGGGGAAATGCTGCTGCGCGAAGGCGAGCGGGTGACGGAAAATCAACTGCTCAAGTTAAACGCGCTCCGGGAAACCCAAAGCGGAGAAAGTGTGCTGAAAAACAGCATGGGCGGCGCCATGATCATTTTAACCGTCCTGTTGATCACCTATGTCATATTCACAAGCGTTCAAAAACAGTCCCCCCTGCTGCATAACAAAAATCTCTTTTTTCTCTCGTGCCTGCTCATTACGTTTTTTGTTTTGGCCAGAATTTCATCTTCCTTCATCGAAACGCTGATCCCCAACACGCCTTTTTCCATTACCCCGGATGCGGTCATCTTCGGGATTCCGGTTGCCGGCGGCGCAATGATCGCGTGCCTTTTCATGGGAATTCATCTTTCCGTGGCTTATTCCCTGGTCATTTCCATTTTTATGGGTGCGCTGTTCCATAACCGCTTTGATGTTTTTATGGTTCATTTTTTAAACTCCGTCATGGCTGGGTATTGGATTCAGCAATGCCGCGAACGCAAAGTTTTTGTCAAGGCCGGCGTAAAACTGGGGCTTTTGAATATTCTTCTGGTCACGGTTGCGTCCGTATATATGACTGATATAACAGGATATACGCTGATGTGGGCATATGCGTTTACCTTTTTTGGCGGCATCAGCGCCGGAATTATCGCTTCAGGTCTGGCCCCCCTCATCGAACTGACCTTCGGATATACCACGGACATCACGCTGCTTGAACTTGCCAACCTGGACCGGCCGATCCTTAAACGGTTGATGCTGGAAGCGCCGGGGACCTACCATCACAGCGTGATTGTCGGCTCTTTGGTGGAAGCGGCCGCTTCCACCATCGGCGGGAATTCCCTTCTGGCAAAGGTCTGCGGGTATTATCACGACATCGGAAAAATCAACAAGCCCTTGTATTTCATTGAAAACCAATACGACGGCCAAAACAGACACAATAAACTGGCGCCTTCCATGTCCAGTCTGATTTTAACGTCTCACGTAAAAGAAGGCGTGGAGATCGCAAGAAAACAAAAACTCGGGCAAACCATCACCGATACCATTCGGCAACACCATGGCACCAGCCTGATCACCTTTTTTTATGAAAAGGCAAAACAACTCAAGGGCAAGGATATGGTCAAGGTCGAGGATTACCGATACCCCGGTCCTAAACCCCAAACCATTGAAGCCGGTCTGGTCATGCTGGCGGACGTCGTGGAAGCGTCTTCACGAACCCTTGAAAATCCAACCCCCGCACGAATTCAGGGACACGTTCAAAACCAGATCAACAAAATTTTTTCCGACGGTCAGTTGGATGACTGTGAACTGACCCTTAAGGATCTTCATAACATCGCAAAAAGTTTTATTAAGATATTAAACGGAATATATCACCATCGAATCGATTATCCGGACAAGGCGCCGGCGGGCAACGGGAAGGAAGGAAATGAAAATCCTGATCGACAACAGGCAAAACCGCTTCAAGTCGCTGGTGAAGAAAGTGCGGCTGAAAGCACGGGTCATCTTAAGCGCCTTGGACTGTCCTGACGGCGAACTCTCCATTGTTATTGTCGATGATGCACAAATTCAGCAACTCAACCGGGATTACCTGGACCGGGACCGTCCGACCAATGTCATTGCCTTTCCCATGAGAGAGGGCCCGTTTTCAGGCGTCTCCCCCCACGTGTTGGGCGACGTGGTCATCTCCGTTGACACCGCGCACGCCGAGGCCACATCCGGGGATATGGACTTTATCCACCGGCTCGACCAGCTCCTGATTCACGGTATTCTCCATCTGTTTGGTTATGATCATGAAAATGGCGGAGAAGAAGCGTTTCTGATGGAAGAAAAAAGTGCTGTTTTGCTCCAGTTGATTGAAAATTTGTAAGAGATGGGCTCCCGGATCTAATGCATAAAAAATTACGGATCATCAGCCGATCGGTGGAAGAGACACGTGCGCTGGGGGAAAAACTCGGTTCAATACTGACTTTCGGCATCCTGTTAAAGCTGATCGGCGACCTGGGAAGCGGGAAAACCGCTTTTGTCCAGGGCCTGGCAAAAGGACTTGAAGTTTCTGAAAAATATTATATAACCAGCCCCACCTATACGCTGATCAACGAATATCCCGGAAGGCTGCCGCTTTTTCATGCCGATCTCTATCGGCTTGAAAATCAGGAAGATTTTGAAACGATCGGCCTTGACGACAGCCCGGATTCTGTTTTTGCCGTTGAATGGGCGGACAAGCTTGATGATCGCGGGTTTTTTAAATGCCTCAACCTGCATTTCCGTATCGTGGATGAACATACCCGGGAAGTTGCGATTTTCGCCGGCACGCAGGCGACGGAAACGCTCTTGCAAAAACTTGAAAAACATTTGAAGGAGTTAAAATGGGGTTGATTGTTCAAAAATTCGGGGGGACCTCGGTCGCTGATCTGGATCGAATCCGAAATGTCGCTAACCGGGTTGCCAAAACCTATGATCAGGGCCATGATGTTGTCGTGGTTCTTTCCGCAATGTCAGGCGTCACGGACAGTCTGATCGCACAGGCCCATCGTGTGGATAAAAAACCGGATAAACGGGAGCTCGATGTTTTGCTCTCTACCGGAGAACAAACCACCGTGGCGCTCCTGGCCATGACCCTGCGATCCATGAATTATCCCGCCAGATCCCTGCTGGGCTGGCAGGCGGAAATCCGGACGGATGAAACCTTCGGCGACGCGCGCATTCTCGATATCGCCGCTACCCGGATTAAGGATCTGGTGAATAAACGCCATATTGTGGTCGTTGCCGGATTCCAGGGATGTAACTGGAAAGGAGACATCACCACGCTGGGCCGGGGCGGGTCAGACACCTCCGCGGTTGCGATTGCAGCCGCCATCAAGGCGGATATCTGTGAAATCTATACCGATGTTGACGGGATATATACGACTGATCCCAATATCTGCAACAAGGCCAGAAAGCTTACGCACATCTGTTACGAAGAAATCCTTGAGATGGCCAGTCTAGGCGCCAAAGTCCTGCAGATCCGATCCGTGGAATTTGCCAAAAAATATAACGTGGCCGTTCATGTCCGGTCATCTTTCAATGAGGAGGAAGGAACCATGGTTGTCAATGAAGACGATGTGATGGAAAGGCTTGTCGTATCCGGAATCACATGCAGCAAGAATGAGGCGAGAATCACTCTTAAGAAAGTTCCCGACCAGCCGGGCATTGCGGCAAAGGTATTTACGCCCATTGCCGACGCCAATATTCTGGTGGACATGATCATTCAAAATACCCGCCAGGGAGGCCAGACGGATCTGACGTTTACCGTTCCGCAAAAAGATTTTGACCATGCCATGGAGATCTCGAAAAAAATCGCTGCCGATATCGGCGCCGAAGACGTCATGGGGGCAAGCGATATCGCCAAGGTGTCGGTTATCGGCGTGGGGATGAAAAATCATTCCGGCGTTGCGTCCGTCATGTTTTCCACCCTGGCGGCTGAAAATATCAATATTATGCTCATCAGCACCTCCGAAATCCGGATCTCCTGTGTGATTGCGGAAAAGTACGCAGAATTGGCCGTCCGGTCGCTTCATGATGCCTTTGGACTGAGCGAGGATGAAAAAATTTAACAGGGATC
Organism: uncultured Desulfobacteraceae bacterium; assembly: GCA_964440555.1. Classification (GTDB taxonomy): domain Bacteria; phylum Desulfobacterota; class Desulfobacteria; order Desulfobacterales; family UBA5616; genus CAYTSY01. The sequence continues at coordinate 5,646 of CAYTSY010000076.1, forward strand.
AACAGGTATTTGCCCTTTTGGTTGCGGCAATGGCCGGCGGCTTCATGGTCTGGCGATTTTTATCTTTATAACCGTTGGATTTAAAAAAGATCTATGCTCAAGACTCCTCCGTTTCGATCGCAGTGGTGATTTCTTCAAGAATGCGCAACGTCGTCTTCAGGGGGTCCGCCGCATCCCGGATAGGCCTGCCGACAACCAGGAAATCAGCCCCGTTTTGAATCGCCATGGCAGGCGTTGCAACCCGTTTTTGATCATCCCCGGAAACGCTGTCATTTGCCGGTCTTATGCCCGGCGTTACGGCGATGAAGTCTTCCCCCAAACTTTCCTTTATGAGCCGTACTTCCTGTCCCGAGCACACGACGCCGGCGAATTTTGCCGCCCTGGCCATGGCGGCTTTTTTCAAGATCAGCTTTTCCGGAGTTGAAACAAATTCGTCTGCAAATCCGGCTCCTCGAATATCCTCCTGTGAAATGCTGGTCAGCAGGGTCACACCCAGCAGCTTCACCCGACCGGCGCTTGCGGCAACCGCTGCATTAAGCATGTCTAAGGATTCACCGCAATGAATCGTGGCGAAATCAACGCCGAGATCGGCGATGGATGCCACCGCCCGGGAAACCGTCGCCGGGATGTCATGCAGCTTGAGATCCAGAAATATTTTTTCACCGCCCCGGTCTTTTATCATCTTAACAATATCCGGGCCGCAACGGATAAACAGTTCAAGTCCGACCTTGAACATTCCCACATGGGCGCAAAGCAGGGCAACCCACTTCTCCGCCTCCTGGCGCGTCCGGACATCCAGAGGAAAAACAAGCCAATCCTTTGGGCGCTTCATTTTTCTCACCCCCCGATAATATCGTCATGATCGTTGATGACGCCGGCATCATCTGCCAAAATATAATTCAAGTCCGCGGACATCCGGTGTCTGGCTTTGGAAATGAATATCCGCGCGGCCTTTTTCTTAACATCCGATTTTAAAGCGTCTCTGCACAGAAGATAGGCGATCACCGTGTCCGTGGCCATGTCCACCAGCCGCTTGGCGTGATATTCCTGATACACGGAATCTTTTTTGTCTTTGATGTGAGATACCGCTGTCTCCAGAACCGTTTTCAGTTCCCGGGCAAAATGGATCAATTCTCCCGCCCCGCTGAAGTCGGTATCCCGTTCATAGTCATTGAGCCGCTCCGATGCCGTACCTGATACAATGCCGCCGACCGCTGCCACAACCTGCAACTGGGTGGTTCCCTCATAAATGTTGGTGATCCGGGCATCACGAAAATGACGTTCCACGTTAAACTCGCAGGTATAGCCCACGCCGCCGTGAATCTGAATGGCCTGGTCACAGACCCTGTTTGCCATCTCAGAGGCATAGGCCTTAACCATGGGGGTCAGCAGGGCCGCATACTTAGAGTACCGCCTGAAATCGTCACCCGGGCTTTTCTCCGCCTCCGAAGGTTCGGCATTTTCTCTTTCCATACCCTCCATGATATCCACGACCAGAGACGTTTCGTATAACAGCGCACGCGCCGCCTCGATATAAATTTTCATGTCCGTGAGCATCTCATAAACCGCACAAAATTCCCGGATCGGCTTTTTGAACTGAGTCCGGGCAGACGCGTATTTCCTGGCCTCTCGAAATGCCGCTTCGGCAATGCCCACCGCCTGGGCCGCAACCCCGAGCCGGGCGCCGTTCATCAGCGACAGGGTATATCGCACCAATCCCATTTTCCGTTTGCCTAAAAGCTCCGCGGGCGCGTCATTATACTGAATTTCGCAGGTAGGGGAGCCGTGAATGCCCAGTTTGCGCTCAATCCTTCTGATTTTCATATGCGGTCCGCGTTCATAGATAAAAAGAGAAAGTCCCCGTCCTCCCGCAGAACCCTCCTCAGACCGCGCCAGTACAAGGGAAATATCGGCGCATCCATTGGTGATGAACCGCTTGACCCCATTTAACCGCCACTGTCCCCGGCTGTCTTGTCTTGCCTTGAGCGCAACGGATTGCAGGTCGGAGCCGGCATCCGGTTCGGTCAGCGCCATGGCGCCCATGGCCTGACCGGAACAAAACCTGGGCAGGAAGCGATCCTTCTGATCTTCCGATCCGAAATGCAAGAGAGTGTCTCCGATTTCCTGAAGTCCGAAAATGTTCATCAGGGAGGCATCCGCCCGTGAAATCATTTCAATGGCCATCGAATAAACGGTCTTGGGCATATTGATCCCGCCGTATTTACGGGGAAGCGTGAACCCCATCAAATCGGACTTCTTCAACCGGTCCAGGGCTTCTATCGTTCCTTTGGCGTAAACCACCTCGCCGCTTTCAAAGGTCGCGCCGATCCGATCGACCTCGGGCGCACGAACCGCTGCAAAGTCGCCGGCGATTTCGCCCACAATGTCGAGAACACGCCGGTAATTGTCCAAAGCATCATCACTGTCTTTGGGCGCATAGGCATACGTCTGCTTTTCAGCAAAATGATTTTCCTTGAACCCGATAATGCGAGAAAGATCCATATGGGCGATATGAAATAAAATATCAGGATTGTCGCGGTAAAAATTCGACACGTTTGCCTCCCTATACGGTTGACTTGTAAGCTTTAATCATCCTGGGAATGACGTCGCGGACGTCCCCCACAATCCCATAATGGGCAATCGAGAAAATCGGGGCCTCCGGGTCCTGGTTGACGGCGATGATGCGTCTTGACCCCTCCATGCCGGCCCGGTGTTGAATCTGGCCTGAAATTCCGCAGGCAATATAGAGATTGGGCCGGACCGTGACTCCTGTTTGACCGACCTGGCGGCAGCGGTCCAGCAGTCCCGCATCCGCCACCGGCCGGGATGATCCGACGACGCCGCCGATGGTTTTGGCCAATTCCGATACCAGTGCCAATGACTCCGGGTCTGCCGCCCCCATCCCGGCGGAAACGACGATTTTGGCCGCTTTTAGATTCACGGCCGTTTCCCCCCGGACCGCTTCGATCATCTCGGTTAAAAAATCTCGATCCGGAAGATCGCATGTTTCGAAAATGACTTGCGCCGTCCTGGAAAAATCCGGGTCGGTTTTTTTCATCACGCCTTCCCGGACTGTGGCCATGGAGGGCATGCTTTCCGGAGACACGATGGTGGCAATGATGTTTCCGCCGAATGCCGGTCGAATCTGAAGCAGGATATTTTCATATGATTTATTTTTTATCTGGTGGTCGCCGATGCCCAGTTTCGTGCAATCTGCGGTCAACCCGCATCTTAATGCCGAAGCCACCCGCGGCGCCACATCCCGGCCCATGGTGGTGGCTCCGAATAAAACGATGCCGGGTTGATATTTTCTGATGGCATTGATGATGATTCTGGAAAACGGCACGGATGAAAAAAAGGAAAGCCGCGGGTCATCCGTATAATAAACCCGTGCGCACCCATATAAACCGGCTTGGGCCAGTTCCTGCGCAGCGCCGCAGCCCATCGCAACGGCCTCCACGTCGGCGTTCAATTGGTCCGCAAGTCTTTTGGCTTCGCAAATCAGTTCGAAGCTGACATCTGCAATTTTACCGTCATTTATTTCAATAAACACCATAATATTTTTCTTCATGCCTGGAAAAGCTCCCCTACCCGATGATATGCTCAGCCATAAGCTCATTCATCAATTCCGAAATGCCTTGCTCCGTATTTTGTATCTGCCGGACCCGGGTGGCGGTCAGCACGACATTTTCAATTTTTTTAACTTTGGTCGGGGACCCGGCAAGACCGCAAAGATCCGGGTCCGCGCCGATGGCATCAGCGTTCCATTCCTTGATTCGAACAGTCATTTCACAGTTTTCAGGCGTGAGATAGGCCTCCTCGTAAGCGTTGACGCATGCGGCGCTGTCCACATTTTTATAAGCCATCACCCGCTTGGCGCCGGGCGATCGGGGTTCGTTCGCCGCGGACGTGACCGTGATCAGGACCGGAAGCCGGCTTTTCACGATTTCATAACCGTTCTCCACGTCGCGCCTCACTGTGATTGCCTCCTTATTGATGGCAATCACCCGGGTCACGCCGGTGAGTTGGTTTAAGTTCAGTTTCTCGGCAATTTGCGGGCCGACCTGGGCCGTATCCCCGTCTATGGCCTGGCGCCCGCATAAAACCAGATCGAATTTTCCGGCTTTTTCAATGGCGCAGGTCAACGCATAGGAGGTTGCCAGGGTATCAGCCCCGGCAAATTGCTTGTCGGACACCAGAATTACGTCGTCAGCCCCTCTGTACAGGCATTCCTTCAGCACCTCTCTGGCTTTTGGAGGTCCCATGGTGATTGCCGTTATCGCCCCTCCGACGGTCTCCTTTATTTTCAACGCTTCTTCCAGGGCATTTAAATCCTCAGGATTGAATATCGCCGGCAAAACGTTCCGATTGACCGTTCCATCCGGTTTCATCGCGTCCTCGGGCAGATTGTGCGTGTCCGGAACCTGCTTTACCGTGACCACCATATTAATTCCCATAAGTCCTGCTCTCCGTATCCGTTACTATGAAGAAATAAAAACAGGGTGTTATCCCTTAATTTTCCTATTCCTGAGATTGGATTCAACCCTGCTGTGCAAAAAATTAACTTAACAGACTATCAATGACGATAAAACAATGTCAAGCCGATAATAGGCAATGTCACGGTAAATTTGTTCCATGCCTTTAGAGCAGCGCTGGAGGTGCATGAGTTTTTCGTCGAAATAAATATTGATGAATTCGTAAAAAGTTGCAATTATGCCTGAACCTTTATAAACTACGAAGTACGAAGAGTCACTTAAAAAGCTGAAAAAGATGGCCGGAGATGAGCTATCTTTCAAGGAGGCAGGAATGGGCCCGACAGGATCATATACGCTCTTTGATACGGAATTGGGGAAATGCGGCATAGCGTGGAAAGACCCTGGCTGTTCGAACGAGGAACCTCTGGTGGTCGGCTTTCAACTCCCTGAAGGAACTCCGCAGTTAACGGAAGCTCGAATTGCGGGAAGAGGGGGGGCAAAGAGGACGGGGAAAATTCCGGCGCGGATCAGTGAGATCATCAAACGTGTGAAGTTGCACCTCAAGGGCTATGCCCAGGACTTTCGGGACATAGAGCTGGACCTTGACGGGACAGGCCGGTTTGCGAAACAGGTTTATGACGCCCTGCGAACAATCCCCTCGGGTCGAACCATGACCTACGGTCAACTCGCCGAAGTGGCGGGCCGTCCCGGAGCTGCCCGCGCTGTCGGGCAGGCCATGAGCAAGAACCCGATCCCGCTGATCATCCCCTGCCATCGTGTTCTTGCTTCCGGCAACAAGCCGGGAGGGTTCTCTGCGCATGGCGGATTAGCCACAAAGACGAAGATGCTCGGGATCGAGGGGGCGGGTTTCGGCCGTCCTGCTACGATCAGGTCCCTGAGAGACCTGAAGCGGGCCGCCGCCGCGCTTGGGAAGAAAGACCCGCGACTCGCGTCTATCCTGTCGCAACCCATCGACTTCAGACTGATGCCGGAAGACTCACCCTACGAAACCCTGGTGAAGGCCGTGGTGCATCAGCAGCTTTCTCCGAAAGCCTCGGAAACCATCCTTGGCAGGATTACTGCGCTCTATCCCGGTTCGAAGCTGCCTGAACCCACGGACCTGATCGAGACGCCGGACGCACGATTGAGAGATACCGGCTTGTCGCGTTCCAAGACCAGGGCGCTCAAGGACATAGCCGCACGGACCCTTGACGGGGCGGTGCCCTCTGCAGAGGAGGTATTGACGCTTAGTAATGAAGAGATCATCAAGCGCTTGACGTTGATTTATGGCGTCGGGCAATGGACCGTTGAGATGATGCTGATCTTCAATCTTGGTCGCATGGATGTTCTGCCTGTCGACGATTATGCTCTCAGGAAGAGCATTGCCGGAGTCTTCGAAATGAATACTGTACCGACGCCAAAAGAGGCGAACAAATTGGGCGAGGCGTGGCGGCCATATCGGACAGTCGCGTCGCTCTACCTCTGGAACATGAAGAGTGTGGGTTGATGAAAGCGCTTCCAACCCTCTTGTCCGCATCAAGTCAAAGCATTTTGTCTTGACCCACACGCCGTTACCTGATAAAAAAAGAAAAATTCACAATTCATTGAAACAGTTATAAATAAACCAAAACCAAAGGAGATATTTCATGGCGCAGGAAGGCATCTACAAAAATCCCATTTTTTTGAACTCGGTCACGCACAAGTCGGTAAAAATAGCGCCGGTAACCAACTTCAGCTATGCCAGGGAGTTGAATTCCGTTGTGGTTGTAGGGCAGGAATTCCTGGAAGCAGCTAAATTTTTCCCGGTTGTTTTTACCAAGACCAAGGACGGGGATATTATTCCCGTGGCATTGCTCGGGTTGCGCAACAAAGAGAACCTGTTTATTGACAGTGAAGGGAAATGGAAAGAAGGATCGTACGTTCCTGCGTTTTTCAGAAGGTATCCGTTTATTCTGGCCAACAATGTGGGGCAGGATGGATCGTTTGCGGTCTGCGTGGACTCGGCCTATGAAGGGTTCGGGAAATCAGAGGGCATGGCTCTTTTTGACTCCAAGGGAAACCAGACCGAGGAATTCAAACGTGTCGTTGAGTTTCTGAAGACTTATCAGGCTCAGCACCAGGCCACCAGCGAGATGATCAAATTGCTCAAGGGATATGAGCTTTTCCGCGATGTATCAGCCAATATCACCCTTCCAAAAGGAGAAAAACTCGGGTTTGCCGGATTGATGATGGTCGATGAAAGCAAGATGCTTGCCCTGGAAGATGAAAGCGCCCTGGAACTTTTCCGGAAGGGCTATCTGTCCTGGATTTACGCCCATCTGTATTCTCTGTCGAATTTCAGACCCTTGATGAATCTGGCAGCGAAAGAGGCAAAAGGAAAAGGGAAATAATAACGGATTGTTTATGACCTGTGCGGGCGGGCCGTTGAGCCCGCCCGGATTCGATTCTGAATTCCGGTTCCTGACTCCTGAACACCTTGGGAGAGATGACCAGGGAAGGAGCACAAAGCCGGGTCCGGCAACTCCGGTCAACAGAAAAAAATCAGATTACCGCGGGTTTGCAGCGAGGTCGCTCAAGCGATAGACCCGCAGCCGTCTGCCGCAAACCGCCAGCGTCGAACTGTCCGGTGAAAACGCCACATCAATGCCTCTAAAATAGTCTGCGCCCGCGTTCAGATCGTCGATGGGAACCGACACCAGTTCCTTTCCATTGTCAACATTCCAAAGCCGGAGATCACTGCGATCGATTCCAGCCGGTATCAGCAGCACGTTAGGCAGCAATGCCTCCATCTGTCCAAGCAGGGCGACCGCCAGATACCGGCCGTCAGGCGATAGCGCAACACCCTCACTGCGAATATTCGGGTAGCCTCCGGCGGAGCCGAAATCCGAATTCCTGAGAGAAAGCTCATTGCCTGAACCAAGGTCCCAGACACGGATCGAATATCCTAAACCTTTATTACAGACGGTGACAATCCTGCTCCCATCGCGGGAGAGGGCGTAGGCAGGCTGGAGTCTGCTCGCACATTCTCCCGGCAGTTGCCTGGTCCGGCTTACGGTTTGATCCCAAATGTAGATTTTTGGAAATCCGAAGTTCTTCTCGCGGACCCGGAGTACGGCGGTTCGCCCGTCAGCCGACCGGCTGACAGGGGCATCTCCTGCCAGCCAGTTGGCCGTCGTATGCGCCAACAACGCATCCCAGAACGGTGGCGGGGGAATGCTTTCGAGCCGTTCCCAGGTGCGGGTGTCCCATCGCTGCCGTACCCCATCCAAGCAGAGCATTGAGAGTTCCGTCTCGTCTGCAGAGAAGTGCGCCGCAAGGAGTGCCGAACTCCTGGAACCGGGGGTTATGGCCCATTGCCGCGCCCACAACCACCCACCCTGGGGCGAACTTTCCGCAACAGCATCGCAGCTCAGGTCGGGAATTGTCCGGCCGTCCTGCAGATTCCAGATTTCCACCCGCTGAATGTCGTCTCTTACGGCTTCGGGAGAGTCGATCTCAATATGAGAAGTTGAGGCGCCTTTGGAAACCCGGTTGTTGCTGACGTAGTCGTCAATCCAGCCTTGGTAGGCTTCTATAATGAGGAAATGACCGCCCGGTGAAAAGCTTAACCGTCGTGGCCGGCGCTTCGGTTTGAGGCTGTCAACCGGCGCCAGATCAGAACTGCGGAAGATGCGAACAAGATCACTGCCGGAGTCGTAGGCGGCGATCAGGGCGCCGCTTGCGTCAAATGCCGGGGAGGAGAAAGTGCCGTAGTTGTCCGTCAGGGCGGACTCCAGTGCGATGGACCGCTCCTCTCTGGGGTGGAGCAAGACGGTCGATACGGGAACGGGAATACAGCCCGCAGCAGCAAAGATCATCAAGAGTAAGGAAACCGTAAACCCTGAACCATGACGTATAATTTGATGCCTTACCATAAGATCCAATAATATTGCAGGATTTTAAACGATTGGACTCTTTTGTCATCATTGACGCATATGGCAATAGAATACCTTGGAGCGGGCATATTTGGCAAATAACATTTTTAAATCGTGTAAGAATCTGGTTACACACCCTTATTTACCGTAATAATGATCAAAATGGGTCAAGGATAAAACCGGTTGACATCCGTAAAGCGCCAATGCATATGTAAGACGGGTTTTTTACCCGAATACCTGCCGGAAATTTGATTTGGTGAAAAATTTTGATGGTAACCCGGATGGCTGCAAAACACCCTTCTGATATGGCCGGGACGGCCGGAATCTATGTGCATGTGCCGTTTTGCATCAACAAATGTCCGTATTGCGATTTCTATTCGACAACAGATGTTTCTTTGATCCATGCCTTCACCGAAGCAGTTGTCCTTGAAATAAAAACCGCTGTTGCGCCTGTTTTTTCCTTTGATTCGATTTATTTCGGCGGGGGAACGCCCTCACTCCTGGACCTGGCCCAAATCCGTTCCATCATCGGCGCGGTATATGAAAAATTTGATGTTCTCCCGGACTGTGAAGTTACGCTGGAAGCAAACCCCGGAACCGTTTTTCCTGCCATGCTCAAGGGGTATCGGGCTGCCGGCATAAATCGCATCACCATCGGCGTGCAATCGTTTTCAGATGAAAATTTAAGATTTTTAGGGCGGATCCATTCATCCGGAGACGCGCGGGATGCGGTTGCCACAGCCCGTCGCGCGGGTTTCGACAACCTCGGCCTTGATTTGATTTACGGATTGCCCGGCCAGACCGTTTTGTCCTGGAGTAAAGACCTTGAAGACGCCGTTTTTTTTAAACCGGAGCATCTTTCCTGCTATATGCTGACCTATGAGACCGGAACCCGGCTTGATGTCCGGCGAAAGCAGGGGCGGTTTATACCTCTGGATGAAGAGCCGGCGAAAACCCTTTTTGAAACCACAAGGGCATTTTTGTCAGCCCACGGATATGAGGGGTATGAAATCTCCAACTTTGCCCGGATCGATCCGGCTTTCCCAGGTCCAAAACAAGGACAGGCCAATCGGTCCCGGCACAACCAAAAATACTGGACCGGCGCCCCGTACCTGGGGTTTGGCCCGGCCGCCCACTCCTATGTAAGGCCCTGCCGCTCCTGGAATATCAAAAGTCTGGGCAAATATATCGATTTGATCCGGGTGGGAAAACCGCCCGTGGAAGAAAGGGAAGTTCTGACCGATGGGCAGCAGATGGTCGAGGCGGTTTATCTGGGATTACGGACCAGCGGCGGTATTGACATTGAAGAATTCAACAGCAGATTCAGCGTCTCCTTTTACCGGTTGTTCAGTGAAATCATAGACCGCCTCCAGACTCAGAAATTGATCAAAACCGCCGGGTCCCGGTGCAGCCTCACCCCAAAAGGGATGCTGGTATCAGATGCCGTTTCCGGATGGTTTGCCGGCTGTATATGAAATAATACCATTGAGGGGATTGAAGACCCTCCCCCCTTCCTTTATCACATTAAGCGTTGCTGACCTTTAGCGCTATCCAATCCTTCCCGGAAATAATCGTTAAATATAAAATAAACAAAAGGGGCAAGGCCGACACTCCGGCCTTGCCCCCTTTTGTTTTAAAGGTTAATTAATCTGATTAAACTGCTATTGCTGGATGTAGCATTTGTTCAGCCAGGTTTTGTAGTCCGTTGAATCTATACTACCAGGTGGGTTCTCTTGGTCAATGAAGCTATATTTATCATATGGATCGTTAATCGGATCATCAGCGCCTGGGTCTGTATCAGAATCCGCCGTTCCAATTAAACTTCTAACCTTCACAACATCCAGGAAGTTGACAACTCCGTCAGGAACATTGCCTACACCGGTAATATCACAGTAGCACCCTTCGTAGTCTTCGCCGTTGCAATCTTGGTCAATGCCGTCCATGCAGACTTCCGTGGCGTTGGGATGGATAGTCGCGCCTCCTGTTGCAACAATATCGTTGCAGTCGTCAATACATGCATAATATCCGTCCGAATCAGCATCCACATCAGGGGTACCGCATCCGCAAACACCAGGAACTGTTTTTAAAGGATCGAGATCGCAGTCTTCGCATGCATCGCCAAAGGCGTCGGCATCAGAATTGGCTTGGTCTGCATTGGCCGTGTTTACGCAGTTATCGCACAGATCGCCATCGCCGTCGGTATCGGCATCCGCCTGATCAGCATTGGCAGTGGCGGGGCAGTT
>CAYTSY010000077.1:0-6529 GCA_964440555.1 uncultured Desulfobacteraceae bacterium
ATAATCCGTTGTTCCTGGCATTATAAATCACCGTTAGGTTATAAGCGTACATCCCGAAGTTATAATTCGTGCCTGCGCTTAAAAAGAAAGTGTGAAGGTCCTTTGGGATTTTAATGAAGTAACCCGGCACATGAACGCCGTCCTGGTCGCCGAAGATGCTTTCCAATACATATTCGAATATGAACGAAAACGGACTGTTCGGGTTAAGCTTGCGCCACATGACATCTTTGTTGAATCCCAACTGGACCACCAGATGGTCTTTTTCAACAGTACCGTCCGGATTATCGGCATAATCCAGGGAACAAAAATCTCTGTTCGGGCGAACCGCGGCATCCAGGCGCAGCACACCGAAGTCGAAATTTTTATTTCCATATAATCCATACACTGCCTGTCGGGGATAGTCCACAATAATGTTGTAAGCACCGGCAATCGCAGCCGGAAGTTCTCCTTTGATTTTCAGCACGGGGCTCAATTCATTGGAATACCAGTAATAAACCCCGGTCTGCCATCCGGCGACGGCCGTGGATGTCTTGAATCCCCAACGGGCGTCATCTACCCCGGATCCCGGGTAATTTGTCGTCACATTGGGCGCCCTCACGGGATAGGCCGATGTCAATGCCGGGGCGGCAAGGAAATTCACGCCGTCATAGGAATAAAAAGCCGGGGCAAAGGGGTTGTAGTCCACGCCGGGAGTAACGGCTGCCCCCAAGGCGCTTGTAGTGGTCACAAAAGGAAGAAGTCCCGCGGCGGTGGCCCCATCCAGATTCGCATAGACATTGGAAAATGGAGATCCGAATGTCGGCAATGGCAGTACCGAAGCGGGCGCCAATAGAAAATAGTTGGCGCCTGCATTGGTCCCGGCGTACATCGGCAAGAAAGCCATTTTTCCGGCCCAGTCTTCCGATGCATTCCGCGTTTCCGGGTATGCCGCAAACCGCGGAGACGCCATGAATGATCCATCTGAATTCACTGTTCCGATGGACGAAGGCGTCCGGTTGACGCGATACCGGTCCGGTTCCATATATGGGGAATAAATCCAGTCCACGGAGCTTCGGATGAACGAAATCTCGTGAAGCCCGCGGATCATCCAGATGGGCATCCGGGTATCCTCCAGGTTGGTAAACCCCAGATCGAAGCGCGTGTCCTGGGGATTGATCACGTCCCCCACGCGCGCACTGATGGCCTCTCCCCAGTTGACAATCTGGCGGCCCACTGAGATCGTGTGGGTGTCGGATGGGGTCCAGTCTAAGCGCAATTCTCGAAAATCAAAATAGTTATATTCGTTTGCCGGAAGCCCGGAACCTCTTTCCCTGGGGTAATCCGGTTCATAAACGCCCAGCACCTCTGCTTTCAGGTACAAAGAGTCCGTAATGCTCCCGTTTACATTCAATCTCAGCCAGTTCCTGCAGGTGGCCAACGGGTCATCACTTTCAGAATAATCCCAGTTTTTTTTTTTTTTTCCTGTGTTGTTCCTGACAAATCCGTCGATTGCCCAATCTCCGCTGCCTAACGCAGATACCGCTGCGGGATTCAGCGATAAAAAAAGCAAGATAATCCATGCACCGATGATTCTTTTTATTTTGCACATAATTCCTCCTTATCGTCGACTGTGTGAGGATTGATAAAACATAAGTCCTGTATCCGGTATGCAGATGCTTTTGCCGTCGTTGGCAAAACCCTGTCTTATTTTAGTCTATAGAAGACTCCCGGCGAAAATTTGCCGGGTTCCATTCCGGCATCTGTTTGGGCCCCCACGCTAAGTGCCCAATTCCAGGTCCCGGTTTTAAAATCGGTTATGGCATTACTCATCCAGGGGGCGGTTTCGCCTTGGCCTGTTTTTATCTTATGGAGGACATTGGCCATGCCCTTCCATAGTTCACCCGATTTGTCATAATTTTGAAAATAACTGGGGAAGAAATTCTCCTTCAGTATCCATAGATATCGCTTGGATTCGGGATATCGGCTGTCTTTGGGGGCGACTTCGATGACATATACGTCACGAAGCTCATACGGAAAATCCGGTCCGTTCATGACAGGTTTATCATACCCCCTTGGATATTTGGACAAGATCACGTCTTCACGCCAGTTGACGACCTGAATGAGGGGTTTCTCCTCAATCAATTTGTATTCAAAATTAAAGATATTGCCGTCCCACCCGAACTGATCATCATAGGTCATCGAAGTTCCGCTGATGGGATTGGACCGTTCGGAGGAAACCATGCGAATGGTCCGTCTCAGTGTGGGGATATAGGCCCACATATCATCGGATTTTATCGGATCTAAATATCTCCAAGTCAACGTCATCATATCTTTGGACCCGGCCGCCTTGGATTGAAATATGGAAGACCAAAACAAGCCAAGGGGATTTTCCAAATTCACAGGAGGCAAGGTGAGCCTTCCGACGTATTTGATATTAAAGTATCGCCCGCTGGCATAGGTAACCTTGCCGCCTTTTCGTTTCCCGCTGCTTAAAAACTCGCCTTTATAGTAAAAATCATCTCCTTTGTACTTATAGAAATTATTCCACATGATTTTCAGCGCTTTGTTCGGTTCTTCGATTTCTGCAAAGGGAAACCCTTCATAGTTGTACCCCGACAATGTGCCGTCCGTATTCAGAGTCACTTTCCCCCTGTTTTTCTCCGTGGCGTCGCGAAAGGATTTGGGAAGTAAATTCTCCTGGTATCCCTGTAAGTGAACGATAGCGGGATCTTCAAATCCCCAGCCGTCTTGAATGTAGCGCTGCATAAACTCCGGGAAAAAGGACGCACACTGATCGATATTGGCCGAATTGATGACATCGCCAGGTTTGGGCGTTTCAGCCGACACTCCCGAAGCGTAAAACGCCAAACCGGTTGCAAGGCAAAAAAACAGAATGGTTGTTGTCGCTAAACGAACTTTTTTTCTTTTCATCGTTATCCTCCTTATGGTTAAACTGCGGTTCATTTGAACGTAAACAAATGATTGAAGTATGAAAAATTTGCATGGATGGCATATGAGAAAATTAAAATCCATTCGTCTTTATGAGCGCTGAAAATCCCGGGCCGATGATATGGTGAAGGCATGCATCAGGAGAACGAAGAGGGGCGCCGGATGCTTATATCAAATGATTCGGATTTCCAGAGTGCCGATTTTTTTATTTGAGAGCGGCTCTGAACCGTATTCATTTAGTAAGTCTAAATAAATGATTCTTGCCTGCATGCATTGTGCCAAGGCGCAACTGATCCTGGAGGATTCTCTTGGAATAATCATAATTAATTGATAATTAAAAAGATAGTGGATGATCAACGAGTCTTTCTCTTTGCACGAAAAGAGTTTTTATAAAATATATTGACCTTATAAGAAATAATTTCTTTCCATATATTAAAAATTACCGAATAAGGAATATATTCTATATATGGAATAAGGATAGGTTGACTGCATTAGAAATTTGTTTTATGGAATAAGACCCTCTTTGGCATGAAAAAAAGTCGAAACATTATTCAGCGCCGCTAATACGGCCAGCACGAAAGGGAATTTATGAGAGACAGCCTGCCGGATCTTTCAAATGATCAATGGGACTTCTTATCGATATTGCATGCCTTCGGGGAACCCGTTTCCGTCGATATCGCCGGAATCCTCGCCCCGATAACGCCGGGCCGGTTTCTTGACCTTCTGGGACGCGATGAAAAACCCCGGTATGTGTCAAAGGATGAGAACGGGAATTATTTCATTTCTCCTGAATGGCTTTCCAAACTGGATGGGCGGCTGAAGGAAATCAACACCCAGAAACGACTCAATGAGCTTTTTGATCGGCTCTACAGCCACCCGCTGATGGATCAGGTGGATTTTGCGGTTTTAAATAACCTGATCGCCAAGTTGGAACAAAACCCTTTGTCGGCGGAAATGGAGCTCAATCTTGCACAGATGGTCCTGGAGAAAAGGGATGAGAGCGCGGCCCTCGATATGACGATATCCCTGGTCAGGCGCCTTTCGTCTATTTCGGGAAAACCCGAGATCGGCCAATTGTTTATCCGATCTGTCCTTATGGTCTCTCCACTGTGGTTTTTCTCCGGTGAAAACCTCAAGGAAATCATTGCGTATATCAAAAAAGCGATTCGAATTTCCATGAACACCGGAGATAAACGGTCCCAGGCCATCCTGAACCTGACGTTGAGTTCGTATTATGAGCTGATCGGAAAAAACGAGGACATGTGGAGTGCCTTCAGCGCGGGCTATCAGGGAGTAAAAGACTTGGGCGACAGTGATATTTTAATCCGCACGGCGCCTTTATTGGCGACCAATCTCATTCTACAGGGATTGTATAAAGAAGCCGAACCCCATTTTGAAAGAGGATTGCCCTCCATTATCATCAACCAGGCATCAGCCGGCGCCTCGCCCAGATCGAATCCCCAAGACATTTTTCAATATGGCACCTGTCTCATTTTTCTGGGAAAAATCGTAGAGGCCGTCGGATTCCTTCAATTCTGCCTCAGAAGAACAAGGGAAGAATCGGATCACTATGGGGAGTTGTTTACCCTGAATTTACTGGCCGTTGCATTATTGGCGATCCATCGTATCCGGCCTGCGATTGACATTATCGAGGGCACCCTCGGGGAAACAAAAGGCGGCGACTATGTCTTAATTCGATATCTATTGTACTTCAACCTTTCCTATGCCCATTTTCTGGATAATGACTTCGGCAAGGCATTGAAGATGATCAAGCAGGCTTCCGCCATTGGTGAAAAACTGGGGACGATACGTTTTCCCATGGCCGGTTATATCCTTGAAATGCTGTTTGAACTGAACCGGCTCGGGTATCCCCCGGTTCCGAGATTTCATTTCAATGATCAGCT
Organism: uncultured Desulfobacteraceae bacterium; assembly: GCA_964440555.1. GTDB lineage: Bacteria > Desulfobacterota > Desulfobacteria > Desulfobacterales > UBA5616 > CAYTSY01. The sequence goes on from CAYTSY010000077.1 coordinate 4,833, forward strand.
TGAACAGATACGGAAGGGAAACAACGTCGATTTAAAGGGAACGGTCATGAGATTGGAGGCCATAGCCCTTGAGCACGGTGGGAAAGAGATCGATTCCATCGAAAAGCGTCTGATTTCAAGTCAGAAATATCACGAACAATCCGGGAATACAATCCAGTTGGGAAAAACATTACTGGAACGGACCCGGTTGTATCTTAAAAAAAATGATGAGGCAAACGCCGCCTTGTACGCGAAAAAGGCCGATGACTGCTTTGGAGAATATACCCGATATTTCTTCCCCGGGGATTTGAAGGGACTTTTGAATTACGAAGAACAATCCGGGAATGCAGAAACGGATTATCAACGACAACTGGGTCACATGCTGGACGGCTATGATGCCGTATCGACCAGTGAAGACGCGAAAGAGGTTTTTTTCAGATGCTTTCGGTCCATATGCCGCATGTCCGGAACGGAGCGGGCCGGGTTATTCCGATTTGATAAAAACGGGAAACCCAAAGATACCCATGATGACGTGTTATACAATATCACCCGGAAGGAGATCAAATCCCGGGGATTTTCACCCGGCACGGCGTTAATCAAAAAAGCCTTCAAAACACAAGCGCCATGTTTTGAAAGACATGGCAACCGGGAAAACGAAAAAGATCTTTTTAAAATCCGTTCCAGATGCTGCGTTCCGATTGAAATCGATAACGGGCAGCAATGCGTGGTCTATCTGGATAACATGTTCTTTGATGAGCGGTATGAAGAACTGCCGGCGTCGGCAATTTCAAAACTGTTTCGCAAAGCGGAAACGCGGGTTCGGCAGTTGTCGGACAACCGGAAATACGAAGGCGCTGCGGCCTGTGTTGACCGGGGAAAATCCCTTGAAATTCTCAATCCGGATGACCTGAAAACGGAAAACCCCGCAATGCTGGCCTTGATCGAAAAGGCCGACAAGATTGCCTCAACCGAATCGGCAGTTTTGATCACAGGGGAAACCGGAACCGGAAAAGAGCTTTTGTCGCAAAGAATTCATGAGCACAGCCCCAGAAAGAACAAGCCGTTTGTAGTCGTCGACCTTACCGCCATCCCGGAAAGCCTTCTGGAAAGCGAATTGTTCGGTCATGAAAAAGGGGCGTTTACCGGTGCGGATCATCAAAAAATGGGGCGCATCGAACACGCCCATCAGGGCACTCTCTTTCTGGATGAGATCGGTGAAATTCCCCTTGCTTTCCAGGTTAAGCTGCTCCGGCTGCTGCAGGAAAAAAGCATCACCCGTATCGGCGGGGCCAAAACCATTCCCGTTGATTTCAGGCTCATCGCCGCTACAAACAGAAACCTCGAGGAAGAGGTCGCCGCCGGCCGGTTTCGTCAGGACTTGTATTATCGGTTGAATGTGGTTCCCATCACGCTTCCCCCGTTAAGAGAAAGGTTTAATGATATCATTGTCCTGGCGCAGCATTTTCTGGCCGAATTCAAGAAACGCATTCATAAGCCCGACATCCGCCTGACTCCGGAAGACAAGGCATGGTTGATGAATTATGACTGGCCCGGCAATATCCGGGAGTTGAAGAATATCATCGAACGAAGCGTCATCCTGTCCACAAACGGTTTGCTGAATCTGTCCATGATGCAATCCCCCGCTTCCATCGGCCAACAGGCTTCGCGGGATGCAAACCTTCCGCCAGCAGGTCCCGGAGGCGCCGCCATACCGGTTG
>CAYTSY010000077.1:6539-6865 GCA_964440555.1 uncultured Desulfobacteraceae bacterium
GGAATGAAACCTTCTTCCATGTATAACCGGATGCGCAAGCTGGGGTTGAGATGAATATGTAGATCAAAATTACTTCATGATCGTGCGCAGAAACAAATCCACATCCTTCCAGACCTTTTCCTCGTTAAACCCTCTTCTGTCATAATTCTCCATGTTCATTTCAATATAGGGGAAGTTCTTCTCTGAAAAGAACTTCTTCAGGGAAGGATCACTGCCGAGGCCGAGCATGCACGCCCATGGCCCGGTTGAGATAATCCCGTCAATCGCATTGTTCCGGCAATAGTGATACAATCCTTCATACATCAGTTCAGGGGCTCTTCTTGTCA
>CAYTSY010000077.1:6875-16247 GCA_964440555.1 uncultured Desulfobacteraceae bacterium
TTAAACGGATCTTTCATATCCAGCGGCTCCGTAATTCTCATAAAAGCGGATGGATTGTTGTATTCGTTCATGTTCCAGATCGCGGCGACACCCTCATTGGCTCTTATCCAATCCGCCATCAAATCAAATTCGAGGGGGATATATGAAGCGACATATTTTAAGCAACCTAAACAGTTGCCCATGGTGCAGATTTAAGCAGACTTTCAAACCCACCGGCGTCAACCGGTTCGCTGAAATAATAGCCCTGAAGCCCGTCGCACCCGAGGGATTTCAACTTTTCACAGGTTTCTTCATTTTCAACGCCTTCGGCAATGACCTTAAGACCCAGATTATGGGCCATATCGATCGTGGTACGAACGATGATCAGGTTGTTTTCATTTTCCAGCATATCGGCGATAAACGACTTATCAATCTTGATTTCATTCACCGGCAATTTTGTCAGATAAGAAAGGGAGGAATAGCCGGTTCCAAAATCATCGATAGAGAAATTGACGCCCATTTGATTAATCCGGGATAAAACTTCCCGTGCCCGGTTTGGATCAGCCATAATCGATGTTTCCGTAATTTCAAATACCATTGATTCCGGCGGAACCGGATAAGAGGCAAGCAATCCGGCGATAATATCGGGCAGTTCAGGATCCAGGAGGTTTTTGGTTGACAAATTGAGGCTCATCCCCACGTGAATCCCCGATTTATGCCAGATCAGCGCCTGCTGAAAAGCCCGGCCCATGACCCATCGGGACAGTTGTTCAATTAATCCGGTTCTTTCCGCCAGACCGATAAATTCTTCGGGCATGATTAACCCGTGAACTTTATGCCGCCACCTCACCAGGCTTTCAACCCCGATAAGGCGGTTTTCCCGGGCATTGATCTTGGGTTGATAATAAAGAACCAGGTCATCATCTGTGATCGCCTTTTTCAATTCGGACATCAACGTCAGACGATAGGGGCTGTTTTTATCCATATCCGGGTCATAGATGACAAAACTTTTGCTTTCCTGTTTGGCCGTATACATGGCCACATCGACCCTCTGGAGCAGGGTATCCGCATCTTCCCCGTGATCCGGGAAGATCACGGCCCCGGCGCTTGCGCGAACGTCAAGATTCATCCTTTCAAGGACAAAAGAAGGATTAAAGGCGTTTACGATTTTCCCGGCAACAACATGGATATCCTCTTTGTCCCGGATTGCGGAGAACAGCATGCCATATTCGTCGCCGCCGATCCGGGCAAGGGTATCGGATTCCCTCACGATGCCGCTAAGCCGCGACGCCACCTGTTTCAATAACAGATCCCCGTTGAAATGCCCCAAGGTATTATTGATTTCCTTAAACCGATCGAGATCCAAAACAAAAATCGTGAACTTGTCTTTTTGGCGATTTGAAATTTTAATGGCATGTTCAATGCGGTCTTTAAACAAAATGCGGTTGGGCAGACCCGTAAGCGAATCATGGGTGGCTTCACGCGTTACCTTGTTTTCCAGCACGGAGGTCTTAACCCTGAGTTCTTCGGTTTGATCGACGATTAACGCCCCCATTTCATAAGCCATTTTCATACCCACGGACTGTCCCCAAAAAGCAAAAACAAAAGGCATGAGATCCAGAATCCATAAAATAGGATTGGATTTTTGTGTATTGAAAAGGCTTGTCAGATCCACTTTATCGTACACCATCATGCTGGACAACACGGTGGCAGCCATAATGGCGACGGTGGAAATAACGACCCCACTGATCGCATGTACGGTTATTTTGGATTTTAATAACTGAGCGTTAAACGTAAGAAGCTTGCTTGACTGGTTCATTTTTTCTGCAGCCTTTTCCCCCGGATCTTTTTTTTGAAACAAAATGGTTTTGCGGCAAAAAATGGCTGATAATGAATCGCATAGCGTCAAATCAGCCTCTTTTAAATACACCTATACCTATAAAAGGGAAAAAATACAAAAAATTTGTATTCTGAAGAATTTGTTTTTGTACAAGTTGTTCCTGATCGAGCACCACAGTCTACAGCGAAGTATTGCTTGACAGAAACCATTCGGTTTTTTATTTGTAAAAACAATCGGAAAGGCATAAGAAGGAAAAAACAGGACATGCCCACATCATGATGAAAAACAGACTTTTAAAAATCGGACGAAACGACCCCTGCGTTTGCGGCAGCGGCAAAAAATTTAAAAAATGCTGTTATGAAAAAAACATCGACGCCATCGTCGACTATGAGGCGCTGTATCAAAAGAGGTATAATATCCGCTTAAAAAAGGAAAATGATATTGACGGCATCCGCAGCGCGGGAAAAATTGCGGTTGAGCTTCTCGCTATGGCTGAGCTTGAAATCAAGCCGGGGATATCCACGGACGACATCAACACCCTGGTTCACGAGTATACCATAAAAAGCGGGGCCCGGCCCGCGCCCCTGTATTACCGCGGATTTCCTAAAAGCGTCTGTGTGTCGGTAAACGAGGTCATCTGCCATGGAATACCCGGAAAAAGAATTTTAAGCGATGGAGATATTGTCAATGTGGATGTGACGCCGGTGTTAAACGGCTATTACGCGGATGCAAACAAGACTTTTTTTGTCGGCAAACCGGGCAAAGAGGCAAAAAAAATTGTCAAAACCGCAAAAATCTGCCTGGAAAAAGGGATTTCCATGGTGAAACCCGGCAATACGCTCGGAGATGTGGGATGGGCGATTCAATCCTATGCGGAAAGTCAGGGGTGCTCCGTGGTCCGGGAATTTGTTGGTCATGGCACGGGGTTTGATTTCCATGAGCCCCCACAGGTTCCCCATTATGGAAACAAAGGAGAGGGCATAGAACTTGTTCCGGGGATGGTTTTCACCATAGAACCGATGATAAACCTGGGAGGCCGGTTTCTGCATATTCTGGACGACCACTGGACGGCTGTGACGGATGACGGGTCCTTGTCCGCTCAATTTGAGCAAACGGTTCTGGTTACGGAAAATGGCTGTGAAAGTCTTACGCCATATGATTTGAATTGAAATATTTAAAATGATGCCTGAAAAATAATAAGAACCCCCAACCATGATAAAGGAGGATGTGATGAAGCCCAAAAAGGTGTTGTTGACCGAAGAAGAAATGCCAAGGCAATGGTACAATATTCTGGCGGATATCAAGATGAACCCGCCGTTGGGTCCGGATGGAAAACCCATCGGTCCGGAGATGCTGGCGCCTGTTTTTCCGATGAACTTAATTGAGCAGGAAGTCAGCACCCAGAGATGGATCGATATCCCCGAGGAGGTGCTCGACGTTTATACGATCTGGCGGCCGTCTCCCCTGACGCGGGCATACAACCTTGAACGGGCCTTAAACACGCCTGCAAGAATATATTTTAAAAACGAGAGTGTAAGCCCCCCGGGCAGTCACAAACCCAATACCGCGGTGCCGCAGGCCTATTACAACAAGGCTTTCGGAATAAAAAAAATAACGACCGAAACCGGCGCCGGGCAGTGGGGAAGCGCGCTGGCCTTTGCCTGCTCGCAATTCGGCATTGAATGCAAGGTATATATGGTCCGGGTCAGTTTTGACCAAAAACCGTACCGCAAATCGATGATGGAGGCGTGGGGGGGAAAATGCGTGGCCAGCCCCAGCACGGAAACCAAGGCCGGCCGCGATGTTCTCGAACAACATCCGGATTCCCCGGGCAGCCTGGGGATCGCCATCAGCGAAGCCATTGAAGCCGCGGTCGGCGATGAAACCGGCCAGACGCGATACTCCCTGGGCAGCGTGTTAAACCATGTCATGATGCACCAGACCATTATCGGCCTGGAAGCCAAAAAGCAGCTCCAGAAAATCGACGAATACCCGGATATCATCATCGGCTGTGCCGGAGGCGGCAGCAACTTTGCCGGCCTGACGTTTCCATTTGTCTACGACAAAATAAACGGCAAAAAAATCGAAATTTATCCGGTTGAGCCGGCAGCCTGCCCGACCCTGACCCGCGCGCCCTTTGTCTATGACCATGGCGACAACGCCGGATATACGCCGCTGTTGGCGATGCACAGCCTCGGTCATAATTTCATGCCGCCGCCGGTTCATGCCGGAGGACTTCGGTATCACGGCATGGCGCCCACGGTCAGCCAGCTTGTATCCGAGGGCCTTTTGGCGCCGAGGTCCGTTACCCAGTTGGAGGCGTTTAAAGCCGGCATTCTGTTCACGCGGACAGAGGGTATTATTCCGGCTCCTGAAACCAACCATGCGCTGGCATTCGTCATCGATGAAGCGATAAAAGCCAGGGAAGAAGGGAAGGAAAAGGTTATCCTGTTCAATTTCAGCGGCCATGGCCTGATCGACCTGGGATCTTACGATAAATATTTTTCCGGCGGTCTGAAAAACTATGAACTCGAAGATAAAGACCTCATCGAAGCGGAAAAGGTTTTTGAGAATTATCCCAAACCGCAGATGCTGAAAAGCGTTTAAAAAATGGTTTGAAAACCGTTTTGAAAGCGGTTAACGGGTCAAAACCCAAAACAAAAGCCTATCAGATCTTAGCCCGGGTCGTCTCCCATAGCGAAGGCAGTTAAAGCCTCCCGTTGATGACCCGGGCTTTTTTTGTGCAATGGACGATAACTCCTCCATCACCCGCCGATGGCCGACATCTGACTTAAAATCATTGTGTCATTTCCCGAAATAAGGCGATGATTCGACGGTTTGTTTTTGATGCAGCGAAAAATTACCGCGATTAAATCTTCATCCGAACACCCGGCCCGCAACGGTCCTTTCAGATCTTCCGAATAATCGGACAAAAGGCAGGGTCTGAGACTGCCGCTTGCCGTCAATCTCAGCCGGTTGCAGGTTTCACAGAAATGATGGCTGATGGGGCTGATGATGCCGATCTCGCCGATGGCGCCTTCTATTTTATATCGCCTGGCCGGACCGTCCGACTTGTTGTTGTTTAACGGGATCATGGGGCCCAAACCGGACAAGATGTTCTTGATATCGGTGGACAGAAGCGGTTTGTGCGCATCCAAAGCGGCATTTCCGATGGGCATCTGCTCGATAAAACGAACATGAAACGGGAAAGAAAACGTCAGTTCGGCAAACTTTATGATTTCATCCTCGTTTATTCCCTTAAGCGCCACGGCGTTGATTTTAATAGGGTAAAAACCCCTTTCATGGGCCTGCAGGATTCCCTTCCAGACCAGATCGAACCGGTCGTGGCCGGTTATTTGCCTGAATTTTTCCCGGTCCAGGCTGTCCAAGCTGATGTTTAACCGGTTAATGCCGGAGGACTTTATTTCTTCAAGATGCTGGGACAACAGAACCCCGTTTGTGGTCAACGAAAAATCCGTGATGCCGGGCATTGCGGAAATCTGGCCCAAAAAATTGAAAAGGCCCTTGCGCGCCAGAGGCTCCCCGCCGGTAATTCTGATTTTGGACAGCCCCAACCGGGAAAAAATCCGGATGATTCGAATCAGTTCCTCATATCTTAAAATGTCGTCGTGATTCAGTTTGGGCAGGCTCCCGGCCGGCCGGCAGTATATGCAGTTCAAATTGCAGCGGTCGGTGACGGAAACGCGAAGATAGTTGATATGCCGGTTATATTTATCGTTTAAAGCCGAAACGGTATTCACAGGTTTTATTTCCATATCTGTTATGTTTGCCTTGTTTATCACAGCAGCGCCAGCACCTCCAGAGGATGATGAAGGAGCGCTTTTGCGCCGCTTTCCAGAAGCTCCTCTCCGGACCGCATGCCCCACAACACGCCAACGGGAAACATCTCCGCGGCCAGCGCTGTTTGCATATCCGTTCCCGAATCACCCAGGTATTTGATTTTATTTGGGTGTATGGATAACCGTGCCGCAATTTCCAATGCCCCGGCCGGATGCGGTTTTTTGGGGACAAACTCCCGCAAACCGAAAACGGCGTCGAAATGCCATTGTCCGAAAAAGTGCTTTACGCACTTGACCGTCAAATCATGACGCTTGTTGGACAATATGGCGGTTTTTATTTCCAGACAACTCAACTCATCCAAAAGCTCCGGCACGCCGTCGTAAACCCTGCTTTTTTTATCATAGGCGTCGTCATATTGTCTGAAAAATCCCGCGAGGGCATCCGAGACTGTTTTTTCATCGCGATGCTCCGGAGGAAGCGCCCTTGTAACGAGCATTTTTGAGCCATCGCCGATGAATGTCCGGTATTTGTCACGCGCATGAGGCGGAAAGCCCTTTACGGCCAGCACCTGGTTTACCGAATCGGCGATATCTTCCAGCGTGTCCAGCAACGTCCCGTCCAAATCAAAAATAATGGCCTTGCTTTTCATCAGTCCTCACCCCTCATTCCTCAGTCCTCATTCCTCTTCAGTCGTTATCACAAATAAAAATAAATTGAAATCTTGGATCTAAGCGTATATATTTATTTTTTATTCTCAAGCAGTTCTTTTCTCAATCCAATCGGTTTTAATTCAATGACGTATTTCCAAAAAGGGGGGCGCTTCTTATGCCGAACATGACCTATGACAAAGGCCTTCACGCATTGGGCCGGGGAATATATGCCTACCTGACGCCGGACGGATCATGGGGTCTGAGCAATGCCGGACTGGTAACGGACAGGGGGAGGTCTTTGCTGATAGATACGCTTTTTGACGTAAACATGACCCGGGAAATGATCAATGAAATGGCCGCGGCTGATCCGGCGGCCGAAAACATCGACACCTTGGTGGTCACCCACGGCAACGGTGATCATTTTTACGGCAGCCAATTGTTGCCGGATGCTCAAATCATCGCCTCAAAGGCTTGCGCCGAAGAAATGGAGGCGTCGCCGCCCGAAACCCTGGCGCAGTTTTTGAAAATGGCGCCGTCTTTGGGTCAGGCCGGAGAATTTGCCGTCAAAACGTTTGGCCGGTTTGAATTCAACGGAATACATCCCCGGCCGGCGACCGTAACGTTTGAAGGACGTTACGACTTCAAAGTGGGTGAAAAAGAGATCCGGCTTATCGAGGTCGGCCCCGCCCATACCCGGGGGGATGTGATCGTGTATGTCCCGGAGGATAAAACGGTCTTTGCCGGCGACATGCTGTTTATAGGCGGAACCCCCATCCTCTGGGTGGGCCCGATATCCAACTGGATCAACGCCTGCGATCTGATGCTCAGTTGGGACGTTGCCAATTTTGTTCCCGGACATGGGCCGGTGACGGACAAAAAAGGCGTCGCGGAGGTCAGAGGATATCTGACCTATATCCATGAACAGGCGTTTAAGCGTTTTGAAGCCGGGATGACGGAGCAGGAGGCCATCGCCGACATTGATTTGGGACCCTATAAATCCTTAAGCGACCGGGAACGCGTTGCCGTCAACATAAACACGTTGTACAGGGAGTTTTCCGGCAACGATTCTCCGCCGGATGTCCTTTCATTGTTTTCCCGCATGGCGGAACTTGCGGACAGGAGGTAAGACATGGCGTTAAAAACAGGGCCGGAATATATCGATTCCATCCGTGAACTGAACCTCACGGCCCATGTGATGGGGAATAAAGCCGGCGAATTGACGAAAAATCCACTGGTTGAACCCTCTCTCAACGCGGTTGCGGCCACCTATGCGGGTGCACACCAGGACCGGTCCAAAGACTTGTTCCGAGTGGTCTCGCCGCTGTGCCGGGAAGAAGTGAACCGGTTTACCCACCTTCATCAAAGCACCCAGGATCTGATGAACAAGGTGATCATGCAGCGTCACTGCGGAAACGTCACCGGGTGCTGTTTTCAACGGTGCGTGGGAATGGATGCCGCCAATGCGGTTTTCAGCACCACCTACGAGTGCGATAAAAAGCACGGCACAAATTACCACCGGCGGTTTTGCGACTATTGGCGTTTTATCCAATTGCAGGACCTCGTTGTGGACGGGGCCATGACCGATCCCAAGGGAGACCGTGGAAAACGGCCCGGGGAGCAAACCGACCCGGACATGTTTCTGCGGATTAAGGACAGCAAACCCGGCGGCGTGATCGTCAGCGGCGCCAAATTTCATCAGACCGGCATGCTGAATTCCCACGAAGTCATGGTCATGCCCACGATGGGCATGCGGGCCGGGGAGGAGCCCTGGGCGATCTGTTTTTCCATCCCCGCAAATACCAAAGGGATTCGTTATATCTACGGCCGCCAGGCAAGCGATACGCGAAAACTGGAACAAGGCAAACCCGATGTGGGAAACCCACGTTTCGGAGGCCAGGAGGTCATGACGGTGTTCGAGGAGGTGTTTGTTCCGGAGGACCGGATTTTTTTAAGCGGGGAAATCGATTTCACCGGCATGCTGGTGGAACGCTTTGCCGCTTATCATCGACAAAGCTACGGCGGGTGCAAGACGGGCGTGGGCGATGTGCTCATCGGCGCAACCGCCCTCATCGCACGGATGAACGGCGTGGAAAAGGCCACCCATATCAGGGACAAGCTCATTGAAATGATCCACCTCAACGAAACGCTGTTTGCCTGCGGCATCGCCTGCAGCGCCAGGGGACATCAAACCCTTGCCGGAAACTGGGAAATCGACATGCTTTTAGCCAACGTCTGCAAGCTCAATGTCACCCGGTTTCCCTATGAGCTGGCCCGCCTGGCCACCGATATTGCCGGCGGGCTTTTGGGCACCATGCCGTCGGTCAATGATTTTGATGATCCCGAGATCGGGCCGTATATCCGGAAATACCTGGCTGCCGCAGAGGGTGTTGCCCCGGCGGACCGGATGAAGGTCATGCGGATGATCGAGAATCTGGTGGCCGGGGCCGGAAGCGTTGCCTATTTAATCGAATCCATGCACGGGGCCGGCCCCCCCATGGCGCAACGGATCATGATCGGGCGGCAGGGCGATATCGAATCCAAAATAAGCCGGGTCAAGGAGATTTTAAATATTAACGGGTAACCCTCAATAATAACGCAAAGGAGGCAAAAAATGATTGGAATTGCATCTTACGGCGCATACATTCCCCGGATGCGGTTAAACCGCATGGCGGTCATGAAGGCCATGGGATGGTTTGCGCCCAACCTGATCGGGGCTGCCAAGGGCGAGCGATCCATGTGCAACTGGGATGAAGACGCCATGACCATGGCGGTGGCTGCCGGCCAGGATTGTTTGCTGGGCGTGGATAAAAACCTTCTCGATGCCGTGTATATGGCATCCACGACATTTCCTTTTTCAGACCGGCAAAATGCCGGTGTTTTGAAATCCGCACTCAATTTAAAGGATAATATTTCGTCCGCGGATTTTTCGTCTTCCCTGAGAAGCGCAACCACGGCGTTGATCACCGCGGTCGATGCTGTCAAAGGAGGGGAAAAAAATGCCGTGATGGTTGCCGCAACAGACCAGCGCCGGGCCAAATCCGCCTCCAGCCAGGAAATGTGGTTCGGTGACGGCGCTGCCGCCCTGATGATCGGCAAAGAAAA
>CAYTSY010000078.1:0-4371 GCA_964440555.1 uncultured Desulfobacteraceae bacterium
CCCCTGTTTTCCCGGCCGGGCGGATTACCGCACAAATCGTTGTCGTGGAAAATATTCTTACCAAAAAATTTTCGGATATTCCAGTGGCAGGGGAAAATGCGGTCAGCGAATACGAGATCATGCCGCCCACGATTCATCTTAAAATCAGGGGGCCTGAAAACCTTCTTAAAAGACCCTCCATAAAAGACGATATCAACGTATTTTTGGATCTGAAGGGGTTAAAGCCCGGCGTATATGTACGGCATGCAACGATCCGGCTTCCGGTCAATGTAACCCTTGTAAGCGTTACGCCGGAAATCTTTACCGTAAAACTTAAAAGCAAATAAGGAGCGGCAGGCATGGTTCTGGTCATTGATGTGGGAAACACGAATATTGTTCTGGGAATTTATGATGGGGCAGATTTGCTCAAGGACTGGCGGATTCGTACGGACAGCCGGATGACCGATGATGAGTTCCGCGTCTTTACCGGCCCTCTTTTTTCAGAAATTGCAGTCGATATACCCAAAATTCAAAAAGTGGTGGTTTCAAGCGTTGTTCCGCCGATGGCCAACATCATCGATTCATTTTGCCGAAAATATGTGGGCCGTTCCCCACACTGGGTCGGCCCTGAATCGTTTCCTCACATGCCCATTCGATATACGCATCCGGGTCAACTGGGCGCTGACCGGATGGTCAATGCCGCCGCAGCCTTCCATAAGTACCGAGCCAGCCTCATTGTGATCGACCTGGGGACCGCCACAACATTTGATGCGGTTTCAGACAAGGGGGAATACCTTGGCGGCGCCATCAGCCCGGGCATCGGAATTTCAGCCGACGCCTTGTACGCAAAAGCGTCGAAACTTCCCCGGGTTGAGCTTTTTCAGCGGCCGGAGACCGTCATTGGAAAAGACACCATCGCCAGCATCCGCTCCGGCGTTATTTTTGGATATACCGGACTGGTGGACGGAATCGTCGGCCGCATGAAAAAGGAAATGGCCGCCACTCCGAAGGTCATTGCAACCGGCGGTCTGGCCCGGCTTATGATGGATATTTCAGAAACAATTGAATTGTTTGAACCGAATTTAACCCTGGAGGGTCTGAAACTGATTGCAGATGCCATTGAATCTTAGTGCTCTGAGGCATAAATTCATTGACGCATTTTTTTCGTGGTCTCCGCGCTCTTCGTGGTAATTCAAACCCAATGAATTCAACCACGAAGCTCACGAAGACCACGAAGGGCAAGTTCAAACACCATTTGTCACAGTATTTATGCCCTTGTGTACTTAGAATTTAGCTTTGACCTGGCTGACGATTTCTTCCGCTTCCTTGACCATGCGATCCAGCAGTTCTTTGCAGGACACCGTATCATGGATTAACCCGATCGATTGCCCCACCGGAATCATGCCGATATTCATATTGCCTTCCTTCCAGATACCGTCGCCGTACTGGCCGGAAATATGGGGTAGAATTTCTTCCAGTTTTCCGCCCGCAGCTTCAATTTCCATGACTTTCCGCATGGAATCATTAATCAGGGCCCGCCCCTGAAGCCCGATGGAATTGCCGTAAAGAACGGTTTCGTTCTCCTGGCGGTTGATCATCTCCTGATTGACTTTTTCATGCACCTGACATTCATAGGTGTTGATGAAACGGGTGGCCATCAGAATCCCTTCCGCGCCCAGACAAAGTGCCGCCGCCAGGCTTCTGCCGTTGGCCATCCCGCCGGCGGTGATGACGGGGATCTTGAGTTCTTCAACCATCCGCGGGGTCAATACGGTTGTGGCCACATTTTCGTTTAAGGGATGCCCTCCTTCTTCCACGCCCGCGGCGATGACGCCGTCATATCCGGCTTTCTCAACGCTTTTGCCGTGCTTTACCGCACCGACTTTGTGAAACAGTTTAACGCCGGCGTCTTTTAACTTTTTAAAATGCCGGCCGTCTTCAAACCGGTTTAAAGGCGTGCCGCCGATTTCCATAGCCGCGACCTTTTCCTCGGCGCAGACGTCAAAAAAATCCCGGTATTGCTCCGGGCCAACGGCAATGGCCGGAAGAAGGGTCACATTGACGATAAAGGGCTTATCCGTGAGCGTTCGGACTTCGCGGATGGCGGCCCTGAAATCTTCTTTGCTCTTATACATCGCCGAGGTAAGGTTTCCCAATCCGCCGGCATTGGAAATGGCTGCGCACAAAGGCGGATAGGCCAGTCGCATCATGCCGCCGCAGATGATCGGGTACTTGATTCCCAGCATCTCGGTTATTCTTGTTTTCATCCTCTTTGGGCTCCTTTTGTTTTATGCTTTCCAATATTTTCGGGCTGCCAGTTTATTGAGCATCTGATCGGCTTCGGCCACGATTTCATCGATGATCTGCTTGACCGGTTTAACATCCTTGATGCGTCCGCTCACCATGCCCAAAGGCAGGATGCCTTCCTCGATGTCGCCGGTGTTCATGGCCGTCATGCCGCCGAAGGAATGGCCCTCACTACGGGCTTCGGCCATAAATTTGATGATGCCTTCCGCGCCTTCCTTCTGCTCGACTTCAAGAATTTTCTGGGTTCTTTTATTGCGTATGGCGCGGACCGGATCTCCGATGGACATCAAAATATAATCGGTTTCATTATACGCCGTATCCACGATCAGTTGCTTGACTTTCGGATGAATGATGCATTCCGTGGAGGCACAAAACCGGGTTCCCATGTAAACGGCTTCGCCGCCCATGGCCAAAGCAGCCACCAATCCCCGGCCGTCGCAGAAACCGCCGCCGATGGCAACCGGAACATCCACCAGATCCACCAAAAGCGGCCCCATGACGCTGGTGGCATTTCGCTCTGCTCCCGGGTGCCCGCCCTCTTCAGAGCCGATGACGGTCAGCGCATCGACGCCCAGTTTGGCCGCCTTGACGCCGTCCCTGATCCGGGCCACCTTGTGCATCCAGGGTATCCCGATTTGCTTGATGCGTTTGACCCAGGGTTCCGGGCTTCTCGCCGAAGTTTCCAAGGCCGGCACCTTTTGTTTTTCAATGATGTCAAAAACCTGCTCAAACCAGGCCGGGCCGATCTCCGTAAACAGCGTTACGTTGACGCCGAACGGTTTGTCGGTTAGGTCCTTGACTTTTTTAATCTCATCTTCAAATTTCTGGATGTCGTCTGCCCATTGAATGGCGCACATAAAACCGATGCCGCCGGCATTGGCCACGGCAGCCGCCAATTCCGCGGTGCTGACCATTCCCGCGGCCATGCCGCCCTGGATGATGGGATACTGGATTTTGAACAGTTCCGTAAGACGCGTTGTAAAAAAGCTCATCTGAAAACCTCCTTTTTAAATTGTTGCATAATCATGCGTTGAGGCGCCCATCGGTCGCCGGTAGAAGCGTTTTGAAAGAGGGTATTTAAGTGTTACTCGGCGTCCCGGCGAATGTCAAGATGTTTGTTGGGAAAGGGCGGGGCAACCGCCCCTGGAGCAGTTACAAGGCATGTGACGACGGGGGGGAAAACCCCCCTGACCGGCATTAAAAAACCGGGCTACGCAAAATTTCATTGCTCAGTTGACGAATCTTTTTTATCTCCCGCCGGCCTTGGGTTTTGCCATGCCCCTGGCAGGAGTATCCGGCGTGTTCTGATTCGCCAGGGACTTAATGCCATAGGTCTGAATCAGTTGATTGATA
Organism: uncultured Desulfobacteraceae bacterium; assembly: GCA_964440555.1. Classification (GTDB taxonomy): domain Bacteria; phylum Desulfobacterota; class Desulfobacteria; order Desulfobacterales; family UBA5616; genus CAYTSY01. The sequence goes on from CAYTSY010000078.1 coordinate 3,640, forward strand.
TCTGTTGTTTTTAAATTCATTCCCCCCTGGGAGATCGGCAGGAGCATGATCCGCTTTCCCTCCAGGGCCTCGGCGATACGCAGCTTGACAATGGCCTCTCCTCCCGAACCGGCCAATGCGTTATTCATTTCCTGGATTCCTTTGGCCTCTGCCACCCCTTCGGCTTTAATGGCCTCGGCAAGCAATTTCTGTTTTTCATAGTAAACGTCAGCCTCAATTTTGGCCTTTCGGTAAGTGCCGTCGGCATCGGCAATCAGCTTATTCACCTCGCCCCTGGCCTCCTCCAGCTTGCGTTTATACTCTTCAGCGGCTGCATGCTGGGCCGACTTGTTTTTTTGCACCTGCTGATCAGCCACTTTTTTATCTTCGATGGCTTTCTGGTATTCCGGATTGAAGCGGTAGTTTTTGGTAAGCACTTTTTCCACGATGACGCCCAAAGGCCCCAGCATCTCCTGAAGTACTTCTTTGGCCCGCTGGGACTGAAGCTCGCGTTTTTCAGCGACATAAAATTCCTCCGTGGTCAATTCGCCGAAAATATCCCGGGGTTTGCTCCGGGCAATGGTTCGGACAATCTTGTCGCGAAGCGTCCGGTTGTCGATGGCCACATTTTGAAGAACATACGGCGCCTTGTCCGCGTCCAGCCGGTAGGCAATGATGACATCCAGGCTGATGTCGTTGCCGTCAATGGTTTTAAACAACAGATCATCGCTTATGCTGCGGTCGCCCCGGCTT
>CAYTSY010000078.1:4381-16182 GCA_964440555.1 uncultured Desulfobacteraceae bacterium
CCCGGTTTTTCTCAAACACCATTTCCAGGTTTTGCAGCTTGGTATCGAAGGTATGAAAGTCATTGATAAACGGCATGAACACATAGGTTGAGCCCGGGGCGTAAGCCTTGTTTTCAACTCCTTTTGCACCTATCAGGGTTATCTTTTTGGTGCGCACGCCCACCTCTGTTTCACCCGTGGTGTAGAATACGCAACCGGACAAAAGGGCCAGCCACAAAATCAGTGCCGCGTTTAAGAGAATGCGTTTCATGGAGTTTCTCCTTTGATGACGTCGAATAATTTCAGGGCATTGTCCAGATCCAGGGGGTTGACGCCGCCGGGGCCGTCGCTGGGCAGCACAATGAGATCCAGCCCTTTATAAATATCGGCCATTTTCAGGCCCACCATACGCTCCGAACCCGCTCCCTTGAGGGCGTCGTTTTTGAGCCGCACCTTTTCGGCTTCAGCCAGCTTGATCAGAAGGTCCGCCTCGGCCTTTTTGGTTCTTCCATACAAATCTTTTTCCGCTATTTTGCGCGTAACATAGGCCTGTCCCATTTCCATTTCAACTTCCACGGACACTTGGCCTTCCTGGATAACGCGTTTAAGCCCGGCCTCTTCCTTTGCGGCCCGGGCCGCCGCCTGGTTGGTGAAAACCAACTGGTCTTTCAGCTTCTTTTCCTCGATATTTTTCTGGATTTCATGGCTGTAGCGAAAATACCTCACCAGCACATATTCGATGCGGATGCCTTTTTGGCCGAGTTCACCGTTGAGCCGGTCGCAGGCCTCTTTTGCCATTTTAGCCCGCCGGGGGCTGTTATAAAAGTCTTCGGTGGTCAATTTGCCCAGGGTTTCCTTTAAAACCGGCTCCGCTTTTGGGATGATGCCGTTGTCCTCGAAAAGCGCGCCCGGTCCGATTTTTGTAAAAACCAGATAAGGATCCATGATGCGGTAGAGAATGGATACATCGACATCGACAAAAAAGCAGTCCGATGTTTGAATATGTGCGGACCGGTCCTTGCGGGCCGCGTTCGCCGAGGTATTGGGATAATCGGTCAGTTCCAGAACCTGCACGTCTCTCGGGAGGCGATACATCTGTTGGAAAATGGGCACGACCGGGTAGAGGCCCGCGGTATAGACCTTTTTTTGAACCCCGCGGGTCATTCCAATCCGAACCACTTTGATGCCGAACTCATTTGGCTCAACATATACGAACAGCAGATTGTAGGCCAACAGCAGGAGCCCAAAAAAAAGAATCGCAACCTGGATTCCGCGCGACAGCTTTACCCGGGCTCTGGTGGTCGCGGAAAAGGATTTTACTTTTTCCAAGGCCGCATTGACCGCAACAGATTGTAGTTCCATAATCTACCTCTCCATAAAGTGACAGCCGGTAATAACCACTCAGTTTTTTTAACATTACCATCTCTTTAACCTTATTTTCAATTAAAATTGTCTGAAAATATCCGCGCTATATTGGATTTTATGCGATCCGTGCATGAGAAAGCGAAACCGACTCTGCTGTTTCGTGCGGCAATTTTACTGTGATCCGGGCGAAGTCAGTTTTCTTGCATTGCAAGGCTCTTTATGGTAGCGAGAAATCAGATGAAAAACCTGTCTTTTGCAAACTGCAATCACTTTCATAAACCGGGCCAACGTTTCATTTTAAAAGGAGGGCTTTGTCATGATATTTGATCAACCGAAGTTTGTCCAAACCAACGGGATTCGCATGGCGGTATATGAAGAGGGCGTCGGGATGCCTGTGGTATTTTCTCATGGTTTTCCCGAACTGGCGTATTCCTGGCGGGATCAGTTGCCGGCCGTAGCCGGTGCGGGGTTTCGGGCGATTGCTCCGGACCAGCGGGGCTATGGGAAAACAAGCTGCCCCCCCCGGATCAGCGACTATGATATTCATTGTCTTTGCGGCGATCTGGCGGGACTGCTCGATTCGTTGAAATTGGACAAGGCGGTTTTTTGCGGTCATGACTGGGGCGGACTGGTGGTCTGGCAGATGGCGCTTTTGCATCCGGACCGCGTTGCCGGCGTCATCGGGGTCAATACGCCGTTTATCCCGAGAGCGCCCATGGATCCGCTCCAACTGATGCGTCAGGCCATGGGGGAGGGAATGTATATCGTTCAGTTTCAGGAACCCGGAAAGGCGGAAGCGATTCTTGAAAAAGACGTGGAAAGGACTTTTCGGTTTTTCTTCAGGAAAGCCGCCATTACCGCACAGGAATTTGAAAAATTGGACCCGGAGCTTCGCAATTTCAATTTTCTGGCCCAGTTTGAAATTTGGGACGGGCAGGGGGAACTCGCCTGCTCCGATGAAGAACTGGGGTATTACATCAAAGCGTTCAGGGAGACCGGGTTTTCCGGCGGCATCAACTGGTACCGCAACTTCACCCGGAACTGGGAAACGACCGCAACCGTGGAGCAGAAGGTCGATGCGCCCTGTCTGATGATCAGCGCCGAAGATGATATTGTTTTACCGCCGTCCATGACGGAGGGCATGGAAAATTATGTGCCGGATCTTGAAAAGCATATCATCCCCAATTGCGGCCATTGGACCCAGCAGGAGAAACCCGGGGAGTTAAACGCGCTGCTGGTCGATTGGCTTAAACGACGATTTGGATAATGCCATGACGCGCGTTCTCAGTGGTTTTAAAAAGCCCTTAATCATCGGTCACCGCGGCTATCGGGGCAAATATCCGGAAAACACGCTTGCCGGATTTAAGGCGGCCATTGACGCAGGAGCGGATATGATCGAGTTCGATGTCCGTTTATCCCTGGATGGCCATCCGGTGGTGATCCATGATGCGCTTCTGGAACGGACCACTGACGGCGCGGGACCTGTTTGCGCAAAACCGTTGCGTGAATTGAAAAAACATGATGCCGGCGGATGGTTTCATCCCCGGTTTAAAGATGAAACGCTGCCGACGCTGGATGAAGTGCTGGGCCTGGTGAATAAGCGGGTGCTGATCAACATCGAAATTAAAGTGGATGCAAACCAGTCATGCAATTCATACGAGGGCATCGAAGAAAAGGTTATGGATTCGGTTTTGCGCCACAACGTCTGTGATTACGTACTGGTTTCAAGCTTCAACAGGAACATCCTTGAAAAACTCCGGTTGATGAAAGATCCGCCGGCAATCGGCGTTTTAAGTGAATTCGGGGAAGAAAAAGAGGGTTTGGCCGCTTGCCGAACCCTCGATGCGTTTTCCTGGCACCCGTACTATCTTGCGCTGGATAAGGAGCAGGTAGCCTGGGCCCATGAGAATGGATTCAAGGTCATTTGCTATACGGTGAATGAGCCCGCCGATATTCGGAAACTTATTGAAATGGGCGTTGACGGATTGTTTACCGATGACCCGGTTGCGGCAAAAAAAACCAGAGATTCAAGCGGGGACGCCTTCGTAAAAAGTCTGATTTCCACCACGAAGGACACGAAGAGCACGAAGGCGTATAAGAATATGTAATATTTTCAGTTTCGTGTACTTCGTGCTCTTCGTGGTCTATAGAAAAATAGGCATGACGGCGACTTTTTACGAGACCATGAAGCGGTTAATAGCACAATTTCTCCCAGTACATGGAATTGCCGAGCCGTTCCTCGATATCCACATTAAAAAAGTCCGCCAAGGGTTGAAATATTTCGGGATTTTTGGCCTGAACGCCTTTTGCCGTCTCAATGACGATTTTCATGGCATTTTTTGTCATTTTCCCCAAAGGCCGGCGGCAGGGGCCTGAAGGCATTCCCAATACCGACATCAGGGTTTTGATGGGAAGGGGGTTTCTGGCCCTGCAAACAGCCTCGCCGTAAGGTGTGGCCTCCTTTGTTTTTACCGTCACCAAATTGAACAGCGGGTCCAGGGCATTTTTAAGGGCTAAGGCTTTTGTCCCATCGCCTTTCGCAATCGACTGCACCATTTCCGTAACCGCCCTGGGTGCGATATTGGAGATAACGCAAATAACGCCGGAAGCTTTAATGCCGGGGTCCGTCATCATGCCATAGGTAATGGCATCGTCGCCTGACAATATCGTAAAGGAGGGGCCGCAACAGGTCCGGGTCCGTCTCATATTTTCCAGATCGCCGGTGGCTTCCTTCACGGCGCTTACATTTTTATGTTCGGCAAATAAGATGGCCAAATCTTCAGGCAGCAACTGGGTTCCGGTTCTACCGGGGATCACATAGGGAATCAGGGTAAGCTCAGGGAAAGCCCTGGCGATGGGTTCAAGATATTCTTTCCGGATTTCCAATGAGCTTGGGCCATTATAATAGGGATCCACCAGCAATACGGCGTCGGCGTCCAGATCGGCGGCATGCTCGGTGGCGGCAAGAGCCTCGCGGGTGTTATTGCTCCCGGTGCCCGCAATGCGGAGGCATTTGCCTTTGGCGTTTTTCATCACGGCTTCGATAACGCGGTTATGTTCCTTCCAGTCCAATGTCGCGCTCTCGCCGGTGCTTCCCATTGCTACAATTCCGGCGATCCCGTTTACCGTCTGAAATTTGATCAGACTTTCCAGACCATCATAATCAACAGTATCACCTGAAAACGGGGTGATCAACGCGGTATAGCATCCTGTATCCATATGCCCCCTTAAAGAGAAAAACGGTTTAAAATTAAAAACGAACGGACGTGTATATATGGGATATTGCCGTTGAAATTAAAGACAAAGGCGTCGATAGTCAAGAGAAATATGGGCTGAAGGCTGAAGGGTGAAGGGTGTTGACATTTTTTTCATTGACAAGGGTATGTGTCCATATTAATTCACAACATCTTTAAAATTAAAACCTTACGGGTAACATTATGGAAAAATCCAAAACCGTTTACGATTATATTGCGCAACAAAGACATGCCGTTGCATCCAACCCGGACTGTGGGACGTCGCATTACAACCTTGCCGTGGCCTTGATGGGCCTGAAAAAATATGAAGAGGCGGAGCACCATCTGCATCAGGCGATTGACTGCAGTCCGGGGTTGGCCGAAGCATACGTTCAATTGGGCGGAATTTGTCTGTACCGGGGAGATCTTGACGGCTGTATGGAATACAACAAGCGGGCGATCAAGGCGCGTCCCGGCTTCTCGGAAGGATACGGCAATATTGGATTTGTGAACATGCAGAAGGGAAATGTCGATGACGCTATCGCCGCCCTGGAAAAAGCAACGACGTTTAATTTCAGATTCATACAGGCATATGCCACGCTGGCCAATGCATACCTGATGAAAGGGCGGGTTGAAGACAGCATCAAAGCCGGTTTAAAAGCACTGGAACTGGATAAAAATTTTGCCGTCGCCCACAATAATCTGGCCGTGGCCTATCTGGAAAACAAAGCGTTTGAAGAAGCCGCCTTTCACTGCGATAAGGCCCTGGAACTGGGGTATGAAGTCGCGTCCGAACTGCTGAAAGAAATCGCGCTGCATCGTATTCCATAAACCCTGATGATTTAAATCACCCAATGCCGCCGGTTTTTTGCTTTTATGAAAGCCGGTCAAATGGTTTCCATGCGCTTTTTTTATTATATTTCTCAAAGTCAATATCCCGTAACCCTGCAGAGTCTCAATTGGGATATGCCGTTGCCCCTTTTCCGGCAATCCACGGGATCTGATAATTTGGGAATCAACCCCGCTTCCGTCACCACCGGCGATTATTTCACGGCAGCGGCATCTTTTTTATCGCAAAACCATTTTGAGCCCCTTCTTTCAGCCATCCAAAGCCTTTATCAGGTTGCCGGCGATCCGGGGCGCCTGGAAGCCATCCGTATTTACCTGGTCAAACACGGCAAATTTTATCACCCGTCCCGAATTGAAGCGGAACTGTCGGGAAAGACGTTTTTATTTGCATTAAATGTTGCCGTTTCCCAGGAAGGAAACGCGCTGATGGAAAAAGAGCATCAACTCCTGAGGCGTCTGGGCGAAGCGTATCCTTACGGGTTTTTGCCCCGCGTATTTTCTTACGGGAAAGTGCCGGTGCAAAAGAAATCTTGCATTCGTATGTTTTTGGGGGAGTGGTTTGATGGATTTTATGAGTTTCATTTGTCGCAGAAACCCGGAAACAAGGAGATGGGAATCATCGTATGGGATGATGGCGCGGGAAATTACTTTCTTGATAACGGACAGACAGTCAAGATGTATGAACAGGCGTCAAAAATTCTGACTTTTTATTACAATCCGATATCTTTTGAACAGATTTTTTCATGGCATCATGCGGCAGGCGACTTTATAATGAAAACCGATGGAAAAACAGTTGACGTGAGGCTGATTACGGTCAGAAATTATATGCCGGTGATTCAGGCGGGCGGAAAAGATCCCGGCGCCCTGCTTGACGGCCTGTTGATGTTTTTCCTCATCCTTTCGATCCGGATGAGGCTGGATCGCCTGGATGGCACAGGCGAATATGCGTGGGCCTGCGATGCGGCGGTAAACGGGACGGTTTCGGGATTTGCCCGGGGATTACGCCATCAGGTGGAAACGGATCTCATTCCGATGGATCTGGTAAAGGGGTTTTACCGGTATTTGTCTTCTTTTACATTCTCCGGTCTTTTGGAGTGGGCGTCATCAAGCATGGGCCATTTTCACCCGGATGGACCTGAAATAGCGTTGATCACGTGCAACCTTGCCGAACATGTCAAAAAGCTGCATGCCTGCATCCGGGAAAGCCGGGATGTTTTTTTGTCATAGATTTAGCCCGGCAGCCCATCTCATGTAATCTCTGTGCGCGTTGATAGTTGATGGTTGAAAGTTGGAAAGGACAAACAAACCATCAACTATCAGTTTTGACGGCGTCGTAAAAAGTCAAATTTTCACCACGAAGGACACGAAGGGCACGAAAGGACATAAGAATATATAATATTTTCAGCTTCGTGTGCTTCGTGCTCTTCGTGGTTTATAAAAATTCAGGCATAATGGCGACTTTTTACGAGACCATCAATTTTGGCCAGCTTTTATTCTCTGCGATCTCTGTGGTGAATAAAAACGCCTTAGAACGCATAAGCAACGGAAACGCCTCCGAAGAAATTTACATCCTGACCGTAAGGCCCGTCGGGCAGCACGTCTTCGTCAATGGCATCCGTGTAATTTACGGATCCTGAAATACTGAGCGCTTTGGTTGCCGCATAGGTTCCGCCGACACTCAGCAGGTACTCATTAAAACCGTTTTCACCGCCTAGGGCAGTGTCTTCTCCCATATAGCCGGCGGTTGCGCCGAAGTCGAGGGTGAAGGCATCACTTACCGGAAGGCTGTATCCCAGGCTGAAGTTGGCGTATAAATCTTCGAATTCGTCAATGTCGTAATAAAGCGCAAGCTCCGCACCGAGCCCTGCGAAGAGATCCATTCCCAGGGTAATGAACACTTCGCGGGTACCGTCTATGCCTGCGGGGAACAGATATTCAATATACCCTGCGGAAATTGAGACCGGATCAAGGTCAAAACCATAGGAGAAAGTGAGATCAACCTCGGAAAATTCTCCGGAATCCAGAGTATCGTCATAGTCGTCCCAATCGACATTTCCCCAGACATTGACGCCGAATCCGCCTTTGGTTACATCGAGACTGGGTTGGACCACCACTCCGTCGTTAAACGTAATTCCTCTCCAGACATAGGCGGAATTGACATCCATGGCCAAGGTCGCATCGGCCGCCATAGCGCCGGCATTGCCATAAATCACAACAAAAAACATACATAATCCACTGACAACAAGCTTTTTCATTCTTCCTCCTTTTAGATGTAATAAATAAATCCATTTCTGATTGGGCTTAAACAGCCTATTTGCACTTACTCCAAGCACTTACTGTGCCAAAAACTATAATGCTTCCAAATCAACCGGATTGAAAATATTTTTAATTGGTTATGCCGGTTGTTCCCAAAAATTATTTAGTCAATATAATTACATTATAGTAAAAATAAAATATAATAAATACTATAATGTAATTTATATTGATACGGCTATTCACCTTTTGCGGAATTTTCCAGAGGAATAAAGGGTTGACATCCACTGGTTGCCAGGGTTATGAAAAGTGAAATCAAAAAGCTATAACCATCAACTGCCATAACCATCAACTGGAGGAGCCAGGGATCAGGATTTTATTTGTTTTCCCGAAAATCATCATTAAACCCAAACACTTTTAAAGGAGGTGCCATCTGGATACGGGAATTATGGGGAAAGGAGAGACCCCCCTGAAAAAGGATCGAAGACGGTTTTTGAAACTGGGCGCGTTGGTGATTGGCGGAAGTCTTATTCCATTGCCGGTCTGGGCTTCATCCCAGCGGTACTTGCCCCCCAACAGGTCGTTGGCTTTTTATCACACCCATACGGATGAGCGATTGCATGTGACGTATTGCCGTAGGGGAATGTATTCAAACAGCGCTCTGAGAAAAGTAAACCATATCCTCAGGGATCATCGGACCGATGATATCAGCCCCATTGATACCCGATTGCTTGATTTTTTGTTCAGGCTTTCCCGGAAACTTGATACGGACGGACCGTTTCATGTTGTCAGCGGGTATCGCTCCCCTGCCACCAATGCCATGCTTCGTAAAACGAGCGGCGGTGTTGCACGAAAGAGTCTTCACATCTCCGGCAAAGCCATCGATATCCGTCTGCCCGGCGCCGGGCTGGGTGAATTGCGCAGAACGGCAATGAAATTGAAAATAGGGGGGGTCGGCTTTTATCCGGAGTCCAACTTTGTTCATGTGGATGTCGGACCGGTAAGAGACTGGTAGCCCCTGCACTTTAAACGTCATCGATTCTCTTCGTTGTAAATTCCGGGCGGACGTTCTTTCAGCGCACGAATTAAGTCGATGTCCCGCTCATAGATATCTTCCCGAAAATGAACATCGCCCTGATCGTCGGCCCATGCCGTCCAATATAAAAGATGTACAAAAACAGGTTCCTGTAGAGTTACTGTTTTTCGTGTCCCCGAAGCGATCTCCGCCAGTAATTTCTCCCGGGTCCAGTGATGGTCGTTTTTTTTTTTTTTTTTCGCCAATTCAGCCGGCTTTTCAACCCGGATACAGCCGGAGCTGAAGTACCGCAACGTTTTGTCAAACAAAGCACGTTCCGGCGTATCGTGAAGATATACGGAGTACTTGTTGGGAAACATGAACTTGATACGTCCCAGTGCATTTCGAGGACCCGGTTGCTGGCGAAGCTTGTATCGAAAATTTTTCTGAGTGACATGGCACCAGTCAACGGCGGCGGGGTTGATTTTGGACGCGCCTTCGTTCCAATGCGCAAAAACATCCATCTTTTTTTCGGAAAGATAGTGCCTGTTCCTGCAGACTTTGGGCGCCACATCTTTAACGGCGAGTTGAGGCGGGACGTTCCAATAGGGATTTAATTCAATATATTTCATTTTTTCGCTGAATACGGGTGTTTTTCGGAAGGGTTTTCCCACAACCACTTTCATCTTCATCACCGGTTTTTCGTTATCCACCACGGTCAGCCCAAAATCAGCGATGTTGACCAGGATATATCGTTTTCCCAGATCCCCGGGAATCCATCGAAAGCGCTCCATATTCAATTCAATCTGTTGGATGCGGTCTTCAACCGGCACGTTGAGCGCTGCCGTTGTTTTCGGACCAACAGCTCCGTCGATTGCAAGTCCATGTCTTTTTTGAAATCGTTTGACGCCTTCTTCCAAAATGCCGTCGAACTTATTTTTATTTTCATCCGGCCCGGGATTTATGTCGCCGGTGACCCAAAGCCGGCCTTTCAAGCTTTTTACCCGATTGTCGGTGTCGCCTCTTTTCAATGTCCTGCCCTGGGCGGTCCCGGGCCATCCGCCCTTATCGCGTATTTTGCGGTAATGCGCCAAGGTGTCCCGCAGCTTTATATAACCGGGGTGTTTTGGGGTCAGCGCCTGCAATGCGGCTTGGATTTTGCCGGACTGAAGTGCGGTTTCCAAAATTTTTGTCAGATCGATTTCCGGGCTGAACGCTTCCCACTCGGAATGGATGGTTTCCGGGTTCACGCGGCCGGATGTCAGATGAGATGCATACAGAAAAAAAGCATCGGTTAAAAGAATGTCCAGGTCGATCAAAAGCGTCTCATTGTCCGCGGTCAACCCCTTTTTTACTTTCCCGGTCTCGCTCAACAATTTTTCGATCTTTGACAAGTGATAGTTTTCGGGTGCAAGCGCTTCTTTCTCCGCATCCCGAATTGCCGCCGCCAGTTTATAGGCATTTGCAAATGGATTATCCGGGATCAGCCAGGCCGGCCTGTAATTCCTTTTTTTATAGAATGAAGGAATATAGGAAATGTTGCACAGGATTTCGCCCCTGCATGAAAATGATCGGGTAAGGGTTTTCCTCTCGATACTGCGTTGGATACCCAGGCCTAAGGCATCATGGGGCATCTCTCCGGTTGAAGTTTCCGCAAAGCAGGGCGAGGTGAAAAAAAACGGCAAACATGCCATCAGTGTCAGTTTTATCGATAACCTATGGAAAGAATACACTTTGTTTCCTTTTTTGCGGGAGTGCAGGGGAGGTGTTTAAAGCGGCCGGTGACGGCGTCAGGCTCCCCTTGAGCATGAAAAACAGTTCGTTTTTCAGGTGATTGAAGCACCGGGGATATACTCGGAAAATTCGTCGGCATCCTGAACGGAGCAATTATAAAACAGGGGATCTTGTTCAATATCGCGGGCAATGGATTTTAACTCATGGGACAGGATGGCGATGGGCTCATCGCTTAAAATACAAGCCTTCACTGCCATGGAAAATATTTTGTCCAAATATTCCCTTTGCTTTTGATTGAGCTTGGTACGGTCGGTTCCGGACACTTCATAGGCATCGATCAACGCATTTTCCATTATTAACCCCTTCAATAAAAAAAAGTTAATAATAACTTATACTAATCAGCGCTGTATTTTGGTGTTCACCAGACCGCTCATAGTCATAAAGGACTGATTGCGGTCCTCCATTTTTACCGCGTCTTCAAGGCTCATGGCATTGAGTGCGGAATTTAAGGCCTCCTTGGTCAGATGCAATGCGATCCGGCTCTTTGACGTCATGCTTTTTGCGATTTCCATGGCAGCCGGCATTAGGTTTTCACGGGAGTGAACATAGTTCACCAGGCCGATGCGCAGCGCTTCATCGGCGAAGATGCGAATGCCCGTCAGACACATTTCAGCGGCTTTTCCCCAGCCCACAATCCGCCATAAAAAATAACTGGATCCCATATCGGCGCCGCCGACGCCGATATTGATGTACTGGGCGCAGAACATGGCGTCCTGACTGGCCAACCGGATGTCGGAAGCCAGGGCAAGTGAAAGTCCTCCCCCCATTGCCGGCCCATGGATCGCTGCAATGATGGGTTGAGGGCATGAGCGCATAAGGCGGTAAAGTTTTGAAAAAAAAGACTGGCCATGGTAAAAATCATCCGGACCGACCTTTGTCTCGGGCCTTCCGGAAAATTGCTTCAAATCCATACCTGAACAAAACCCCTTTTCCCCTGCGCCTCTCGTGATGATTACTTTTACCGAGTAATCATCTTCTCTTTTTCTCCAGAAGTCAACCAGCTCAGCCACCATTTCGTTATTCATTGCATTAACGACATGAGGGCGGTTGTATGTTAATATGCCGATTTCGCCATCCACATCATATTGGATTGTTTTGTATTCCATCTGTTCGTTTCCTTGTTGTCCACAATCGGTCTTGGTAAAAACCGGATGTTCCGTCATTTAGTGTCTGTACCATCTCTTGGCGATTTTGAAAACCAAAACTTTCACGAGCCATGAATTTTGCATATTTTCGTTTCAGTCATCGGCACAGGGATCGCGCCAGGGTAACCGCATTTGTTTTTAGCCGTCTCAGAATTCATGATTTGTAGT
>CAYTSY010000079.1:0-10452 GCA_964440555.1 uncultured Desulfobacteraceae bacterium
ATTTCCGCGCACATCCCCTGGGGAACCCCCATAAACTCCATGACCTTGGGCGAAAACCGCACCGGGTATCGCGCCTCAAAGGCAACCTGAAAATCAGACCCCATACCGTAATGGGACATGAGTTCCACACCGCCGCACACACAGGCATCACCGTCTCCGATCATCATCTGATGTGCTGCGGAGTTGATGGCCCTCAGGCCGGCGTTGCAGTACTGATTTACGGTAAAGGCGGAAGCTGTATTGGGTATGCCGGCCATTATCGAAGCGATACGCGCGATGTTCCCGCCCTGCTCCCCGATCTGGCTTAAGCATCCGACAACGACATCTTCAATAACCGCTTCATCAAACTTTGCGCTTTTTTGATGAACGCGGTCCAACAGACCTCTCATCATCGCAGCGAGAAGGTCCTGTGCGGACGCCTGACACAGTTGCCCTCCCTTTTCCATTCCTTTTCGACCTGATTTTCCGATTCCGCTTCGGACAGCATCAATAACAACAACTTCCCGTAATTTAGTCATTTGGCATTTCTCCTTTTATTATTTCGTTGACAGGTGATAACGGTTTTATCCCATAACAGGTTTCCATCTTTTGATGGAAAAATATGAAGCAATCCCGGCCCAATGTCAAGCGGTTTTTCCAGACAATAAATACGATTTATTTTTTTATATGTCGATTTAAATTTATCTTGACAATTAAGATTCCATCCTTTATTTAATAAACAAATAAACTTATTGTTCATTTTTTCATTTATCATACCCTGTTTCAATCTCTCTAATGAAAAAAACAACACCCTTCATAAAAAGCCGGCAATTCAAACTGGAAAAAATATACGATGTTTCTCTTTCCGTATTTGCCAGGTTCGGCTTTAAAAAAGCCACGGTGGAAGATATCGCCGGAGAACTCGGCATGACGAAAGGCAACATTTATCTTTACGCCCAGAGCAAAAGGGATCTCTACGAAAAATCAATTTTGCATGTCATCCGAAAATTTCAAAATTTTATGGTCGATGCTTTCCAGCGTGAACAAGACGTAGTCAAAAAAATTGTTTCAATGGCCCAGGCCGGTTTTGAATTCATTTCCAATAATCAGGACTTCCGAAGCCTGCTGGCCAGTGATCCCGACCTGCTCCGGCCGGCTGAAGAGGTTTTCTCATCTCAAAATATTGTGGAATACAGCGACGTGCTGGACTTTTCAAAAAAAAAGCTGACCGAGGGATTAAAGCAGGGAATTGCAGAAAAACGGTTTCGCGACTTTGATATGTTCTACAGCGCAGATTTGGTTTTTTACATAGATATGATGTAGATTAGAGAAAATTATGCAATATCCGAAGAAACGTCAAAGTTTAAAAAGACCGATGAAATTGTAAGCCTGATCCTTTACGGCATTGTAAACGACGGAAAGGCGGTTTCGGCTGATCTTGACGTGACTGAAGGATGCATAAGCAGCTGAGATTTGAGATTTGAAAATTCAGGGGGTACATGTATGATTGTCGCCGGATGCGACGTGGGATCATTGACCGCCAAGGCGGTTATTTTTAAAGACGGCAGGGTCCTTTCAGCAAGAGTCATTCCGGATAAATCCAGACCGGAAGATTCCGCCCGTGAAGTAATGGCGCTGGCCGCGGGTGAAGCAAACCTTACAATAGCCGATATTTCCTGTATCATCGGAACCGGTTACGGCAGAAACCATATTCCGTTTGTCCATGACGTCAAATCGGAAATTTCCTGCCACGCTAGGGGCGCCAATCTGCTCTTGAAATCCGTCCGGACCGTGATTGATATCGGCGGGCAGGATTGCAAAGTCACAAAAATCGATAAGGACGGGAAAGTCCTGAAATTTATCACCAACGACAAATGCGCAGCCGGCACCGGACGCTTTTTGGAGGTCATGGCGGATGCATTGGGCGTTTCCCTGAGCGAACTGGGCAATTCATCCAAAAAAGCAAATAAAGCGACAACACTGGACAGACTTTGCACGGTCTGGGCCCAGGCGGAAGTCATCCGGATGATCAACGACGGCATGGCGATTGAAGACATCGGCGCCTCGGTCAATGATGCCATGGCCAACCGCGTCGCTCTGATGGCCAATGCCATCGGCATTGAAAAGGATGTCTGCATGACCGGCGGTGTGTCCAAAAATTTCGGCGTCGTGAAAAGCCTGGAACAAAAATTAAGCACAAAGATCAAAAAACCGGGGGTTGACCCCCAATTGATCGGCGCGTTGGGCGCGGCGTTATTCGCCGATGAGAAAGCAAGAGGGGGAAAATAATATGTTAGTTGCCGGATGCGATGTCGGGTCATTGACCGCCAAGGCGGTGATTCTCGGCGATGGAGAACTCATTGCGCAGCATATCGTCAGGGGCCGGACAAACCCGGAAGAATCAGCCAGACAGGTTTACGAGGCGGTTTTATCAAAAGCCGGAATTACGGAAAAGGACGTCCGTTACTGCATCGGGACCGGGTACGGGAGGAAAAAAATCCCCTTTGTCAATGACGTGATGTCTGAAATCGCCTGCCACGGCATGGCCGTGAAATGGCTGTTGCCGTCGGTCAGAACGATCATCGATGTGGGCGGCCAGGATGCAAAAGCCATTCGGGTGGATGAAAAAGGCGACGTGGCCCGCTATGTTTACAATGACAAATGCGCTTCCGGAACCGGCAGGTTTCTGGAAATCATGTCAACCGCCATGGGCATTGGGCTGGAACAGTTGGGGCAAAAATCCCTGGAATCGAAAACGCCGATCAAGATATCCAGCCAATGCACGGTCTTCGCCGAAACAGAGGTCATTTCCCAGATGAACAACGGGGCAAAACTTCCCGATCTTATTAACGGTCTGCATTTTGCCATGGCGCACCGGGTCGCTTCTCTGGCCAGAAGCATAGAATTTGAAAAAGATGTCGCCATGTCCGGCGGGGTAGCTAAAAATATCGGCATGTATCGCGCTCTTGAACAGGCATTGAACCTGACGTTTATAAAAACTAAATCCGATCCCCAGATCAACGGGGCCCTGGGCGCGGCGTTGTTTGCGTTAAAAATGGGCGATGGGCTATAGGCGATGGACGCATTTGACGCCGTCATCGATCAACTCAGAGCGTTTGTCGCCTCAAAGGCCCACCGGTCCCGGGAGATAAAAAATCCTCCCCCCTGGCCCGCGGGAGGCGGACGCAACATCGTTATTGGAGATGACGTGGGCCTGGAACTGGGCAGTCCCCAAAAAGCATCAGTTGCGGGTTTGGTCTGGACAGGCGACAGTAAAAAAGTGTCCGGCGACCGGGTCACACTGATCGGACCCGATGTCGGGGCGGGCATGGGAGACAGTCTGCCGTTTGGCAAAATTGTTTTGGTCGAAACCGAAGGCGTTGATGAAGAAAATGCCTTTCATCGTCATATGGAAATGGAAGGGGCCCGGTATGACCTGGATCTGAAAGGGTATATGATCCGCGCAGTTTCCAAGACACAAAAAGAATGGTGCCGGATCAGCAAAGAAGCCGTCATGAAGGGGTTTGGCTTTGATATTCTCGGCGCTGCCCTGATTCAAAAGCTCAGACAAAAGCCCTATGTCAAGAAAGTCGAACTGATCTTTATCACCTCCGGCACTGAAGATGTCCGGGCCGTTGAGACCATTCTTGAACCGACCCGGCGGATTATCGCCGCCATGAATAAAATGGCCAACGAAATGGCCCTGGATTGCGGGTCCTGCGACTATAACGATGTCTGCAGCGAGGTTGAAATGCTCAGCGGCATGAGAGAAAAATTACAGGATAAAAAATCCGGGAGCCTTTGATGACCGACGTCAAAACGATTGCCATGTGCGGAAAAGGCGGGGTGGGGAAAACGACAACTGCCGCATTGATGGTGAAAGCGATGGCGGATCGGGGACAAAAGAAAATTCTGGCGATTGACGCCGATCCGGCCGTAGGACTTTCCTATGCGCTTGGGGTAAGCGTCGCCAAAACCGTTGACGACATCCGAAATGGTCTGATCCGCACGATTGCACACGAAGGGATCAAAGACAAAGCCGACACCCTGCACATGCTGGACTATGAGCTTTTTGACGCCCTGGTTCAGCAAAAAAATTTTGCCATGCTGGCCATCGGCAGACCCGAGGGCGAAGGGTGCTACTGCCAGGTCAATCTTCTGCTCAAAGACATTATTGAATCGCTTTCCCAAAATTTTGACGTAATCATTATCGATGGCGAGGCCGGGGTGGAGCAGATCAACCGCCGCGTGATGAAGACCGTGGATCATCTGGTTCTGGTGTCGGACACCTCGGCAAAAGGGATCAATGTGGCCAAACTCATCAAAAAAGTCGCTCACGAAAATCAGGCCGTGGATTATAAAAGTGTTGGTCTTCTGCTCAACCGGATCAAACACCCGAAAGAAGTGGAAAACATCATGGCCCATACGGATCTGGATTTGTTGGGCTGGATGCCCGAAGATGACTTGGTCCGTGAATATGACTTCAACGCAAAACCGTACCTCAACTTTCCCGACACATCGCCTGTCAGCAAAGCGGTTCACGATATTCTGGACAGCATTGGAATATGAAAATGTAGTTTTGGGTTTTGGGTGTTGCGTTTTGGGTTAAGAAAAATACAGGAACGGGCGCCTGGCACCTTAAACTTAATTCCTTCAACTCAAAACCCAAAACCCAAAACTCAACACTCACAATCCAGAGGAGAGCATCCATGCAAGGAAATTCAGACCCCACCGCATCGAAGATTGAAAATCAGATCAAAGACGAGGCGTTATCCGTGTTTCGGCAGATCGTATCGGAAATTGCGCAAACGCCTGAATTTAAAAAATCAAAATACGACGCCGCCCGAAAGGCCCTGACTTCGTGGTCCGGACAAAGCACGGTCAAGAAACTGGCGGTAAGCAAAACAGTCAAAAAAATGGACCGGGAAATCAAATGCGCGCGATATGCGCCCAAAACCAACCTTGACGATCTTAAATTATGGGAAAACATCGGTAAGCTCATCACCCTGGGCGCCCGATACATGACCCATAAGGATAAGACCGATCCCGGTCGGGTGGCAGGTCTTCTGGAAAAGCCCGTTACGCAGATTCTTAAGAACACCGACTTCGGCAACATTTTCGAGATGGTGGCGGCATCCGGGCCGCGCGCCGTTGCGACTCAGCAGATGATTCAAGACATCCTGGGTCAATTTCCCACAAAAGCGGGGATATTGCCCGCCATAAAGCTCAAAAAGGCCAATACGTCCCTGATAAAGAAGAACCAAGCATTGAAAGGCATGGAAGACCTGCCCCCGGAGATGCTGGTCGGTTCGATGGTGAATCTTTTTAATGCGCTCATCGACGCCGGCGAACTCGGCCTTTTTGTTGCGCAGGTCTCCGAATTGATCAGAAAAGTACATACCGGAAACGTTATTCTCGGGGAAGCGGGAACCCCTCTGATTGAAACAGCCCTGGCGGAAAAGTTGAGGAGCGCCGCTGCCAAGGTGAATCCGGTGATCCTGGGCAAGGCCATTACCGGTTTGATGGAAGATTTTGAATCCGTCTCTTCGGCTGTCATGTCCTGCCTTGCTGAAAACCAGGATCTTCTCGGTAACGTGATCGGATCACGCGCAGCCGGAAGAAATTCGAAAATTCGGCGAAAAAGCAAAAAAGCGGCGATGGTGGAAGAATTTACAAACGAATGAAGCGGCGCTGATCAGGTCGCCAAAGCGCTGACAGACTTAGACACACAGGAGGTCGGCGAAACATTCAATGTCTGGTTAAGAATTCTCAACCGGATTCATGAGGTGCGGCCGGATGTCGCAGGGGCCATGCTTTCATCGCTGTTTTCCGTCATTGACGCCGACGACCTGAATGCCGCCGCCAAATGGATCATACCTGACGTCGTAGAGTCGATTAAGCCCCTCGCCGGTGCGGTCATGCCTTCCGTCATCAATGCGCTGTGTTCATTAATAACGCCGGCCCCTGGGGAAGATTCCGCCGAGTTGGATGAAGCTCTTGGGAATTTAGGAAATATTCTTTCAAACCATTGTAATAATCCGCATGGAGGACGGGAGATATGAGAGAAGAAATTCTGGAAGCGGCAACGCAGTTGACCAATCGTTATACTGACAAATGGAAGCAGGACGGGAAAAAAATCGTCGGTTATCCCTGCACCTTTGTTCCGGAGGAAATTATCCACGCGGCCGGCATGCTCCCGTTTCGTCTCCGGGGAATCGGCGCCCGGTCCACAACTTTTGCGGATACCTATTTCGGCCATGTGATCTGCAGCTTTCCCAAATGTATCCTTGAGCTGGTCGGCGACCACCAGTACAACTTCCTTGACGGCGCTGTGGTGTCCGACGGATGCGATGCCGGACGACGGCTGGATGAGTGCTGGCGAAAAGCCGGGGAAGATCATGAGGGAATACTGCCCCCTTATTTTTTCTATTTTTCCGCCCCGCACAAGGTGTCCGACTACAGCATCAAATGGTTCACGCACGAAATCCGACGTCTGATAACCTCCATGGAAGATCACCTGGACACCAACATCACGGAAAAAGCGCTCTCCGATTCCATTGCGCTGTACAACAAAACCCGGAAGCTGCTTAAGCGCCTTGACGAGTTTCGGAAAACCGAAAACGTCTTGATTTCGGGAACCGACGCCCAGGCGATTATTCTCGCGGGAACCGCCATCCCCAAAGAAGCGTATAACCTCCTGCTGGAAGATATCCTGGCCGGACTGGAAAAAGACCGGGAGGCAGGGAAAGAAGGCATCAAAGGCAAGCGCCTTTTATTTGCCGGGAGCGTCGCCGACGACATCAGCCTGTTTAAGATCATAGAAAACGAAGGTGCGGTGATCGTGGCGGACAACCAGTGTTTTGGATCCCGTTCATACGTGGATATGGCGGAAGAAGGCGTTGATCCGGTCGAAGCCCTGGCCAAACGATATCTGGATCGAATCTTTTGCCCGCGCATGTTCGGCTATTACAAAGACCGCTTAAAATTTATAACCGAGCGGGCTTCAGAGGCCAAGGTCGACGGCGTGGTCTTGCAGAACATCCGGTTTTGCGATCTCCACGGCGCGGATAACGGACTGTTCCAAAGGGATCTTGAAAAACAGGGCATCCCCTCCATTATGATTGAGCGCGAGTACGGGCCGCTCTCAGAAGAAGGCCGGATTATGATGAGGGTAGACGCATTTCTGGAAAGCATCAGTT
Source organism: uncultured Desulfobacteraceae bacterium (assembly GCA_964440555.1). Classification (GTDB taxonomy): domain Bacteria; phylum Desulfobacterota; class Desulfobacteria; order Desulfobacterales; family UBA5616; genus CAYTSY01. Next base: position 7,179 of record CAYTSY010000079.1, read on the forward strand.
GAAAAATCTCTTAGGGAATACAGGAGCCGGAATTCAGGAGTCAGAATAAATAAAGAATCAAAAAAGGGGGGCCGACATGAAAAAACCTGAAGACAGAGAATCGATCGCCATGGATGTGTTAAAGGACATTGCCATGAATATTGAAGGAATTCTTGCAGAAAGACAGCGAGCTGTTGACGCGCTGACATTGTTCAGGGAAAAAGCGCTTCCGGTACTGGAGTTTATCGCCAAAAAAATAAATGATTCAAATAATCTGAAGGAGCGCGCAAACGTCTATATCCGAAACCTCAAGAGCGGTTCCAGGGTTCATATGGGATAACCAGCGAGAAAAGGCCAAGGCAGGAAAAGGAAGGACAAGTCCAAAACGAATGTGGAGGAAAATTAAATGAGAGACATATTGAAAGAATACAACTGGGATTGGAAGCTTTGGGCCATGATGAAAGGGACTACGGGCATGGCCAACGGAACTGAAAATGAAATGATGACCATGCTGCAATTCATGCCGTCCGACATGCAGGAACGCATGATCCGGATGGCATCGGGTGGAGAGCCCAACATGATCATGGGCAAAGCCAATGCCGAATATTATGAAAACCTGCTTAAGGCTCATGAACAGGGGAAAAAAATCGCCCTGGTCACCTATAATTTTTCCCCCGCGGTCCTCTTTGCCATGGACATCGTTCCCATTTGCCTTGAAAACCTCTCCGGCTCCATCGTCAATGCGTTCAACAAGGGAATCGGAGAGGCTCTGGATTATTGCAGCGAAGTCGGGTTTCCGGAAACCGCCTGCTCCGGACAGCGGACAGGGCTTGGTCCCATACTGGCCGGACTTACGGAAAAACCGGACATGGTACTCTACAGCACCTCGGGCGTTTGCGACTCCAACGCGGCGGCCTATGCATTTGCCGCGGAATACTTAAACATCCCGTCATTTCAAATGAACTATCCGCCGGAACTTGTAAACAGGGAAACCGACGAATACCAGCTCGCCGATTTCAAGGCCCTGCTCGCCTTCCTGGAAGAGCAAACCGGACATAAGCCCGATCATGACAAATTTCGCCAGGTATGCAGAGAAATGAACGAGCAGGACAAAGTGCTGACCGAGATTCAGGATCTTGAAACCCTCATTCCCAACCCCGTTCCCACGATGCACAATATGGCGCTGTATGCGGCCAACCTTTTTTTCAAAGGCATTCCCGTCGGTACGGAAATTCTCCAGTCGATTTTACAGAATGCACGTGAGAATGCCAAAAACGGAGTTGCCGGAAACGGCTCTGAAAAACTCCGGGGCCTGTGGTGCTACATCGACCACTACTGCGACCATGGGAAGTATTTTTTCGAGCTCGCCAATCAGGGAATCAGCCATGTCGGGTCCATGATGACCGACTTCTGGCAGCCCAATGCCCCGGTTTCCAGGGACGGCAAGGAAGCGGAAACCTATGCGGCGATTGACTTAGCCAGCTTGGAATCCATGATCAAAGGGCTGATGGGCCAGACCTCGCGGCTGCCCATGATCAAGCAGATCCGCGGCCCTTATGATGCACCGGCCATGTGGATGGGGGACACCCTGAGCGCGGCCAAGGCGTTCAAGGCTGATTTTATGGTGTTTATGGGAACGATGGGATGCCGCAATACCTGGGGCATGGTCAAGCCCTTTGCCCGTGAAATGGAAAAAGCCGGCATTCCGACGCTGATTTCCTACAGCGATTCGTTTGATCCCCGGATTGAATCCGCGGATACCATGCTCGACAAGCTCATGGAATTTTTAAAGGTCAGAGGACTGCTTAATAATTAATCCACTTCTATAAGGAGGCGATATGAACCAAACCAAAAAAATGCAGGCGGATGTGGTTGTCGTGGGGACCGGACCGGGCGGCGCCACAGTCGCCAGGGACCTGACGCTTCAAGGCAAAAGCGTCATCATGCTGGAAAGAGGGGTGGACAACAAACCCACCGGTAAACCCATGGCCGCAGCGAAATTTACCGGCGGCCCCGGCAAGGGCATGATGAAATCCCAGCCCGAAGGGCTTATGATGGTCAGATGTCTGACCGTCGGCGGAACCACCAATATGTATACGGGAACGGCGTTTGATCCGGACCTCGAAAAATTCAAAAAATTCGGCGTCGATATCGCACCCGAACTCGTCGATGAAGTCAAAGAGGAGCTCAAAGTCGCCCCTCTCGATGATCAATACATCGGTTCCGCGGCGACGATGATTATGCGCTCGGCCCTGGATCTGGGATTTGACTGGCACAAACTCAACAAGTTTGTCGATCCGTCAAAAGGCAAGCCGGTCAACAAGCAGTTCTTCTTCGGCTGTGAAACCGGCGGGCCCAGATGGCAGGCCCGGGACTGGGTACTGGATGCCCAAAAAAGAGGCGCCGTGCTGGTGACCAACGCCTATGTGGAAGAAGTGATCGTAGAAAACAAAACCGCTGTCGGCGTTTTGGCAAAAAGCAGAAACGGCGAATCCCTTCAGGTTAACGCCAAAGCCGTTGTTGTTTCCGCCGGTGGCGTCGGTTCACCGGTCATTCTCCAAAAAAGCGGAATCTACGAGGCCGGCCAGAGGTTCTTTTTTGACCCCTTCTGCATGACCTTCGGTTACATGGATCAACCTACGGATTTCAGTTGGGAGCCGCCCATGGTCACCGGTCTTCATACTGATGACGGGGTCATGGTTACGGACATGTCCCTGCCCTTTGTCATGCATGCCAACTATACGACCCAGGCCAAAAAATACATGACCATGTTTAAAAATAAATGCGCCGTGGGTCTGATGACCAAAATCAGCGACGATCTGGAAGGTTCCATCGGCATCAACGAACAGATCACCAAACGGCTGACAAGCGACGACCATTACAAAATTGAAAAAGGCCGGGCCATCTCCAGAAAAATCCTGCGTCATCTGGGCGCAAAGGACATCTGGTTCGCCGGTTACGGGGCCGCGCACCCCGGTGGAACCTGCAGGATCGGCGCCATCGTGGATTCCAATCTCGAAGCCGAATTTAAAAACCTTTTTGTCTCGGACGCCAGCGTCATTCCCGAACAATGGGGCCTGCCCCCTGTTTTAAGCGTCATTTGCCTGTCCAGAAGGCTTTCCAGGCATCTGATGCAAAAAATTTAAAGCTCTTATAAACCACGAAGCGCACGAAGTACACGAAACTGAAAATGTTATACATACTTATTCCCCTTCGTGCTCTTCGTGTGCTTCGTGGTGAAAATCAGGCTTTTTGCGACGCAGTTACCCAAAGATAAATGAAAAAAGTCGACCAT
>CAYTSY010000079.1:10462-16175 GCA_964440555.1 uncultured Desulfobacteraceae bacterium
ATACTTCAGTGATAAACTGGCGGAATTCGCCGGATGGATAATAGACCGCCGCGTATATGTCATTGTCGTTTGTCTTCTTCTGGCGTGCGGATCGGCATTTTTTTCCTTGAATCTTCGCATAGACAACTCCCTTGAATCCTATTTCAACACAGACGATCCTGCCTATATGGATTATACGCGGTTCATGGAAGAATACGGGAATGATGAATTTTTGTATATATTATACACCACCGATGAGGGCATCGACCGCCTCGATTCGCTAAAAAAGACGCGGACCCTGGCTGAAGATCTCGAACAAGTGCCGTTTGTCAAAAAAGTCAACGCCATTACAAATATCGAATTCATAGAAGGCAGCGAAAACGGGGATGTTGTTATTTATGATCTTATGGAAGATTTCCCTTCCGACCAGGTCAAGGCTGATCGCCTGATTGGGAAGCTCCTGGACAAGCCTTTATATGTAAACGCTTATATTGCCAAAGATAAAAAATATGCCGCCATATTATGCGAAATGGAAGACAAGCCCAAAAATGACCCAAACTACCACATGGCGATAGGCGCGGCGTTAAAAAAAATACTATCCAAACCGCTTTATCAAGATTTCAAATTCTGGCCCGTCGGCAATCCGGTTTTAAATTCCGAGTTTTACTTTATTTTTGAAAAGGAATCCCGCACCCGGCCGTTCATTGCATATGCAGCAATGCTCGTTCTGCTGATCTGGTTTTTCAGGCATGTCAAAGGCGTTTTAGGGCCTCTTGCCGTGGTTGCCTTTTCCCTTCTTTTAGTCTTCGGATTCGTCGGGCTAATGGATTTCCCGGTAACGGCCATGTTCAGCGCCACGCCAAGCCTGCTTATCGCCATCGGCGTTGCAACCAGCATCCATATTATACATGAGTACCAGAGTCACATCGAATCGGGTCATGACAACCGCTCATCCATTCTATATGCCGTTAAACTTGTGGGGCTGCCCTGCCTGTTTACTTCTCTTACCGAGATTACGGGATTTGCTTCCCTGATGATCAGCCCCATATCGGCGACAAGAGATTTCGGCTGGTATACCGTTGTCGGGGTGGCGGCAAATCTGTTTTTTTGCTTCACCATTCTTCTGGTGGTGCTTTCTTTTGCGGGCCGCCGGACGGAAAGCTCGTTTTCACATGCAAGGAATAAAAACCGGACGCATGAGAAGGGGCATCATCGTCTTCTGGATAGAATGCTTGAGAAAGTGACCCGGATAAACAAAAAGCACTACAAGGCGATACTGGTCATTTCCGGCCTCATCAGCCTCGCGGCCCTATGGGGTCTTACCCGGCTTGAGGTCAATTCCTCCTACCTTGAAGAATACGGGGACAGGGTAACCGTTTATCACGATTATAAATTTGTTGACACCATCATGGGCGGTTCCGAAAACTTCGAAATACTGCTCGACAGCAAATCGCCGGACGGCGTCAAAACATTGAAATTTATTGAAACGCTGGACAAAATTCAGCAGTTTGCCGATTCCCAGGACTACCTGGTAAGCAAGACCACCTCCATCGTGGATATCATCAAAGACATCAACCGGTCCCTGCATAACAACGACAAGGCTTTCCATACGCTTCCCGTCTCCGACGGGGAGGTTTCCCAATATGTTCTGTTGTATGAAACCGCAGGGGGGGAAGAATTGGAAAAACTCGTATCGGCCGATATTGCCGCTGCAAGACTGACCATCTATGTGAAAAGCTCGGACTCCAGGACCTCGGAGAGATTATATAAGGACCTTGTCTCTTATATTGATTCGGTTATTCCTCCGGAATACACCTGCCGCATTACAGGCATCTCCTTTCTGACCTTAAAATCCATGCAATACATTGCAGACACCCAGATTTCTTCAATATTAATGGCCCTTGGGGTAATCTCACTGATCATGCTGGTCATTTTCGGATCACTGAAAGTCGGCCTGATTTCCATGCTGCCCAATATATTTCCGATCATCGTCACTCTCGGATTTATGGGCATTGCAGGGATCTGGCTTGATTATGTCCGTACGTTGATATCCTGCATCGCCATCGGGCTTGCAGTAGATGATACGGTCCATTTTATCTCCAGATACCAGATAGAATTCAACCGCCTGGGAAATTATGAAAAAGCGCTTTCTTCAACCACAAAAAACGTGGGCGGCGCGGTTACGATGACTTCAATTGTGCTGGTTGTCGGTTTTGGCGTATCCATGACGTCGGTGTTAAATGACTCCTTCTACTTCGGGTTATTGTCAACCGTTTGCATCATTATTGCCATGATCGCAGATTACTTCATCACGCCTTCTTTGATATTATTGCTCAAACCCTTTGGAAAGGAGCGGTAAAAGTGAACAAAATATTTCTTATGCTCTTCGGCATGGCGATAGGCTGTTCGGGTTTTGCGATGCCGGCATTTTCCGAAGACGGCCGTGACATCATGCTGAAAAATTATAACGTTTATGAAGGCGAAGACAGTAAATCCGTTTTAACCATGGAACTGATCAACAAAAACGGAAAAAAAAGAGTCCGGGAGGTTCTTTATTGGGCTCTGGAAAGGGGGGATGAAGACAAAAGCCTGATGTATTTTTTAAAACCGCCCGCTGACAAGGGAACAGCCTTCCTGACATGGGAGCACAAGACAAAAGACGATGATCAATGGCTTTGCCTGCCGGCATTGAAAAAAGTAAAACGGATCAGCGCGGCTGAAAAAGACAAGGCGTTTATGGGAACCGATTTTTCATACAACGACCTTGCCCCTCCCCACCCGGACGAATTCACGCATCAGGCCGCCGGGGACGAAACACTTGACGGTCAGCCCTGTTACATCATCGAAAGCATCCATAAGTCCCATACGGGAGATCCGGCCTGGCAAAATCAGAAAAAATACCCGTACAGCCGGCAACGCTCCTGGATCCGGAAGGACAATTTTCTCCTGGTGAAAGCGATCATGTTTGATAAAAAAGCAAAGGCCTGCAAGACGTTTTACGCTTCAAAAATCCAATTGATCGACAACGTGTGGACAGCCATGGCCCTTTGCATGAAAAGTCTCGACGATGAACACCAGACCATTTTGACCATCCGGGAAATTGACTACAATATCGGCCTGTCGGACGCTTTTTTTACGGCCAGGGAGTTGGAGAAGCCCCGATAGCAGTGGCTATTCGGCGAGCCCATACGCCTTTTGGTAAACATTGCCGTCGGTATCGACAACCTCAAGGCTCCGGTAGTTCTTCCAGACGGCCTCATCCATGTTGCAATAAAAAGCGCAGATGTCATGGGGAACCACGCGCTGATGCCAGGGCGGGTACACATAGTCTACTTTGAGCGATTCCCTGTCGTTTCTCAGCACAAAAAAGTTGCAGATCTCAACCGGATGATCCAGATTATTTTCAATCTGTACCTCCAGATTCTGATCCGGCAATGAGCAGCATTTGAACGCCAGGACCTCTCCCATGCTCGTATTCATGATGACGTTGACTTTTACCATAAAAAATCCCTTTTTATCATTTCTCCAAATCCTCCGGCGGTTTTGTTTTGCGGCCGAAGTTGGGGATTAGAATCCGTTTCATGGTGTCTTTGATCATTTGGGCATATTGCTCCTCGTCCATTTCAAAGATCGGGCGGATATCCTTTTTCCCCGCCACAAAGCTGAAGATGGAAAACCAGACCGCCAATATGCCCGCCTTGACCTTGTTTGAAAATTCCTTGTCTTGCAGCGTAAATCCCATGGCCATAGCCACTTCATTCAGCGTTACCGGCTCTCTGAGCTGGTCGTCAAATTCCTGTTTTGTTTTGCCGAAGTGCTGGAAAAGGATCAGATTGGGAACTTCAGGATGGGAAATCAGAAAATCGCAAAGATAGTCAATCGCCACGGCATATCGCTCATAAAGCGGCTTTCCCTGCGTCTGTGTTTCAAGATCTTTGATCATCAGACGCCAACTGTCCTTTACGTCGACGATAACAGACTCAAAAAGATCCTTTTTTTCGCCCCAGTGATAGTACAGTGTGGAGATGTCGATTCCCACTTCCTTTGCAATCATCCGGGTCGTGGTTCCATGATACCCATACTCTCCGAAAAGTTTTCGCGCTGCGGCAAGAACCCTGCCCTTCATGGATTCCGGATCTTTCCTGGCCTTTTCCAAAGGCTTGTACATATGTATCTCCTTATAACGGCTGACGCCGCGTTCCATCACTTGATGGAAAGATCATAATGATTGCGCCGGAAAAAGTCAACTATATAGGCTGAGGACGCATGACAGGTGGTAGGGGCGAATAATTATGCGCCCCTACAAAACGGCTCCCTCAACGGGGGAAGCGACGGGGGGGGAAGGAGGGGCGAATAATTATTCGCCCCTACACGGTTTTGCCGGCAAACATCCGTTGGATGCCCTCCTGGAATGTACGTGCCGGTTCGCTGTTCCTGATCTTTTTTAAATTGATGGCGTCGCTCGGGCAATTGGACGCACAAACCCCGCATCCGACGCAGGCATCCTCCCGGACGATTACCCGGTCTTCGGATTTATCTTCTTTTTCTCCCATCCGATACAGCAGTGCGTGGAATTTGCACATTGAGATGCATTTTTTGCATTTGATGCAGGCATCCTGATCCACGACAGGCACATAATCGGATTTCTCGAACATATCCATCCGGTTCATTTTCACCGATGACCCGAGAATGCCGCAGCAGCAGGCGCAGCAGTTGCAGATAAAGCCCTGCTTGTTTAAGGTATTGGCGGACATGTGAATGAGGCCTTCCTTTTCAGCCTGTTTCAAAATATCCATACCCTGCTCAACCGTTACATACTTGCCGATTCCCTCATCCACGACATATCTGGCCGGAGCCCCGAAGGCCATGCAGTTTTCCACCGTGGCCTCGCAGTCCGGAGAATCCTTGAGCATCATGGACATCAGGCGACAGGTGCAGGGCATCACCGCGATGTTGTTGTCCCGCTTGCCCGCATCCTGGATGATCTGTTCCACATCCATATACGCCATAACCTGGGATTTGTCCGGCTCCAGGCTCTCCCCCACCGGCACCATCCGTGTCTCCGGTTCGGGCTTTAAGGCCGGGATGATCCTGAAAATGCTGTAAGCGGAATCCATGGAAGAAGACATCATCCCGCCGCCTTCGAGTTTCCGCATTTTTTTGACAAATTGTCTGCGCTCGTCAAGGCTGTTATGGGGAGAGATGATGAAATATTCCACAAGACCGGGAAACAGGGGCGGAATCATGTATTTCTTTTTGTCGGCATCATTGCGGTCCATAATCCAGAACAACACTCCGCGTTTGGCAAGCCGCTCAAAGGTTTCTTTGACGTTTTCAACAGAATATCCCGTTTTCCCCGCAAATTCTTCCGGGGTGAACCGGTCTGCCTGAATCATGGTGAACGGCCCGGCCGCCAGCATTTTGGCATCTTCTTCCGTGTACCAGATCTTTAAAATATCTAGGGATAATTTGTTTTTGGGCATCATAATGATGTCCCGAAGCTTTTTATAGGCCTCCAGCGTCTTGTTGTCCGACATAAAACTCCCTCCTTTGCATTCGTTTTTATGGAAAAAATTCAGGTTGGTTTCAAGAAAATCCTGAAACATCGTTCATTTTCCTGATGCGGTTTAATTTCCTATCGCAATTAAAAAAACCTGTCAACGGCTTATCCCATCCCCCACAGGGTAACCGCATTTGTTTTTAGCCGTCTCAGAATTCATGATTTGTAGTATTT
>CAYTSY010000080.1:0-16151 GCA_964440555.1 uncultured Desulfobacteraceae bacterium
GAGCGGGGCATCATGGCACTGCTTGGCAGCGGATTTGATCCCGGGGTTACCAATGTGTTTTGCGCCTGGGCTCAGAAAAACCATTTTGACGAAATTTCACAAATCGATATTATCGACTGCAACGCCGGTGATCATGGTCAGCCGTTTGCGACAAACTTCAACCCGGAAATCAATATCCGTGAAGTCTCGGCAAAAGGCAAATATTATGACGCCGGGAACTGGGTAGAAACCCAACCGCTTTCCATTTCAGAGGAATTTGATTTTCCCGAAGGCATCGGACCCCGTAAGATTTACCTGATGTATCATGAAGAACTCGAATCCATCGTCAAACACATCCCCGGGATCACACAGGCCCGGTTCTGGATGACATTTTCGGACAACTACCTGAAACATCTTGAAGTGCTGAAAAATGTCGGCATGACCCGTATTGATCCGGTGCTTTACGAGGGCCGGGAAATCATTCCCTTAAAGTTTTTGAAGGCCCTCCTGCCCGATCCTGCCTCACTGGGCCCGCTGACGCGCGGCCGCACCTGTATCGGCTGCCTGATCAGGGGCAAAAAAGGAGGAAAAGACAAGCAGTACTATATTTACAATATCTGCGATCACGAGAAATGCTATGCGGAAGTTTTGTCCCAGGCGATTTCTTATACGACGGGGGTTCCGGCCATGATCGGCGCCATGCTCATGCTGACCGGAAAGTGGCGGGGAAAAGGCGTGTTCAATATGGAACAGTTCGACCCCGCGCCGTTTATGGAAAAACTCACTGTTCACGGACTGCCATGGACCGAAATTATCCTGTAGAACTGGTCCTGGACCGGGTTCCCACTCCCTGTTTTGTGCTGGACGAAACCGCCTTGAAGCAAAATCTAAGCATTCTGGGATCAATTCAGGATCGCACCGGGTGCCGTATTCTCCTGGCGCTGAAGGGGTTTGCCATGTTCAGCGTGTTTCCCCTGATCCGGCAGACATTAAAAGGGATCTGCGCCAGCTCTCCCGATGAAGCCAGGCTGGGCCGGGAAGAATTCGGCGGGGAAGTGCATGTCTTTGCCGCTGCCTACCATGAGGCGGATATCCTCAATATCCTGCCGTTTTCCGATTATATCATCTTTAATTCATTTAACCAGTGGCGCAAGTTTAAACCCATGGTCATGGGCGAACGCCGGCGTATCCGTTGCGGAATCAGGGTCAATCCGAATCATTCCGAGGTGCAGATCCCGATTTACGATCCGTGTGCGCCCTACTCCCGGCTGGGCGTGTTACGCGAACATTTCCAGGGAGAACCCCTTGAAGGAATTTCCGGACTTCATTTTCATACCCTGTGTGAAAAAAATGCCGATGCGCTTGAGAGAACCCTGGCCGTTTTTGAAGAAAAATTCAAAAACTATATCCCGGAAATGGAATGGATCAATTTCGGCGGGGGGCATCACATCACCCGGAAAGACTATGATGTCGATTTGCTCTGCCGGCTGATTATGGAATTTAAGAAAAAATACCGGGTGGACGTGTACCTGGAACCCGGAGAAGCGGTTGTCTTAAACGCCGGCGTTCTGGTGGCCTCTGTTCTGGATATTGTCAAAAATAAAATGGACATTGTCATTCTAGATACATCGGCGGCCACGCACATGCCCGATGTCCTGGAAATGCCCTATCGGCCGGAGATTGTCGGCGCCGGGCAACCCGGCGAAAAGCCCTATACCTGCCGTCTTGCCGGACTATCATGTCTTGCCGGAGATATCATCGGAGATTATTCTTTTCCAAAACCCCTGCAGGTCGGATCAAAGCTGGTCTTTTGTGATATGGCGCATTATTCCATGGTAAAAACCAACACGTTCAACGGTATCAGGCTGCCGTCCATTGCGATATACAAAGCCGCGACCGATGATTTTGCCGTCATCCGGCAATTCGGGTATCAGGATTATAAATGCAGGCTTTCCTAGGCGGAGAAATGAAAAAAGGTCAAATTTTCCCCCATTTTCTGTCATCTGAAATTACGCCTCCTCTACCGCAGGAAGCGCTTTTTCATATCATACCGGCGCCCTATGAGAAGAGCGTTTCCTACGGCAGAGGAACCGCCCGGGGCCCGGGGGCCATATTCGAAAGTTCTCAGTATCTGGAGCTTTTTGACGGCATCAGCATCCCCGCCGAACAGGGGATCCATACCTGCCCGTCCATCGACTGTGACGGCAGCGCCGACGTTGTGCTGCAACGAATATCCGAGGCGGTTTCAAGTGTGTTGCGCCTGGGGAAAATTCCGGTGCTGCTTGGCGGCGAACACACGGTCAGCGCCGGGGTGTTTAAGGCGCTGAAGAATCACTGCGGTGATTTCGGGATCATCCAGTTTGACGCCCACGCGGATCTGAGGGACACGTATGAAGGCACGCCTCACAGTCATGCCTGCGTGATGCACCGAGCATTGGATCTGCATATCCCCATTTATCAAATCGGCGTCCGCAGTCTTTCTTATGAGGAACACTTGTTGCGGAATCAGTTGGCAACCGGCCGCCGGGATGCGTCAACGATCCATGCCGACGGCATACCGGAAGATATTCTGCCGCCGGATTTCCCTGACGCCATCTACATTACCTTTGATGTGGACGTATTTGATCCGTCCGTTATGCCGGCCACCGGCACCCCCGAGCCCGGAGGGCTGAACTGGCGCCAGACATTCCAAGCCCTTGAATCCGTGATGCGGGGGCGCCACGTAATCGGTTTCGATATAGTGGAACTCGCGCCGATTCCGGGAATTCATGCGCCGGAGTTTACCATGGCCCGGTTCATCTACAATCTGTTCGGTATCATTTCCCGGCAAATTGATACCCTGTAGCGTACTGATTCCTGGTTTTGCGGTGAGAAACCGGGATTTCCATAGAGCTGCCCCTCGTCAAACAACGCCCTCTTCCTTGAAGCGTTGAATCGTCTCTTCGTCGTACCCCAATTCTTTTAATACCACCTCCGTATGCTCCCCGACTTCCGGCGCCAGACTGCGCGTACCGGCCCTGTTGGCGCTGAAATGAATCGGGTATCCCGGAATCTTCAATTCCCCGATCGTCGGGGATGTAAGTGTGGTTATATATCCATTGGCAAGCGCCTGAGGATCGGTGAATACCTCTTCAAGCTGCTGTACGGAACTGAACATGAGCTGATGCTGAAGAAAAATATCCATCCATTCATCCCGGGTCTTTGAAAGAAAAACCGCATCAAAAACGGCAACAAGTTCCGGGCAATTTTTAAACCGGCTTTCCTGGTCGATAAACAGAGGATCGTTGATCAGATCCGCCTGATTCGTGGCTCTGCACAACACTGGCCACCATCTCTCCTCGGGATGGTTGGTCCCGATAATCCATTTGCCGTCGCTGCATTTAAAGGCATTGCGAAGCGGGGAATTAAATGATCTGTCCCAGCGCATATTCGGATCGATCCCCACCATGGATTTGATCATGAAATTACAGTACATCAGCCACATGGCCGTGCTGTAAAGCGAGATGTGCACTTCCTGGCCCATGCCCTGTCGTTCGCGGGCCAAAAGCGCCGTGATTATGGCATGGCTCACCGCAATGGCGGTTGACTGATCCAGGATGCCCAGATGCAGCGGGGTGGGGTACTCGTTTCCGGCCAGATACGCCATGCCCGAGCGGGCCTGCCCCAGGGGATCAAAGGCGCCCAAATCGCGAAGGGGCCCGTTGGGACCGTACCCGGAAACATTGGCATGGACAATCTTGGGGTTGATTTTGACCAGGGACGCGTAATCGATTTCCATTTTTGCTTTTGTCGTGGGTCTCAGATTGGTCAAAAACACATCCGCCCCTTTCACCAGGCGGTTGAAAACCTCCCGACCCTTTTCCGTTTTGATATTTAAACAGATTCCTTTTTTATTCCGGTTGGACACCTCGACCATGGCGCTTTTCCCATTGGGCAGACCGAAAATCACCATTCCCGTCCTGCTCCATTTCCGCATGGGATCTCCGGAAGCCTCTTCGATTTTAACAACATCGGCGCCAAGATCGCCCAGAATGGCCCCGGCGCCCGGGCCTGCATGAAAAACGCCATATTCCACCACCCGAATCCCCTCCAAGGGACCGGGACGGTTATCCTTTTTAACGCCTTTTTGATCTTCCATGAATTATCCTCTGGTGGTTGAGCTGAAATAATTTAAAATTTTTGGAGATGCCGGACATCCCCTGCATTTTCGCAAAAACCCATTTTCCGCCGCTTTGATCCAAATTTTATGAATCATACAAAACCCACTTCCTCAATTCAATACATTTTCCATGCAGGACTGTTTTAGCAGGGATAGCTCTGTCTTTTACGCGGGGGAGTAAGGTCGGCCTGTTGCTGGTTTTTCCGTCATTGGGTTGAGATGTTTCCTTAAAGTCCTTCTTTCAGAACGCGTCTCAAGAACTTTCCGGTCGGCGTCTTCGGCACTTCATCGATAATTTCAACAATCCTGGGGTATTTAAACGCTGCCAATTTATTTTTACAAAAAGCGGTCAGCTCTTCAGGCGTGGTCTTGCCCTTGTATGCATCTGTTAATGCAACAAAAGCTTTCACCGTCTCTCCCCGGTAAGGGTCCGGAATTCCAATAACGGCGGCCTCCTTCACTGCGGGGTGCTGATAAAGGACGTCCTCAACATCACGGGGCCAGACTTTATAGCCGGATACGTTAATTTGATCCTTTTTGCGATCTACAATAAAACACCATCCATTTTCGTCGATTTTGGCAACATCGCCGGTATAAAACCGGCCGTCCCTGATGGCGTGGGCTGTTTCTCCAGGTTTATTCCAGTACCCGCCGGTTATTCCGGGTCCCCGAATGACCAATTCGCCCGCTTGACCCGGAGACAGGATTTTCTCAGGATCATCAACATCAACGATCCAGGCTTCAAGTCCCGGAGCGATTAACCCTACAGATAACGCGCCACTTTCAATATCAACCGGCCCCGCCAGTCCGATAGGTGTTATTGTCGCAGGCGAAGTACTTTCAGTCAACCCGTAAACATTATAAATGGTTAAACCCAAAACCTCTTTACACTTTTGCACCGTACTCGGGGATACGGGCGCTCCTCCGCTATAGGCTTTACTCAAGGAAGAGAGATTGAAGCTTTTGGCTTCGGGATGGTTCAGCAAAGCAATATATACGGTAATCGACGCGACTGTAAAAGTCGCCCTGTATTTTTCGATCAAATGTAGTATATCCGGCACATCGAATCGATTGAAAAGGACCAATGGAATTCCCAAATGAAAGGCAATGGCCAAATGAGCGACTATGCCGGTGATATGAAATAATGGCGCTACTCCCAATACGCTGTCGCTGTGGCTGAGACGAATTGATTTTTCGTATACCCTGCAATTATAGACAATATTTGCATGGGAAATCATGGCGCCTTTCGGTGGGCCGGTGGTGCCCGATGTATATACAAGGTAGGCGAGATCGGAAGGCTTGGGTTTCACAGGTTTTCCTTGCGCTTGCATCCTGTTGATCAGGTTCAGGAGATCCCGCGTTCCCAGTGGGGTGTCCTTTTTGATTCCTTTGAGTTGTTCCGGCAGTTTACTGTTTTGCTTCAACAAATCCAAAGGCGACGTCGTGATGACGTCAATCTTGTCTTTGATCTCCGGGCTGTAAAGATCATCCTGGCAAAAAATTACTTTCGGAGTGCAATCGTTGATCAGATATTGAAGATCTTTTACCGTATACATTGGATTGGCCGGGACTATAGCGGCGCCCCTCATCCACGTGGCGATAGCGGCGATTGCCGCCTGTGGAATATTCTGCATCCACAAAACAACGCGGTCCCCTTTTTGGACACCGATTTCTTCAAGGGCAGCAGCCAGCCGGCAAGCCATGCTATAGATATCCTTATAAAGCAAAACGGCGTCAAAATAGTAAATGCAGGGTTTGTCCGGATATTTGAGAAAAGAATTTTCAAATCTATCCAGAACGCTCTCATTGGGAAACGGCAATGTTTTCGGCAACCACTTCGGGTAAGCGCTCTGCCAGGACTTTTTATCGTAATTGTCTGTCATTATTTATACTCCTCCGGCATTTTAATTGAAGGTTGTAAAAGCCGATGGCCCAGTAATGGGGATTCAGTAATTTTAATACAAGGGGACATTCTAAAATAACCAGGTATAGGGTACCCGGACGGCACTTTGCTTACACCGTAACCCGCCAGCACCGGTGAATCGGCTGCCGATTGCGGACGTAGTCCTCCGGGATGGTCGCATCCGTAATTTCCTCGATTCGGGAAACCTGCAAGGATTCCGAGCGCAGTTCAAAACCCTGGTGGTTGGTAGAGAAAAAAACAGTGCCGCCCGGCCGCATCAGCGCAAAAGTTGCGCTCAGGAGTTTGGGGTGGTCTTCTAAAATATCAAAGGATTGATTCCGGACCCGGGTTATGGAATAGGAGGGCGGATCAACCACCGCAAGATCAAACGTTTCCCCGGCGTTTCCGGCTTTTCTCAGGAAATCCAAAACATCGGCATGCACCAGGAGATTGTTTTCTTCCCCGATATTATTGAGTGCAAAATTTTGCCTTGCCCAGTTGACGGCGGTTTCCGACCGGTCCACCGAAACCGTGCGTATTGCCCCGCCTTTTGCAGCGTAACAGGAAAAGGAGGCCGTATAGCAGTACAAATTGAGAAAAGCCTTGCCGAAGACCGTTTCCCGGATCATCTGCCGGGTATTGCGGTGATCGGAAAATAGTCCGGTATCCACAAAATCATTGGGATTGACGAAAAATTTCAGGTCCCGTTCCGAAACAACCATCTTTTCATCGGTGTGATCAATCCGGTCATATCGCCTCCCATCCTGCCTGCCGGCAAGACGCTGCTTGAGATGGACCTTTTCCGGAGAGACTCCCATGGCATCGGCCACGTCCGCCGCCATCAGGGCCAGCCATTCCGGAACCGACTGTGTTCTCATATACTCCCCCACCACCAGATGCCCGGCATACCAGTCCACCACCACCCGGATCTCCGGGATATCCCAGTCATAGAGCCTGAAGACCTCGATATTTTCCCTGGAAAAACGCCGGCTGACATGCTTAAAGCGTTTTTTGACGCGGTTTGCCAGCATCTTTGCCTGGCCAGTAAATTTATGCAGCGACCCTGTGTCCATCATGATAAACGTCCTGTCGGTAAACACCCGGCAAACATGTGTTTCTCCTGAAAAATTAATTTATAAAATAATAACATTCGTTATAACGCTGTTCAATAAAATTATCAGATTTCAGAGATCCCACGGCTTTTTTACATCGATCTCCGTTATTAAACATTGCTCAATTCCGATTAAATCACCGATTTATTTCCCTATCCGAATTATATTGACAAAATAATGTTATTTACTTAAATAACAAATAATTCCGCTTTCATTTGTCTGACCCCGCATACAGGAGGTCGCTCATGAAAAGGCTTCTAAGGTGACTCGCCTTTCGCTCCTGATGACAGTGTTTCATGATTTCGTGAAAGTAAAAAATTACGATAACAACATGTTAACCACTAGTCAAAATCTGAATGGACAAAAACGATATGTCAATTCATCAGCTTCTTCTTGGAGACGTTGTTGCACGGAATGCAAGAAAGTTTCCAGGCAAGACCGCACTTCGATGGGATGGTGGCCGGCTGACCTATAAAGCGTTTAACAGCCGAATTAATTCCGTAGCAAATGCCTTCATGGCAATGGGAGTCAACCGCGGGAATAAGGTCGGATTGCTGCTGGCTAACGGGCCCGAAATTCTCGAACTCTGTTTTGCATTGTTTAAAATTGGGGCAGTGGCCGTTCCATTAAACTTCAGGCTTGCCGCCAAGGAAATCGAATATATTTTGAACAATTCGGATGCTGAAATTCTGGTATTCGGACAGGAATTTACTTCTGCAGTTCAAAGTATAAGACCAGACCTTCCCAATATCCATGATTTTATTGCCGTGGGAGGACCCGCTTCAGGAGATATGAAAGCATACCGTAGCCTTATTTTATTTTCAAATGATGCGGAACCCAAAAATCATATCGATGATGATGATGATGCATTGATGCTTTATACATCGGGAACAACAGGCCGACCCAAGGGTGCGGTCATGACCCACAAAGGCTTTTTAATGAACGCGATAAATTGGGTTGTGGCTTATCGGACCGAACATGATGATATCCTGCTCTGCATCCCGCCATTGTTTCATGTGGCTGCTCTTGGTTACGTCTTGACGCAGTTTTACATGGGGGCATCTGTCTATATTGAAAAAATGTTTGATCCACGGCGGACATGGGAAGTTATCCAACGGGAACGGATTACGACCCTCTTTCTCGTGCCCGCCATGTGGATTGCCTTGCTTCAAGTGGAAAACACAGATCGTTACGATGCCTCATCCATGAAAATACTTAATACCGGAGCTGCGATCATGCCGATTGAAATAAAAAACAGAATCCTGAAAACCTTTCCGAACGCGGGAATTTTCGACTGTTTTGGCCAGACCGAGATGAACGGCGGAGTTACAATTTTAGACGCCCGCGATGCTCTTAAAAAGCCGGGTTCCGTTGGGCTTGCCGTGCCTAATCTTGAAATACGGATAGTGGATAATGACGGACAGGATGTGCTTCCCGGCGGAATAGGAGAGGGTATATACCGCGGTCCTACCGTAATGAAATCATACTATAAAAACCCGGCTGCTACGGCTGAAGCGATGAAAGGTGGATGGTTTCACAGCGGCGATCTATTGCGGCAGGATGAAGATGGCTATTATTATGTGGTTGATCGGAAAAAAGACATGCTGATATCCGGAGGAGAGAATATTTATCCGGCTGAAATAGAAGAAATTCTGTACAAGAACCCCGACATACTTGAAGCCGCGGTCATTGGCGTACCTGATCAAAAGTGGGGAGAAAGCGTAAAAGCTATTGTAGTGATTAAAGCCGGAAAAACACTCACCGAGAAACAGGTCATAGAGCATTGCAAGGAGCATTTGGCCGGTTATAAGAAACCCAAGTCTGTAATTTTCGTGGATAAACTTCCTCGGAGTGTGGCCGGCAAGGTCTTAAAAATGGTTTTGCGGGATGAATATTGCGTATAAAAAAATTGTGAGAGATGGGCTCTCAGATTAAATGTTTAAGAATTTAAAATGTTACGGGAGGTGTCAAATGAAAAAAGTGGTAATGATTGTTCTGGCCGTTTTATTGATTACACCGGTGGTTGTCTACTATGCTTTTCCGGGCGCGTTGTATGGCATGACCATTTGGATGCAACGGCATTCCGCCGGCCTTGAGAAAAAAACCATCAACGTCAAAGATCATGACATTGTTTATTTAGAAGGCGGAAAAGGAGATACGATTCTGTTGGTGCACGGCTATACCGCCAATAAAGACAACTGGACGCAGTTCGCCAAGTTTCTGACCTCCAATTACCATGTCATTGCACTCGATCTGCCCGGATTCGGCGAGAGTTCGAAAATCAAGGAGCAGTCATATGGCATTGCCTCCCAGGTACTGCGACTGGATCAATTCGTTTCTACATTGGGACTGAAAAAATTCCACATGGCCGGCAATTCTATGGGAGGAAGCATTTCCGGTTGTTATGCTGTTCATTTTCCGGACAAAGTATTGACTTTGGGCCTGTTTAACACCGGCGGCGTAATGTCGTGCGAAAAAAGCGAAATGTGGAAATTGGTCGAAAAAGGAGAAAACCCCCTGTTGGTCGAGACAGTTGAACAACAGGACAGAGCCATGAAACTTGTCTTTGCTAAACCTCCGGCGATGTCCAAAGCAATAAAAGGTCTCTGGCTTAAGAAAACGATTGCGGATAAACCTTTCAATGAAAAGGTCTGGAAGGATCTTTTTGGGGAGCAATACCTGTTGGAGAAGGATCTTTCCAAGATTATGACCGAAACCTTGATTCTGTGGGGGGATAAAGACGGTCTTATCGATGTTTCCTGCACCAAGCCCCTGGAAGCCGGGTTAAAAAATTCAAGAACAGTGATTATGAAAAATTGCGGTCACGTTCCCATGATGGAAAGGCCTGAAGAAACGGCCCGCCATTATATAACATTTATTCAAAGCGCATCGGGCCAAAAATAAGCTAACCGCCATTTTGCCGTGATTTGGATAAAATCGCGGGAAATAAAATGACCGGACGGGGCTTGGGTGTGGAGTCCAAATATCAGACAGTCCCGCTATAAGGTATAATTTATTGGAGCAAATTACAGGATGGATATTATGGCCGATAACAAGCCAAATGAATCTTTATTAAAAGGATATAGGGTGTTGGACTTGACGGAAAGCGGGTGCCAGATATGCGGTAAAGTCCTCGGTGATATGGGGGCTGACGTCATTAAGATAGAACCGCCTGCCGGCAGTCCAAGCCGCAAAACTGGTCCCTTTTATAACGATGATAATGATCCGGAGAAAAGTCTTTTTTGGATGGCCTGCAATACGAGCAAAAGAGGGATTACTTTAAATATTGAAAAACCTCAAGGCATAGCGCTTTTTAAAAAACTTTTGAATACGGCTGACATTGTGGTCGAAAGCTTCCGTCCCGGTTACATGGAGGTTCTGGGATTAGGCTATTCAGAAATCGAAAAAATAAAGCCCGGTATTATAATGACCTCAATCACTCCTTTTGGTCAAACAGGTCCATTATCCCATTATAAGGGGTCTGATATTGTCGTATGGGCGATGGGAGGCATGTTGGGTCTGTGCGGAGATAACGACCGGCCTCCGGTTCAACATAGCCATCCCCAGGCATACTATCACGGCGGGGTTCAGGGGGCGGTGGGGACTATGGCTGCTCTTTATCATAAAGAGGTCTGTGGGGAGGGACAGCATGTGGATGTGTCAATGCAGCAGGCTGTAGCGCTTACCCTCATGAATGCTGCGGAGATTGGGGATCTGCTCAAAATCACTCATCCCAGGCCCTTTTCGGATGGCACCTATTTTCAACCCAGATCTGAAGAATACGGACCCATCAGATTTGGATGGAGATGGGAATGTAAGGACGGGTATATTGCCTGGGCCCAAGGTCTGGCAGGGGGTGCGCAACAAGGAATGGTCAGATCAACAAAAGAAATTGTAAACTGGATGGCTGAAGAAGGAATGGCTGATGATTTGCCCGAATACGACTGGTCGCAATTCGATACATCCATCGTTTCCCAGAAGTTGGTAGATCACCATTTAGAAGTTTTCAGCCGCTTTTTTCGTACTAAAACCAAACGGGAACTGATGGACAGGGCGGCATCAAAGGAAATCCTGTTGGGTGCTTATCAAACCACCCAGGATATTGTAGCGTGTCCCCACCTCAACAATAGAAATTATTTTGTCGAAGTCGAACATGCCGAATGGGGAAGCACCATCACTTATCCGGGCGCCTGGGCAAAGTTTTCTGAAGCTCCCTGGCGGATCAGCAGACGTGCCCCGCTTATCGGTGAGCACAGTCAGGAAATATATGGAAAAGAATTGGGAATTTCTAAGGAACAAATGTCTGAATACAGGGAGCTTGGAATCCTATAAAATAGGGAGTTAAAATGAGCCGGAAAGTTTTTGAAGGAATAAATATAGCGGATTTTTCATGGGTTGGTGTGGGTCCGCAAGCCTCAAGAGAGCTTGCCGAGCATGGCGCGACAGTCGTCAGGGTGGAAGCTCACAACCGGATTGACCAATTGCGCCTGATCGGCCCATTTAAGGACTTTCAACCGGGTATAGATCGAAGCGCTTTCGGGACCTGCTTTAACACCAATAAATACGGCATCAGCGTAGATTTAAAAACACCCGGGGGACGGGAAATATCCAAAAGACTTGTTCAGTGGGCTGATATCGTCTGCGATAGCATGACGCCGGGGAGCATGAAAAAGATCGGACTCGATTACGACAGTGTAAAAAGAATAAAACCGGACATCATCATGTATAGTACATGTCAATCAGGTCAGTATGGTCCATATTTGAAACTTCCGGGCTATGGCAATGTCGGGGCTGCAATGGGTGGTGCAAATTATCTCGTCGGCTGGCCGGATCGCGGCCCGGCAGGGGCATATGGCGCATATACGGATTTTATTGCACCATGGTTTCTCATCAGCACGTTGATCGGGGCCCTTCTTTACCGGAAGAGAACGGGAAAAGGACTATATATCGATATGTCGCAAATTGAAGCATCGATTCAATTTATCAGCCCTCTGATTCTAGATTTCACGGTCAATGGCCGTGTAGCTGAGCGGCAGGGAAACGGATCGCCTTATGCTGTTCCTCACGGCGTATTTCCCTGCCTTGGAGCAGACAGGTGGATTGCAATTTCGGTTGAAACAGATGAAGAATGGGAGGCTTTTTGTAATGTTCTCGGTAATCCTGAATGGATCCGTCATGATCAGTTTCAAAACATTACGAGCCGAAAGAAGAATGAAGAAGAATTAAATCAAAGAATTGGAGAGTGGACAAAGGGGCATCGTCCAGAACATATCATGGTCTTATTACAGGAGGCCGGAGTATCCGCAGGTGTCGTACAAAACTGTCATGAGGATCTGTTTAATGACCCTCAATTGAAACATCGCCGGCATTTTCGGTTTTTAGAGCACCCGGTGATCGGCAGGCATGCCTATCACGCGCCCGCGTATATTTTATCGAAGACCCCGAACCATATCCATAAGGCAGGTCCCACTCTCGGTGAAGATAATGAATATGTTTTTAAAAATGTTCTGGGCTACACAGATGAAGAAATTTCAGATTTTCTTATTGATGGGGTTATTACGACTGATGCTGATACTCCTTAAAAAGTTTTATACTTGTCCGTGCAGTTACCTACGCTTCCGGCTTAAGCTGTAGTATTGCATTCAAAAATCGTCTCAATAAAGGAATAGAAGCGTTATAAAAACTTCCAACTTCATTTATGCTACCGGCCTTTATATACCGGCGCCCTTTTCTGTATTCTCGCCATGACCCCTTCCACGAAATCTTCACTTTTAAAAGCGATGTTCAGCCCGGCGTTTTCTTCATCTAAGGCCCGCGTGATGTCGCCGCAAAGCTGCCGGTGCAATGCGCGCTTGGTTAATTTCACCGCCGAACCCGGACCGTTGGGCGGGATTAATTTCAATGCCGCCTCTTTCGCATAGGAGAGCAGTTCATCGTGAGGCAGCACCTTGTTGGCCAGACCCATCTCAAAAGCTTTGTTCGCGGGAATATCTTCGCCGAAAAACATGATTTCTTTTGCCCGCTGCATGCCCACCAGGCGGGGCAGCAAAAAGGTGCTGGCCAGTTCGGGCAGAATCCCCAGCCGGACAAAGGGAAGCCGTATCCAGGCGTGTTCGGACATATAGATCAGGTCGGCGCAGGAAAGCGGCATCGTAAACCCCATGCCGATGGCCAGCCCGTTGATGGCGGCGATGACGGGTTTATCGATATACCACATTTTTTCGGTCAGCCTTTTGGCTGCGATATCCGTGGGATCAATCTGGTCCAGGATGTCATCGTCGATGCCGGGGGCGTTGGGCGTAAAATAACCGCCGCTGGAAAAAGCCTCTTTTGCAGGATCAGGGTTGTCCGGGTCTTTGGCGCCGGTCATGATCATGGCAAATGCCGTATCATCTTTTTGAAAGATATGCGCGGCCCACCACAGCTCGATTCCGGTAACCCCACCGATGGCGTTTTTTCGTTTGGGCGTGTTGAGCGTCACCGTCACGATGCCGGTTTTATCGTCTTTTTGGTATAAAATCTCTTTGAATTGTTCAGCTTTCATCTATAGCCTCCATATATCGTTTGCACACAATCCCGGTAAAAATTGGTTTTAACTGCCTTTCATTTTATCAATTTTTTATTTTAACACTCAGTACCCCATAATGGCAACCGGATACATACGGCTTTCTGAGAATTCATTCAGGATGCTCTGTTGCCTTTTTAAGATGATTTCGCTGGATACCCATGTGTGGTGGTGGAGCATCAGTGAGCCTGAAAATCGTATATTCATCGAAATCATGCACATGCTTTTTTGACGTTCGATCAGCACGGCATTCCCAAAATGCCGTCTGTGAACCATCCGCACCTTCGTAATAGTACCCTTCAATGTCAGGCGTATTTTGTTGCGCCGGATCAATCCTGTTTTTCGGGTTTTTCATAAAACCCGGAAAATGTTTCATGACAGATGTCCTTAAACTCTTTAACGACTTTGCTGGTACTTATCACATCCGGGTTCACGTATTTTCAAAAAGGGATGTCGTCCTCTTCCAAGTCATCATCAAATGGCATCATTTCATAGGAGATATTTAATAACATCTCCTGTGAGTTACACAAATTCTTTATGATTCGGCTGTATGCCTCTTTTTCATTTATGTCCTTCGCTTTGGACATTGCCTTCAGCGTTGAATTTATTTCTTTGGCCAAACCATCCATAATTTTATCTGTATCCACACTGCATCTCCTTTTCTGTTTTTAATGCGAACGCAAAATTAACCGGCGCTGGCACACGAAAGCCGGGGGGAAATAAAGCAAGCCCGCGTCCGGTTGAATGCCGGGTTCGGCCCCCATCACGTTGCCACACTATGCCGCTTTCAACAGAAACTCGACTTTCACAGCTTCGAATGGGAAAACGATGCGCCCATCGTCCGTTCGATTGAGGATTCCGGCGTTAAGTAGTGCGGTAACATCGCCATGGACTGCCTTAACATCACGCCCAGCGCGTCTCGCCACTTCACGGATTGATACAGAACCAGCCCCGCAGAGAAGCTTAAGTAGCTCCCACCGTTTTGGGGTTAACACTCGCCATAACAATTCCGGGGTCGCGAAGCTGATTCGCGCAGACTTTTGAGGTTTACCTGTCTTCCAGGCTTGCGCAAAGTCAGCCATCGAGTCGGCAGGTGTTCGTACATCAAGAGTTACGGTTTTCATGGTTCCACCTCGCAATGTCATTCTGGAAGTCAGCGACCAACTGCTCTGGTGTCGTGAACACGTAGGCACTTTCCTTTCCACCAAAATGCCGATGATCGCCTTTCCCAACTTCGTTGTCGTAGCGCAAAACACATTCGCCAAGCACGACATACGCCAACCTATACTTGAATCCGTGCAACGACCCTTCGAGCGGCTTTGGAAGACGCCGCAAGACCAACTCTGCGAAAGACGACTCAGAGTAGGCGATGCGTGTGCAAATGAGATCAACGGCTTTCATGTTGGTGAGAATACCAATATCTGTGGTCGTTGTCAATAACTCCAACAACAAGGGCGATCAATGGGGCCGAATGCGCGAGTTGAGCGAAGTCAACTCGCGCATTCGCGCCGCGTAGCGGCGCGAACGCACCGCTGTGGGGCGCGCGGCTTTTTGCGCGTCCCACACCAGCGGATGGTTATGTGATTCTTTCTGCTTTAGGAAATATTTTATCAATCAATGTTCTTGCCTCGTTAAGCCACTCCTTCCGCTCGATTTCCGTGCTGGTCACGACTGTGCTGAATGTGCGGCGATGAAAATTACCGACTCCGCATAAGCCAAAGATGCAGTTTCGCCAGATGGTTTCAAGTGGGTCTCCAAAGACTTGTTGCTCCCTTTCCGGCAGGGTATTTGAGGTGTTGAAGACGAGAGCGGCTTCAGCCTTTAACAGACCCTTTGGGATACCTTCGCCGGCATCTCCCTCCAGGAACTCGTAAGCTATCCCCGGACGGATCACCCGGTCAATCCAGCCCTTCAATACTGCCGGAGGCTGCCCCCACCAGTTGGGGTGAATGACGATAATACCGCCTGCCTGTCGGATTTCCTCACAATGGCATTTGACTGGTTCCGGCAGCACGGCGTCCTTCGGAATTTCCTTGCTAACGAGTAGCGGACCGAAGTTCTCGGCATACAGGTCGTGAAAAGATACGCTGTGCTCATTCATTTCGAGCTGCTCGACAGCGGTCGACGCGATTGCATGATTGAGGCTCGCTTTATCAGGATGGGCAAGGATGACCGATATTCTCATGGTTATCTGTGTTTCTCCTGTTCTTCATATAACTGAATTTTCACTGGCGCCGGCTGTTTGGCGTCCAGTGCAAAAAAGTGCTGGGGCCACCCATTAAAGGGTAGGTCAATCTGTTGTAAAGCCAATGCGTCTGGTCCTCGGTGGAAGCTTTGGGTTCATCAGTTGCTTAATCGCCTCGACCAGTGCAGTGATCTGTGTGGTGGACCCGATGTTTAGGACAGTTTTTCCGTGTCGCTAAGCTCTGATTC
>CAYTSY010000081.1:0-15578 GCA_964440555.1 uncultured Desulfobacteraceae bacterium
TTGTTTATGAAGATGCGCTTTTTCTTTCTGTTTGTATGTATGTATCTGCTCTTAGGTAGTTGTTTACATGATTTTGGCTATTGCCTATACTAATTTATTGTCAAGAACAATTCTTATTCCGCCGCTCCCTCTCAGAACGCTTCCGGGAGCCCCGGCACAGGATCGAAATTTTTATGAAACAGGACAAATTGATATTGATGGCCGTTCACGCGCATCCGGATGATGAGTCCATCGGTACGGGAGGCATCCTGGCCAAATATGCCGCAATGGGGATAGAAACGGTTATCGTCTACTGCACCCGGGGAGAGGAAGGCGATATCAATAACCCGGATTTTTCAGCCCCGGACGTTGGGATGACAATGGAAGACATCCGGATGAAGGAACTTGAAAACGCCCTGGACGTGCTCGGCGTTTCAAAAACCTTTTTTTTGGGTTACCGCGACTCGGGCATGGCCGGGAACCCCAAAAACAACGATTCGCGGGCGTTTGCCATGGCGGATGTGGAGGCGGCAGGGCGGCATCTGGCGGATATCGTCCGGGAAGTCAAACCCCAGGTCGTGGCGACCTATAATGAAAAAGGGCTCTACGGCCATCCGGATCATATCATGGCCAACAAAGTTACGCTGCGTGCCCTTGAGTTGGCGGGAAACAACACATACCCGGGGGAAAAAGAGGCTGCGCCCTGGCAGGTCAAAAAATTATATTATACGGCGGTTTCCCTTGAACGAATGAGAAAGATGCACCGGATGGCGCTTCAACAGGGCCAGGATCTCGGGCTCGACCCTGAATTTCTGGGCACGCCGGACGAAATGATCACCACAACCGTCGATGTCGGGGATTTTTTGTCCAAAAAATTTGAAGCCCTTTTATGCCACAAGAGTCAGATCGGCCCGGAAAGTTTTTTCAGGCGCGTTCCCCGGGATCGTTTAAATGATTTTTTCAGATATGAGCATTACGTATGTGTACGCGGGTGTGATCTGAAACAAAAGGAAACGGATTTATTTGAAGGGCTGTGGCAGGAAAAATAAAAAATTTTCGGCCACACTGATAATGCCGGTTAAATTCCCGGCTTGCTGAAAAACCATCACCATTTATTAACCCAACAAAAGGAGCGATCATTATGGGAACCGTGGATTATTTTAAAACGGCGATCAAGGGAATGCATCAGACATACGTGGATGCTGTAAAAGATTTGACCGATGAACAGCTTCATTTCAGACCCCTTGACAAGGGACATCACATTGCATTTGCATTATGGCATCTGGTCCGCACGGAGGATCTGGTCTTGAATTTTCTGCTCCGGAAAAAGACGCCGATCTGGAATGAGCAAGGCTGGGACAAAAAGCTGGGCATGGATCCACAATCCCAGGGAACCGGGATGACTGCAGAGCAGGCGGCCGCCGTAAGAATTACAAACCTGAAGGACTTTCTGGCCTACATGGACGCCGTATCAAAGGAAACGGATGAATACCTGGGAACGTTGAAGGACGATGACTTGGGAACGGTAAATGATCTGCCCATCATGGGCAAAAAAAGCCTTTACGACGTCATCGGCGGCATAACCCTGGTTCATGCGGGCGAGCATATCGGAGAAATCTGGTATATCAAGGGGCTTCTGGGGTTAAAGGGAAGCGCCATGTGATGCGCCGGCTACAGCATAACCGGGTCAGGCCGTTTTATTTCCATCAAGCATGGGCGTTTTACAGCGGCTTGTCGGATCATCTCGAACAGGGAAAGTCTCTCTTCCATGGAATTGGGAAGGACGCTGAGTTTAACGTAAACAGGATCTGCATCGTCAAAGGTCAGGGTGGGAACGCCGAAGATGTTGTGCTTCGTTTTCCCGTAGAGGTGGTCCCGCCCGACCGCCTGTCTTGTTTCATTTTTATCCATATCCAGTAAAAGTTGATCGATATTCAGGCCTGCGGTTCGGGCGATATCTTCCAGGATTTCGCGAGAGGAAATATTTTTAAAGTCCTCGTGTCTTGCTTTGAATACGGCGAAGTGAAATCTTGAAAATAAGGCCTGTCCCTGATTTTTTGCGGCCTTGGCCGCAATCAGGGCGCCCATGCCAAGGGACGGATGTTCCGGGCAATCCCACAAGCGGAAATCCGGCCCTTTGTTGATGTTTTGCTGCTCCAGGGAAAAGGTTTTCCAGGAAATATCGATGCCGCCGGGGATGTCTCCTTTGATGCTTTCCAGCAGACCGGATAACCGAAAGGCATAAGAGCATAAATAATCATAATATATGGTTACGCTTTTGATCGTCATCTCTCACCTCGTTTTCAACTCAGCATTTCAAGTGCTATTTTGGCCATCCGTAACAGGCGGTTTTTGAAGAAGGAGGGGTCAATATCGCTGCTGTCCGCCATCACGCCTTCCATGTAGCGTCGATACACCCCCTGGCTGATGGCGGCAAGACGCCAATAAGACAACGCCCGGTAATAGTTGATCCGGCTCAGATCTCTCCCGGTGGCTTTTTCGTAATAGGCGATAAATTCATCCCTTGTGGGAAACCCGCCAACAGCGGTCGGTGCGCCGTCGCCTTTTCCCAGCTCCACTTCATCGGCCGTATACCACCAGTTCAACAGATACCCCACATCGGCCAAAGGATCACCTAAAGTGCACAGCTCCCAGTCCAGGATCGCGGCGACCCGGTAGTCCTTAAGAATAAAATTCCCGATCCGATAATCCCCATGAGCAATGCTGGCACCGATCTGTCCGGGTATGTTTTCTTTCAGCAGACGCCCCACTTCTTCCATTTCCGGGACTTCTTCAGTTTTTGAGTTCTCCCATTGCTTGGTCCATCGGCGAACCTGGCGGGCGACATAGTCTTCTTTTTTACCGAGGTCGCCCAGTCCTACGTCGTCCGGATTGATGTTATGCAACCGAACCAGATTTTCAAATACATTATATCCCAAGGCCATTCGCTGATCTTCCGGAATGTCCACGGCATCGATGGAATCCGTGTAAACTCTTCCCTTGACAAATTTCATGACGTAAAAATCGGCTCCGTTTACCGATTTGTCTTTGCAAAGCCCTAAAGCCGGGGCCACAGGCAGGTCCGTGGGGCCTAAAGAGTGAATGATCTTGTACTCCCGGCCCATGTCATGGGCGCTTTCCAAAACATGCCCCAAAGGGGGGCGGCGCAGTACAAAGCCTCCTTTATCCGCATCGATGACTTTATACGTCAGATTCGAACGGCCGCCTGCAATGAGTTCAAAAGATAACGGCGGTACAACGCCGGGAATGTTTTCCAAAAACCATTTTGTTACATTTTTCGCATCAATACCATCAACCATGAAGTATCCTCCTTATAAATACAATGCCGGCATGTGGGATTATGGCGCAAAAATTAAACCTTTGCCCCGTTTCTTACCGGTTAATAAAAAATCCGTCAACACGAATCATCTGCTTCTTGGGAGTATTTTCAGGAAAATCGCCATCCATCGGATCGACGCGGAAGCGGCCAAAAAAATAAGAAAAAAAGGATGTTTTTCCCCTTGCGCCAGGCGCTCTTTTGTGTATATGTTTGTAAAAATATGGCGACGCCGCAGACGAAAACCAAAATAAAGGAATGCAAATGATACGACTTGAAACCAGCATGGGCGATATTTTTATTGATCTCGACGAAGAAAAAGCGCCCAAAAGCGCTAAAAATTTTTTGTCATATGTTGAAAACGGACATTATGATGGAACTATTTTCCATCGGGTCATTGATGGATTTATGATCCAGGGGGGTGGATTTACGGCGGACATGCAGCAAAAAGACGTTGGCGGCCCCATTGAAAACGAGGCTGACAACGGATTAAAAAATGACGCCTATGCCATTGCCATGGCCCGCACCTCGGACCCTCACAGCGCCACGGCTCAATTTTTCATCAATGTGAAAAAAAACGATTTTTTAAACTATAAATCCAAAACGCCCCAGGGGTGGGGATATGCGGTATTCGGCAAGGTGGTGAAAGGCCAGGGCGTGGTGAATAAAATCAAGGCTGTTGCCACAGGCAACAAAGGCGGCCACAGCGATGTGCCCCTTCAGGCCGTGACCATTCTCAAGGCCGAAGTTGTTACGGCGGCGTTGACCGATAAAACCGCTTGAAATAGGTCAAACAATCTGTTAAGGAGATGACTCTATTTTATGGTGGGTGTAGCTCAGTTGGCAGAGCACCGGGTTGTGGCCCCGGTTGTCGTGGGTTCAAGCCCCATCACTCACCCCATAAAAAACAGACGGCCATTGCAGGCGATCCTTCTGCAATGGCCTTTTCGCCTTACGCGCCCGTAGCTCAGATGGATAGAGCGCCGGACTTCGAATCCGTAGGCCGCCCGTTCGAGTCGGGCCGGGCGCGCCATAAAACCCAAGTGGTTATTGTATTGTTTAAGAGCCATAACTATCACCCGATGCCGGGGTAATCCCTTTTGAAATGATTAGGAACACGCTGTCCTTTATAATCCATTCAATTAAAAAATTGGGTAACGATGAAAACAAACGATGACTGCATTCTGCTGAAAAACGGGCTTATCGTAGACGGAACAGGCGCTGAAGGATTCTATGGAGATCTCCTGATCCGGTGGCAAAAGATCGACGCCATATCAAGAGGATCCATCGACATCGATTGTGAAACACTGGATTGCAAGGGCCTGGTGGTTTCCCCGGGATTCATCGATGCCCATTCCCATATGGACTGGATCCTCTGCATCGAAGGCGCCGAGAGATTAAAGACGCCGTATACGGCTCAGGGGTGCACCACCTTCGTAACGGGCAACTGCGGGTACAGTCCGGGGGCCTTCCGGAAAAACAGCCCCTACAAGGAGATGATCAAGCTGGGCGCAGACCGCGGGTTTGATTTGTACTGGGACTCCATGGCGGATTATTTTTCACATTTAAAAAAGGTTGGATTAAGTCATAACGTGGTCCATCTGGCAGGCCATGGCACGACTCAGGCCTCCATGCGGGGACTCAACCCCAATCCCCTGGACGGGCATGAATTAAAAGAGCTCCTCACCCTTCTTGAAGAAGCCATGGATGAGGGAGCGGCCGGTGTTTCCTTTGGTCTGGGTTATGAACCGGGCATATTTTTCCCCAACGATCAAATCATGGAAGTTGCGCGGCTCGTGAAAAAGAAGGACAAAATCATCACGGTTCATGGACGCGCCTATTCCTGCGTGTCGGGTTTTTATGAAGATCTGAGTACCCCGCACAATGTGCTCTCCCTTCGGGAGATGGTCGATGTGGCTGAAAAAACAGGCGTCCGGCTGCAATACTCCCACCTCATGTTCGCAGGCTCCAACAGCCATCCCACTTATGGGCAATGCCTTGAGGAACTCGATGCGGCCGTGAGCAGAGGGGTGGATGTCATGATCGACACCTACCCCTACCATTGCGGCAACTCAATCATCAACGTGGTTCTGCCGCCCTGGTTTTTAGCCGATATCCCGGCCAATTACCATAGGCCTGAAGCCGTGACCGGGGTGAAAAAAGGGCTGGAGGCCATGTCCCAAATCGTGGGATTCGGGTACGGTGACATCCAACTGACCTATGCGGGGCATCCGGATTTCGACCCGTACAACGGCATGTTCATTGACGAAATCGCGCAAAAGGCAAACATGGAGCCAGCCGACGTGATTCTGGGGCTTTCGGAGAAAACAAACGGCCGGGCCCGTGTTCTTAATCACAATTACAGCAACATGGAGGTTATCGATGCGCTGATCCGGCATCCGGGATGCCTTTTTATGACTGACGCCGTGGTTTCGGCCGAAGGGGTGCAGAACCCGGCGTCATTCGGCGCCTTTCCCCTGTTGCTGCAATACGCGCGGGACCGGCATCTGCTGTCTTTGGAACAAGCCGTATACAAAATGACCGGGGCAACAGCTGAAAGATTCAACCTTAGGGATCGGGGTATTTTAAAGGAGAAACTGACGGCGGATATCACGGTATTTGACTGGAAAAACCTCAGGGACAACAACACGGTGAAGAAAACCGATCAGGAACCCACGGGGATAGAAGCGGTTTTTATTAACGGCAGGCAGGTCAAAAAAAACGGGAAGGTAGATGCTTCCGCCAGTGCCGGGGTTGTGGTTTTCAATATGTAGCCGGTGCCTGGGCAGCCGGCGGCAAGACTCTCCGTGCCTTCGAGTTTCTCCGGTCGGCTTATGAGATGAGGTTCTGAATCCGGGCCATGAAATTCCCAAAGTCGCCGCCGTATTCCGGCGATCCCTCGATGGACAGCAGGCCCCCGGCCACCGCTTCAACCATTCCCACCTCGTTTAAAATGACGGGAAGCGCGCTTTCCACGCCGTTGAACTTCATGTGAACAAAGGGACGACGCCGGGCATACATCCCCCGGCCGGCCTGTGATTTTCCCGCTTTGATTCGAAGATAGGCGGCGATGTCCTCACCCTGAACCGACATCTGGTAAATACGCTCGGGTTGCTTGCCGGTCCACTTGACCATTTCCGGATCTCCCCCCTTGTTATACTGGGAAAGGGCCGTGGTGATCATATAAAGCGTCATTTTAACCTTCAGTCGCCGCTTTTCCTTTTCCTTGGGACGGGCGTCCGGCATGAGAATTTTTAAACTCATCAGCAATGAGAAGGCTTTGAGCAAAAGCCCGATTTTCATCAGTCCCTTGATTTTGGGCAGGGCGGGTTTGCCCGCCAGCATGGCGTTCATTTTGGCAATGCTGCTAAAGCCAAACGTAATAGCCGGGTTTTCGCTGAACCCCTGGACAATTTCCAGGTTCCCGTTTTCAAAATTCAGGTAAGCGCCGATATCCCCGGCGTCATCTTTTGCCGCAAACTGGATGTCAGCGGTAACCCCCTCAAATTTTTTCTTCATTTTGGGATCATCGGCCAGCATCACCTTCATCACCGGAAAAACCGCCCGCAAATAAATCCTTGCCGCCATGAATTCCGTTTGAATCGCCATATCATACCTCATCTTCCCAGTTATCGTCATCTTCGAAATCCCGGCCCATGACCTCGCGGACCTTTTCGATAATCCCGTCGGCATCAAATTTATAGTGGCTGTAGAGGTCTTCGGGATACCCGACAACACAGAAACAGTCCGGAATGCCGACTTTTTCAAAGACGCAGGCCTTGCCGCTCGATGCGATGATGTCTGCTACGGCGCTCCCCAGACCACCGTGTACATTGTGGTCTTCAAAGGTGATGATGCGCCGTGTCTCGGTTATGGCGGAAAGGATGGCGGCCTCGTCAATGGGTTTGATGGTATGCATGTTGATGACCCTGACGCTTAAATCGTCCTGTTCCTTTAAAAACTTGGCGGCCTCGGCGGCCTGAAGAACGGTGACGCCGCAGCAAATCAATGTGATATCGGTTCCCGGGTTTATTTCCACGGCTTTGCCGATCTGAAAGCCGTAATCCTCATCAGGATAGTGTCGGGGTTCAAACCCGCGCCCAATGCGAATATACACGGGACCGGGGTAATTTACGCAGGCTTTGACCGCATTGGCCGTTTCCACGCCATCGGCCGGAGCGATCACGGTCATATTGGCAAATGCCCGCATGATGGCCAGATCTTCAGTACAATGGTGAGTCGTGCCCGCAGCGCCGAAAGAAGTCCCGGCATGGGTGGCGATAATTTTACAATTCAAATTCTGGTAGCAGATATCGGTTCGAACCTGTTCCACGGCACGCATGGCAGTGAACGCCGCCATGGTCGATACGAACGGGATCAGCCCGGACTTGGCAAGGCCGGCGGCCATGCCGAACATGTTCTGCTCGGCGATGCCGGCGTTAAAAAAACGTTGGGGAAATTTTTCCCCGAATTTACCGATTTTCGTGGATTTGGCCATGTCTGCGGAAAGGGCCACGATTTTGGGGTTTTCATCTCCCAGACGGCAAAGCATTTCGCCGTAAATTTCCGCCTGCGTCATGGTGTCGGCATCGTAAACATTCCAGGTTAAGCCTTCGGTCATGGGGTCCTCCTCTATTCTTTTCCGTACATGTTGTCCACGGATTGCTTGGCCTTTTCAATCAGGTCCGTATCCAGACCGCCGTAGTGCCATTTAACGTTGTTCTCCATGAAATCAACGCCTTTTCCCTTGACGGTATGGGCGATGATCACCACGGGCCCTGCTTTTTCGGTTAAGGCTTCGTCGATGGCGCTTGAAAGCGCCCTGAAGCTGTGACCGTCCACTTCCTTTACGATAAAGCCGAAAGCCTTCCATTTATCGGCAAACGGTTCAAGACCCATGACGTCTTCGGTTCCGCCGTCAATCATCAGCCTGTTGCGGTCGACAAAGGTGATCATGTTGGTCACCTTGTAATGACTGGCGGCCATGGCCGCCTCCCAGTTGGTTCCCTCGTTGCATTCGCCGTCTCCTAAAATGCAATACGTCATCCAGTCCTTGTTCAAAACCCTTGCGCCCAGGGAAAGTCCAACGGCCATGGGCAGACCGTGTCCCAGGGAACCGGTGGAAACATCCACGCCTGCGACCTTCAGGCTGTCCAAATGCATGCCGAAAGGGGATTTGAACTTGTTAAACTCTTTTAACAGGTCAAACTCAAAATACCCTTTGCGCGCGAGAACCGGTGCATATCCAACCCCTCCGTGTCCCTTGCTCAGCACCACCCGGTCCCGGTCTTCCCACTGGGGACGCTTGGGATCGACTTTCAAGTACCTGTGGTACAGGACAACCAGAATATCCAGCACGCTCAGAGCACCGCCGATATGGGCCCCGCCGGCCCATCCGGTGATATCGATGATATCCTTTCGCAACAGCCTGGCCTTTTCTTCCAGATCTTCGATCTCCTGGTCGGTAATCTGCATAAACTCCTCCTGTTTTGAAATTCGATGGGATTTGGTGTCGCATAATGCATGGTGAATAAAACATTGCTATTCACGGTATAGGAAGGGATCCCCCCTTCTTTTTGGAAGGTTTTGGTAAAATTACATGTGTGTTTGACCGCGATGAATTTTTTCATAGTCCATCGAAGGAAAAAAGGCAAGCGGTTCCCCCCTGTATTTTCAATAAAAAAGATTGATAAATACCTTTTTTGTCAGTATACTTTTTTTACTAATTTCGATGTGCCCCATTTTTTATTAGCGATTTCAGTTCGTCTCTTCGACCAGAATCCTGAAAAACCGTTCTCAAGACTTCTTTAATCGGATGATTATAGGGTCGTCCGCAATCTAAATTATCGACATGCCGGGAGAAAACATCATGACGAAAAACAGCTCTAAGGGAATAAGAGGTTGTACCGGCAACATTTCACGACGGGGGTTTTTGCATATTGCGGGAACCGTTGCCGTGGGCATCGGTCTTGGCGCTTGCGGAAAATCAGAAAAAGCGTCTTCACGGACTCTGAAAATAAGCGAACTGGATCCGGGTACTTTGCCGTCTGAGGGCTACCTGCTCGTGGATACTAAAAAGTGCCAGGGTTGCCTCTCCTGCATGATGGCCTGCACTATGGTCCATGAGGGTGTTGTAAACCTCTCATTGTCCCGAATACAGGTTCTGCAAAACCCTTTTGAGTGCTTTCCCGACGACATCCTTCTGGCTCAGTGCCGTCAGTGCGTTGATCCGGCCTGTGTTAATGCCTGCCCGGAAGGCGCCCTTTATATTGACAAGGCAAACGGAAACCTCAGACGGATCGATACAGGAAAGTGTATCGGGTGCAAATCCTGCATAGAGGCCTGTCCATACCCGCCTGCAAGGTCCATCTGGGACAGCCGTGACGGAAAGGCTTTGAAATGCGACCTGTGCATCGATGCACCGTTTTGGAAAGACAGAGAAGAACAAAAAGTCAAACAGGCCTGCGTGGCGGTATGTCCGCTTGGCGCCATACGGTTTTCATCGGAAATACCGGTTCAGGAGGGAGATTACGGCTATGATGTAAATCTCAGGGGGAAAGCCTGGGCATCGCTGGGTTATCCAACCGATTGAGCAAACAAGGAGAACGCCAATGAGCAACGGTTATGCCGGAAAAATATTACGGGTCAACCTGACAACCCACACTATTTCAACCATTCCCACGAACCGTTACATCCGGTGGGGCGGAGGGCATGGGATGGGGGCCGCCATTTTCTGGGATCTTGTGAAAGATAAAACCATCAGCGGTTTTGATCCGGCCAATGTCGTCACTATCATGACATCTCCTTTGAGCGGCACACTGGTGCCGGCGGCTTCAGGTCGGACGGAAGTTCAGGGTATCGGTGTCCAGTCCACACCGGAATGGTTTACCCGCAGTAACTTTGGCGGCAGGTTCGGGTCCATGCTGAAATACGCCGGATGGGACGGTATCGTTTTGGAAGGACGGTCCAAAAACCCGGTATGGATCGACATCCGAAATGGTGAGGCGATGATCCGCGACGCGCAAAGTCTCTGGGGTATGGATACCTGGAAAACCCAGGAGGAAATCTGGAAATATGTAGGATGGAAACGCGGAAAACCCTCATGGATCGCCTTAAGTGAGGCAGATAGCGGCGAACAAAGCACCCAGCAGCCGGCAGTGCTTGCCATCGGGCCGGCCGGAGAAAATCTCTGCCGCATCGGCTGTCTGGTGCATGATGCCGGAAATGCCGCCGGCCAGGGCGGATTCGGGGGGGTGTGGGGATCCAAAAACCTGAAAGCGGTGAGTGTCATCGGTACCGGGTCCATTGCCATCGCAGATCCGGGCGGGCTTTTGAACGCCCGCTTATGGTCCAAAAAATTTTATTCGGCCGATACGACAGATCCGGAAAAGGAACGATATTTCGACGATTCCGGACTCCATCCCGTGGGATTCGATTCTCCTTTTGTACCGGTTTTATTCTGGCAGCAGCAAAAGGAAAAACGGCTCCAGGCCTGCTTCGGTTGTCATTCCGGGTGCCGGATGCGAACGGGAAATGGTTTGGGAAATGAATCCAGTTGTGCGGAGAGCATCTATTACACGCCTTATGATATTGACAAGCACAACGGCCCCCTGATCCGTACGGCCATGTATCTCCTGGAAAAAATCGGCCAAAAAGGCGCGGCGAATTTCGTCAGCTTGAGGTGGGGAAACCAGACCGATGTTTCCTATAAGGCCACGGACTTGCTTCAGCAATACGGCATCAATGCCTTTGAAATGACGTTCGGCTTGATGTATTTAAGGGCTCTTCACAAGATGGGCGAGCTGGGGCCGGGAAAGCGCATTGCCTGCGATCTTGATTTCAGCCGGATGGGAGAAATGGATTTTGCCGAAAACCTGACGAAAATGGTGGCCTATCGCAGGGGAATCGGCGATGATATCGCCGAGGGGTTTTACCGTGCCGCAAAGAAATGGGGACGGTTGGATCAGGATATTGCCAGCGGTCTGTTGTCCTACCCGTATTGGGGACTTCCGGATCATTATGACCCCAGGACTGAACTGGAATGGGGGTATGGTTCCGTCATGGGAGACAGGGACATCAACGAACACGATTTCAATTTTCTCTACTGGATGCCCTCCATCGCGAAACTGAGCAAAAAGGAGCCCCCCATCAGCGCCGAAGCCGTGGTCAAAATCTGTGTTGATAAAATGAAGCCCTTTGATCCGGATCCGATGATGCTCGATTTCAGTTCAGAAAACATGTATTCAAAAAACATCGCCAAACTTGTATCCTGGCATCGGCATTATACCCGCTTCTGGAAAGAGTCCGCCATGTTCTGCGATCTGCGGTATGCCGATTTTTTTAACAAGTTTGCACCGGACAACAAGGGGTTGACCGGTGAGGGCGAGCCCAGGTTTTACAATGCCGTCACCGGCAGTAATGTCGGCTTTATTGACGGAATGACGCTGGGACAAAAAATCTGGAACTTGGATCATGCCATCTGGACCCTCCAGGGGCGGCACCGGGACATGGTCCGGTTTTCGTCCTATATCCACAATAAACCCTTAACCAATGCCATGCTCGGGATTTACTGCATGCCGACTTGCAAGGACGGGATATGGGAATATCAGGATGTCAGCAACCGGTATATTGAAACTGCGGGGTTTGAAGAATGGAAAACCCATTTTTACCAACAGGAAGGATGGGATCCGGACACCGGATATCCCACCCTGAAAACACTGGCATCTCTTGAGCTTGGCCACGTGGCCGAGGAACTGGCTCGCCATCAGAAGCTGGGGAAAGGATAATGGTGATGATACTTTCCACGCCATCCAAAAAACTTGCCTTGCGCATTTCATCGGAAGTGAACTTTGATCAACGGATAGAAGGATTCCGTTTACGGGAGAGGGCCGGCCTTATACCGGTCCGGTTATACAGTTTTTCAGAGGTTGTTACATTTTTATCCGACCCCTTTCCCAGAATCGATTTTCATGGGCTTGCCCAATGGGTCCTGGAGATCATGCAAGACCCTGAGCTTTCAAAAATAATGGGTGATATTGCGTCCACAGATGCTGCCGATTTGGAAAAAACAAGAGAAATCCGCGACTTGATGGGTATACGGCTGGTGCAGTCTAAAGGTATTTCATAATGGAACCAAATCTCTCCAAGCATGGTTTAATTGTAAAGGATTTCATTAATATCCGCCTGCGATTATTTGAATTCGCGGCATCCCATTCTCTTGAAGAACTGCTACAGAAAACGATAGACGAATTGGAGGCGTTGACCGAAAGTTCCGTCGGTTTCTTCCACTTTGTCGAGAGCGATCAGAAGACCCTGTCACCCCAGGCCTGGTCAACGCGGACGGTTAAAAAATTCTGCAACGCCGGAGGTAAAGGGATGCACTACGGAATTGACCAGGCGGGTGTATGGACGGACTGCGTACATCAATTCCGGCCGGTGATCCATAATGACTATGCTTCGTTACCCCATCGAAAAGGACTACCTCCGGACCACCCGGCTATCGTCCGGGAGCTGGTTGTTCCCATTATAAAAGACGATCGCATAGTGGCCATACTGGGGGTAGGCAACAAGCCCTCTGATTACACCGAAAAGGATGTTGACATTGTTTCCTTCCTGGCGGACGTATCCTGGGTCATCGTTGAACACAAGAAGACGGAGGAAATGCTGCGGGAAAGTGAAAGAAGGTTCAGACTTCTTGCCGAAAACATGGCCGATATGGTCTGGACAACTGATTTAGAATTCAAAACCACATATGCCAATCCTTCAATTGGAAGAATGCTCGGCTTTACCCTTGAAGAGAGGAAGCAACAAACTCTGGAACAAATGATTACCCCTGAATCCATTATGAAATGTCGGGAGATTCTGTCCGACAAATTACGGAAAGAGGAGGAAGGTCTTCAGGATCCGGAGCAGTTCATTACAATTGATGTTGAATACTACAGAAAGGATGGATCTACAATTTGTCTGGAGAACAGTATTAAATTTGTACGCGACCCGGGAAATCAGGTTACCGGCCTTTTGGGTGTTTCGCGCGACCTCACAGAGCGGAAGCGAGCGGAGGAAACAACTCAACAGGAAAAAAATTTTTCTGATTCGCTCATCAACAGCCTGCCTGGTATTTTTTATCTTTTTGACGAAAAAAGAAAGTTTCTGCGCTGGAACAAAAATTTTGAAAAGGTTAGCGGCTATTCGGGAGAGGAGATCGCCGGCATTCACCCGTCGGACCTGTTTGAAGGCGCGGACGGGGAGTTGATCGAACAAAGCATCTCAGAAGTCTTCACCAGCGGGGAATCGTATGCCGAGGCGTATTTCGTTTCCAAAACCGGCGTGCGCACCCCTTACTATTTCACAGGACTGCGCATTCAGATGAATGCAATTGCCTACCTCATCGGCGTGGGCGTGGACATCACCGAGCTCAAGCAAGCGAAGGAGTCGCTGCGGGAAAGCGAAAAGAAATACCGGATAATTGCAGAAAACACCTCCGATTTTATTTGGATATTAGATCTTGATAGTATGCGGCTTACATATTCAAGCCCCTCAGTAAAAAAGATTACCGGATACACGGTTGAAGAACACTTAAATAACCCCCTGGAAAATATTTTAACGCCTCAATCGTTAAAAATGATGATGAACGTTCTCTCAGAAGGATTGAAGCGGAACGCAAATCTATCAGGAGATCATGATATTACCGATAGAAGTGAGTGGCAGGAATACCATAAAGACGGGCATTTGATTTGGGTAGAAGCTGAAACAACCTTCATCAGAGATGATCATGGGAAACCCATCGGGGTTATTGGGGTCAGTCGTGATATTTCAGAAAGGAAAAAAGCTGAGGACGCGCTGCGGGAGAGCGAAGAAAAGTTCCGCGCCATGGTTGAGAATTCACCCATGGGTATTGCCATTGTCAATGACGATTACCAGTATGTGTATGTGAATGATAAGTTCTGCAGGATTATCGGCTATCAAAAAGATGAACTCCTGGGTAAAAATTTCTCCTTTTTCCTGGCTGAAGAGAGCAGGGAACGGGCCGTTGAAAGGTATCTTCGCCGCCAGAAAGGAGAGCAGGTTCCCGATCGCTATGAGTTTTTATTTATCAGGAAAAGCGGTGAAAAACGGCATGGGGAAGTACAAAGCGTCGTATATCGCGATAATGCCGGCCGTGCAAATTCGCTGCTTCAGGTGAGTGACATCACCGATCGGAAACGGGCCGAAGAGGAGAAGGCCGTACTCGAAGCTCAACTTCAGCAGACCCAGAAATTAGAATCGATTGGAACCCTGGCCGGCGGAATTGCGCATGATTTTAACAATATCCTGTCAGCCATCATCGGGTATTCCGAACTTGCCTTAGATGAGGCCCCAGAGGGATCTGCCTTATATCGGGATATTCGCGAAGTACTGACTGCCGGCAACCGGGCAAAAGAGCTGGTGCAACAAATATTAACTTTTGCCAGGCATTCAGACGTGGAAATGAAACCGATCCGGGCAAAATACATCGTCCAAGAAGCATTGAAGCTGCTGAGATCTTCCATCCCCTCTACAATTGAAATCCAACAATATATTGCCAGCGACGCCATAATATCAGCCAATACGACCCAGATCCACCGGATGCTAATGAATCTTTGCACCAATGCCGCTCACGCGATGGAAGCGCATGGAGGCATTTTAAGCGTCCATTTGGATGAGGTTGCTTTAGATAATAATTTTGCAGAACTTCACCCTGAAATTGTACCTGGAAATTATTTACACTTGCGTGTTCAAGATACGGGGTATGGGATGGGGCAGGATATTATTGAAAAGATATTCGACCCTTATTTTACCACCAAAAAAATTGGAGAGGGCACTGGTTTGGGGCTCTCCGTTGTTAAAGGAATCGTCGAAAGTTGTAACGGTTTGATTACAGTTAAAAGCGAGTTGGGCAAAGGGTGCATATTTGATGTTTATTTGCCGGTTTTAAACAGGGAAACCAAAGTTGCGACCGTACCTGCCGAAATGGAGGAGGCGCCGACCGGCGATGAGCGGATATTGTTTGTTGATGATGAACCCCCCATTGCTGTCGTTGGCGAACAACTGCTTGAAAAATTAGGCTATCAGGTTGCGCTGAGAACAAACGCTGTTGAAGCCTTGGAACTGTTCAAAACAAATCCAGACCGCTTTGAACTGGTGATTACCGATATGACCATGCCCTATATGACAGGAGATGTTCTGGCCGCTGAAATCCGAAAGATAAGACCCGATATTCCTGTGATTTTGTGTACCGGATACA